>NZ_CP079865.1:0-300432 GCF_025263565.1 Mycobacterium sp. SMC-8
CAGCAGTGCCCCGAGCACACCGAACACGAAGATCGGCGGTCAGGGTCAGATAGAAGCCGAGCATCCAACGCCATCAACTGCCCGGACGGCCGCCCAGCCGGTCTGACCGGACCACGTTCGCGATGGGCCAGCGCCGAACGCGCCGAAATCCGGCGCCAGCCACAGGATCATCACCAGCACCTTGAATACGAGCTTTCCTGCAGGTGCTCGATGCCACTGCAGGAGATCGGCTCACCGGCCAACTTCCTGAGGCCCTGCAGCGCGTGCCGAGCCCACCAGCAGCGCGACAGAACAACGCCTGCAGCACGCTGCCCTCGGTCAGCGACGAGAACATCGACGTCGGGATGATGCCCTGAACGAAGTCCATCAGCCCACCCGGCTCTCATGGGCCTTGTCGGCCAGCTCGGCGCGCCACTTGCTCCACGGTGAGTGTCGGTGACATGCAATCCGCTGCCGGGGTGCAGCAGGTTGCCGACCACCAGGCCGATCGCCAGTGCGAACGTCGACATCGGCCAGGAAGTAGACGAACGCCAGGCCGCCGACCTTGCCGACGGTGGCCGCCTTGCGGACCGGACCTGATTCCCAGCACGATCGTGCAGAGATGACCGGCGCGATGGCATCATCTTGATCAGCGCCACGGAACTTGCCATACGGGTGCCCAGGACGCCGACGCTCTTGCCGACGTCGGGGCCAGGATGCCGACCCCGACACCGGCGAGGACCGCGACGATCACGGCGATGTAGAGCCAGTGCGTGCGGTCTCGTCTGGGTCGGGGTGTCGGAAGGTGGGGTCGGCCGGTCCATCGTGGTCGTCATCGCACTGTCCTCCGGGGTCGCTGTGTGCAAAAGGTCTGCAAGGATGCTCTGCGAGGACGTGAGCCAGGTCACGTTTTAGTTCATTACGTTCACGGGAGGCAGGCGATGGGACGGATCCGGCCGCCATCCCGACCCCCGTGGCCGCGGTCGTTGGCGGGCCAGGCCATCGCGTTGCAGATCCTGGTCATCGCGGTGATCGTGCTGGCCGGCAGCGCACTGGCCGCGCTGGACGCCCGCCGCGACGGCGACGCCGCGGCGCAGGAGCAGGTGGTCGGGATCGCGACCGCACTGGCCGACTCACCGTCGACGGCCGAGGCCATCGAGTCCGGGCGGGCCACCGAGATGCTGCAACCGGTCACCGAGCTGGTGCGCAGACAGACCGACATCGCGTTCATCACGATCATGGCGCCCGATCGCACCCGCTTCACCCACACCGATCCGTCCCAGATCGGCGGCGCCTATCTGGGCACCATCGAACCCGCACTGCAGGGCGAGACGTTCACCGAGGTGTACACCGGCACGCTGGGTTCGTCCATCCGTGCGGTGGCCCCGGTCTACGACGGCGACGGCCGCGTCATCGGCCTGGTCGCCGCAGGCATCCTGCAGCAGAGCCTCGCCGAGCGCTGGCAGTCGCAGCTGCCCGTCATCGCGGCCGTCAGCCTTGCCGCGCTTGCGGTTTCACTGCTGGGCGTGTGGGGCATCCGCCGGCGGCTGCTGCGCCAGACGCACGGACTGCGCCCCGACGAACTGCGCGTCATGTACGACCACCACGACGCGATCCTGCACTCGGTGTCCGAGGGACTGATCGTGCTCGACCGCTCCGGCGTGGCGGTGGTCAACGACGAGGCGCGCCGACTGCTGTCGTTGCCGGCCGGGGAGGTCGCCGCCGACGACCTGCCCGAGTTCCTGCGCACCTACAACCCCGGCGCCCGCGATGAGGTTCACGTGACCGACGACCGCGTGCTGGTGGTCAATCGGTCGCGGGTGCGGTCCGATGCCGGTTCGTCGGAAGTGGTCACCATCCGTGACCGCACCGAGTTGCAGGGCGCGCTGGGCGAACTCAACTCGCTGAAGGTGCTGACCGACTCGCTGCGGTCTCAGGCCCACGAGGCGGCCAACAAACTGCACACCGTCGTCACCATGGTGGAGATGGAACGCACCGAGGAAGCCGTCCGGTTCGCCACCGCCGAACTCGAGCTGTCCCAGCAACTCGTCGACAGGCTCTCGGATGCGGTCGGCGAGCCGGCCCTGGTGGCGCTGTTGCTGGGCAAGACAGCCCAGGCCGACGAACGCGGTATCGAGTTGACCGTGACCGAGGATTCCGAATTGCCTTCGGACACCGAAGATCTGCTCTTGACAGGCCAGGAGATGGTGACCGTGGCGGGCAACCTCATCGACAACGCGATGGATGCCTGCGATCCGGACGACCCTTGGGTGGAGGTCACCGTGCAGCAGAACGACGAACGGCTGCTGATCCGGGTGGCCGACAGCGGGGAGGGCATGGACGCCGGCACCTTCGAGAAGGCGATGCAGAGGGGTTACTCGACGAAGTCCGGTGACGACGACGGCAGGCACGGGCTGGGGCTGGCGTTGGTGGCCCAGGTGGTCAAACGCCACGGCGGGCAGCTCACCGCGGATGTGACCTACGGTTCGGTGGTGACGGTGACGGTGAATCGCCCGTGATCACGGTGTTGATCGTCGAGGACGAACCGTTGATCGCCGAGGCGCACCGGACTTATCTGCTGCGGCTGCAGGGGTTTTCGGTGGCGGCAGTGGCGCACACGGCGCGCGATGCGATGCGGGCGGCCTCCGAGGCGGCAGCGTCGGACGCCCCGATCGACCTGGTGCTGCTCGACATCGGGCTGCCGGACGCCAACGGGATCGCGCTCGCGTCGGCGCTGGCCGGCCTGCGGCCGGCGCCGGACATCATCACGATTACCTCAGAGCGCGATCTGGAGATGGTGCGCGCCGCGGTCGGTCACGGCGCGCTGGCGTACCTGTTGAAGCCGTTCACCTTCGCCGCGTTCCGCGAACGACTCGCGAGGCACCGGCGCTACCGCGAAGCGCTGCCTGCCGGTACCGATGCCGCCAGCCAGGCCGAGGTCGACCGGGCGCTGGCCGAGCTACGGGTCAACCCGGACCGGTCGGTGGCACCGAAAGGGGCGGCAGCGGGCACGAACGACGAGATCGCCCGTGCCGTACGCGATTCCACCCACGGTGTGACCGCCGATGAGGTGGCCAGGCAGGTGGGGGTGTCGCGGGTGACGGCCTGGCGTTACCTCGAGCGGCTCACCGACGAGGGAACGGTCAGCCGCCACACCGACTATGGAAAGGCCGGGCGACCGAAAACCCGCTATCAGTGGCGGTGAACTCGAGTGACGCCGTCAGGCGGGGGCTGCCTGCAGCCGGCGCGGGGCGCCCACCGCGATCTGATCGGTCGCCAGGAACTGCGAGTACAGCGTCTCGATCGAGGACTCGACCGAGTACACGCTCACCGCGCCGGAGTAGTCGGCGACGTAGAGGCGCGAACTGTCGGCGCCCTGAGCGACGCACGACGGCCTGGCGTCGACCGTCAGCGCGTCGACGACGTCGAGGCTGAGCGTGCACAGCACCGCGACACGGTCGTAATCCACGATGTATGCGCGGGTCTGGTCGGCGCTCATCGACAACTGCGTGGGGGCACCACCCACGGTCACCCGATCGGTGATCCGCATCGCGCCCAGATCGAGGATGTGGACGGCGCCGCCGACCACTCGGTCCGAGGTGAGCACGTAGACCGCTCCCGGCGTAGGCGATGTCGCGGATCGGTGCGCCGACAGGCACCACCCGATGCACCTGCGAGGTTTCGGTGTCGACGACGATCACGCGGCTGCCGACCGCGTCGGTGACGGCGACGTACAGCCGCTTGCCGTTCGGGTCGGCGCAGAGCGCGTCCACGTTGGCGGCCGGACCGGATCCGATGCCGATGGTGCCGACCCGCTCAGCGGTGACGTCGATGACCGCGACGTCGATGCGGTCCTGCGCACCGCGACCGGCATAAACCCGCTTACCGCCGGAACCGGCCGTCAGCGCGGTGACCCCGAAGGCCACCGGGTAGGTAGCGACGACGGCGCGGCTGTCCAGGTCGATCACCTTGACCGCGTCGAAGCTGCCGGAGGTGACGCCGACGAAGGCCCGGTCGTCGGACACGGCCACCGCGGTCGGCTCACCGTCGACCGCGACGGTGGCGACCACGTTGAGGGTGGTGTTGTCGATCAGCGACACGCTGGCGTCGGCGGCATTGGCCACGACGACAATGCCCTGAGCCGCGGCGATGTCGCCGATGGGGCCCAGGTTCGGCGTGAGGCGGTGCTCCAGCACCACATCGCCTTTCGCTGTCCCGTCGGTCCCGCGTGTCCCTGCCGCCGCCGACGGCGCATCTGTCACATTCGACTCGGTTTTACCCTTGGACATCAAGCGCCTCATCAGCACCGAAAAGTTTGCCATGTGTTGTGGTACCTCCGCCGGCACGACGTCTGCCAAGCTCTAGATTCCGTGTCAAGGCGCCCGAACGGGCGCCGCCTGAGTCGAGTGTAGCGACGGAAATTCGGTATCGACCCCGACGAATTCGCGCTTCGTCACAGGGAGCGCCGAAGCTCTCAGGGCTCGCTTAAGAAACGTTGCGTTATGAATTCGTTACTTCGAAACAGCAAAGCCGAAACCGCAGCTGAACAGTGCCTGAACGGAGGCAGCAAGCCCACCGGGAAAATCGGCACAAAACATGTTCGTAACAATTTCTTAGCTTTGCCCCGGAAAGTGAGCGCGAGATCACAGCGGCACATCGCAGCAAAACCACAATGTGGATAACGGCTGTGGAGAACTCCGCACCTGGGCGGCAGCACGCGTCTGCGAAGGCTGCGCCGTCGTGTTCGCTGGAAAAGCGTCAGGCAGGTTTGGCGGCGCGCACCGACGGGATCGTTGTTGCCGGGATCAGACCCTCGGGATCACAGAGTTCGAGCACGCGTGCCACTGCCGGCCCGGCGACGACGCACCAGGTCACTTCTTCGCGAGCCAGATGGGCGCTGATGGCGTACAGCGCCGAGGCGCCGTCGAAGGCCATGAAATTCACGTCGGTGAGATCGAGCACCACGGCAGCGCTGCCGGCGCTGACTTCGCGCACGGTGTGGGCGAAGTGTTTGGCGTTGGCCGCGTCCACTTCGCCGCACACCGCTACCGTGGCCTTTCTGTCGGCCCCCACGCCCTCCTCACGCCAGGTGAAGGTCAGCGACGTCGACGCGATTGCGAAGCTCCGACTGTCGGCTGACCTGCTGCGGATGGAGGTAGCGGTCATCGCAGGACAATCTACCTGCGTGACGGTTACGACTGTTCGGCTTTTGCCGCTCCTCGTTGGCCTTGGCGGCCGCGCGGGCACTCTCGGCCTCGGCTTCCTTCTGTGCGGCCTCGCGCTGTGCGTCGGCCTTGTCCTGCTGGGCCTGGCCCTCGCGTTGCAGGTCATCCCGGCCCGTGACGACGCCGACGACCTCTTTGGCCTTGCCCTTGACGCCTTCGACGACGCCCTTGACGGCTTCTTCCGGACCAGAATTGTGATCGCTCACCAGACACTCCTTTTTCTGCGGGGCTACCGCTGGGCGAAGCGTCTGTTCCCCAGGCGCCAAAATGTCAAACCTGCCGGTCAGCACGACAGACAGGCGACCTAGCTTTGACGTGCGCCACGGCGACGTCGAGCGTCGAGAAGAGATCGACGTAGTCGGCCACCCCGGTGATCTGGAGCGGGCGACTGGTGGCCGGTCCGTCGGCGACGACGGCGAACTCGACCGAACCGTCGACCTGCTTGCGCGTGACCATCAGGACCTGCATGCCCGCCGACCCCAGAAAGTCCACGTCGGTCAGGTCGACGATCAGGCCCGACGGCCTGCGCGCCAGCGCCGCGGCGATCACCGCCTGCAGTTGCGGCGCGGTGAGCATGTCGACAGCGCCGACCGCGGCGACCACCGCGATATCGTCGACCTGCTGTTCGCTGAATTGCTGCATCGTCCTCAAGCCTCGTCTCATAAATGCGGCCGAAGAGCGGTCGCAGATGATCTCGGGAGGCTGCAGTCTGAACCCGGAGCGGTGTCTTACGTATGACAACCTCACACAGGTTAGCGAAGTCATCCGCAGAACGAACAATTGCGGCGATCAGCGCCTACCGTCCGTCGGCGCCCGCGCCATCACCGGCTGAACTTCCCGATCCCCCGCGGGACGCACTGGCCGCCGTTAGCGTGACCCTGCACAGGGACCTACGCGGGGAGCCAGCATGCGCGCCACACCGTCACGTCACACCGAAGGCGATCGAGCCACCTCCGGCCGATGTCGGCTCGCCACACTCGTACTGACCGCGCTGGCAACCCTTCTCGGGGTGGGCCTGCTGACCCCGGGGACGGCGGCGGCGCAGGACCCCAACTACGTCATCGCCACCGACACCACCTTCGCGCCCGTCGAATTCCAGGACGCCGGTGGCCAACTCGTGGGCATCGACAGGGATCTGACCCGCGAGCATCCACGGCTGCGGGACTTCCTGTCCAAGGTGCTCTAGGCAGCGGTACGCCGAAACTGCCCGGGATCTCCATGGAATCTCCATCCGGACTCCAAGCGTTGCACGGCACGCGTCGCGACGATGGTGTCACTCGATGTCCTGGCCACGCCGGTGACGCCCTCACACAAGGAGTTGCACGATGACGAAGTTACTTGCCGCGGCCCTGCTGCCGCTCGGTGCCGCGTTGACCCTGGCCGCGCCGGCCCAGGCCGACACCGCGACCTCGACGATCAACCAGCTGCGGTCCCAGGGCTATGACGTGCGGGTCAGCCGCGTCGGCAGCGCCCCGCTCGACCAGTGCACGGTGATCAGCGTGCGCAGCCTGCCGATCGCCAACCAGCAGTTCCCGGTCGACGACGACGACGTCAACGTGTTCACGGTTACGCCCAAGCAGAAGGTGAATGTGACGCTGGACTGCGCCGGCTGATCCGAGCCCGGCGGGCGCTACACACGGTGCCCGTCTAGGTTTGGATCCCGTGTCTTCGGCGCCCCCGTCCCGATCGTCGTTCCCCCGCGGCATGGCGCTGCTCGTGGCCGGTGCCATGTTCATGGAGATCCTGGACGCGACGATCATCGCGACCGCCATCCCGGCCATCGCGGCGAGCTTCGACGTGGCCCCCGTCGATGTCAACATCGCCGTTTCGGCCTACCTGCTGACCGTCGCGGTCCTGATCCCGGCCACCGGGTGGGCGGCCGACCGATTCGGCATCCGGGCCGTGTTCCTCTGCGCGATCGTCATTTTCACGCTGGCCTCGGCGGGATGCGCGCTGAGCGTCTCGCTGCCGATGCTCGTGGCGATGCGGGTCCTGCAGGGGGTCGGCGGCGCGATGATGGTCCCTGTCGGCCGGCTGGCGGTGTTGCGTTACAGCGAAAAGACCGATCTGGTGCGCGCGATCGCACTGCTGACCTGGCCGGCGCTGACCGCGCCGGTGGTCGCACCCGCACTCGGCGGGGCGATCGCGACCTACGGGTCCTGGCGTTGGATCTTCCTGATCAACATCCCGATCGGGATCGTCGGATTCTTGTTGGCGCTCAAGCTGATCCGCGGCGGCCCGACAGCAGAGGTACGGCCGTTCGACTGGCGGGGGCTGCTGTTTCTCGGCACGGGCATCGCGGCGGCGCTGCTGGCCCTGGAGCATGTCCGGGTCAGCGGCACCGACTGGGTGCTGGTCGGAGTCGGCGGCACGGTCGCGGTCGTTCTGCTGGCCGCCGCGCTCTGGCACCTGCGCCGCTCGCCGGCGCCGCTGATGCGGCTGTCCGTGCTGCGGGTGCGGACGTTGCGCATCACGGTATCGGGCGGCTCGCTGTATCGCCTGGTGATCACCGCGGTGCCGTTCCTGCTGCCGCTGCTGTTCCAGCTGGAGTTCGGCTGGTCGGCGTTCACCGCGGGATTGATGGTGGCCGCGCTGTTCGTCGGCAACCTGACGATCAAGCCGATCACCACGCCGTTGATGCGCCGGTTCGGCATCAAGCGTGTGCTGCTGGTCAACGGTCTGGTCTCGGTGGCGTGGTTCGCGGTGCTGGCGGCGTTGCGACCGGACACCCCCGTCGTGGTGATCGCGGTCGCCCTGTATGTCAGCGGCGCGCTGCGGTCGATCGGGTTCACCGCATACAACAGCCTGGCGTTCGCCGATGTCGACGGCGACGAGCTCACTCACGCGAACACGCTCAACGCCACGGTGCAGGAAGTGGCGGCCGGCCTCGGCATCGCGGTGGCCGCGCTGCTCCTGACGGTGCTGGCGTCGTTCTCGTGGGCTTTCGTCGCGCTTGGCGCGCTACTTGCGCTCACCCTCGTCGAGACGCTGCGGTTGCCGGCCGATGCGGGCGCCCATGTCAGCGGCACGCGTTGAGACGCCGCCAACGGAGACGGCTCAGCGCAGTTCTTCGCGCGCGCCTCCCGCAAAAGTCTCGACCATCACTTTAGCCTTGGGGGCCGTGACCACACTGCTCGAGCCGTCGCTGGCGGAACTGGATTTCGACCCCGAGATCCTGTGCACCTGCCGCAAGTTCTGCGGCCCGCTCGCCCACCCGGCGCAATGGTGGGTCACGCTGTCGTGCGGATGCCCCTACCCGATGTGCCGTCGCGCGCTGCGGATCGCCAACATCCGGCTCAAGGTGCGCCCGCTGACCTGCCGACACTGCGAGACCGACCAGATCGCAATCCGGTCAGTCGTGCCGATCTGAGGTTGCCGAACCCGCGCCGACATCGGACTCCTCCCCGGCCTCGGCCGGGGAGGGCAACCGCGCCGGCGACGTCCTTAACACCGCAGGCCGGAGCCGCTCGGGCAATGCCCACAGGGTCGCACCGAAGGCCGCCACGAGCGCCACGGCGAGGGCCGCGATGGCGACCGTCGACAGCGACGGCCACAGATTCTCCAGCAGCATGGAGAAGCCGAACACCAGGAACAGCGCCGCCGCGGTGACCTGGATGAACCGCTCAGGAAGGTGCTTGCCGGCCACCGCGCCGACCGCGATGGCCAGGCCGTCGGCGGCGACCATGCCCAGGGTCGACCCGATCCACACGCCGAGCCAGTCACGGTCGGCCGCCAGCGTCACGGTCGCCAGCATCGTCTTGTCACCGAGTTCGGCGAGTACGAAGGCCGAGGTGACCACGAAGAACGCAGGTGCGGTGGCCTTGTCCGCGCGTGAGGTCTCGTCGTCGGACAGGCTGTCGCCGCGCAGCGTCCACAAGCCGAAGAACACGAACATCGCGCCGGCGATGAGTCCCAGCAGGTGCGTCGGCAGCGCGGCGCCCAGGTAGTGGCCGATCGCGACCGAGAGCACGTGCACGACGGCGGTGGCGACGGTGATGGCGGACAACACCACCCACCACCGGTACCGCAAGGCGAACATCATCGCCACCAGTTGGGTCTTGTCCCCCAACTCGGCGACGAAGATGACGGCGAAGCTCAACAGCGCAGCGGCGAGCACCACAACTCCTCGGAGTTCGAGGTCTGCCGCTCGGAGAAAAAACGCCTCCGGCCGGCAGACCGAACGGTCTGTACGGCCGAAGGTCTCGCCCACCGGCCGTACAGACCGGTCCGGACAACCGGGCCGCGCAGCACGTCGCGCAGCCAGTATGTCGATTGCCGATTTGGGGGCTACTCCCCTTCGCTTCTGCCACCGTACACAGCCCACCACATACCTCGCAACCCGTGGCAGTCGAAACATGCTCTCGCACAATAAGTTTGGGTTACCCAGCGCGAAAGTTTGGGCACCCTCACTTCAATGGAGAGGGTTCCCGATTCACCAGCCGGCTCAGGCCTGCGTGAAGTGAGACTTGTAGACCTGTCCGTGCACTCCGACGGTCCGATCGACCACCTGTGATACCGAAAAGTCAGCTGCGGCAGAGAGGTACGCGTAAGCCGTGGCACGGTCCATGCCCTGGTCGGTCTGCAGGAAGTCGAGGGCGTTGACCACCGCCCGCCGCATCGCGACGTCGAGGTCACTGCCCTGGCCGCCCACCGAACCGTCCGGATCCGACAGACCGATGGGAACCCACGCGTCAGCGGTCTCGCCGAACGGGTACCGGTAGGCCACCGACGGGGCGTCACCGGAGCCGGGCTTGCACACCGACAGCCGGTAGGTGCCGCGCAGCGAACCCTCCATCGCCGTCAACGCGACCTCCCCGTCCCCCATCGCCATGTGCGGGTCCCCGACGTAGAACAACGCCCCTTCGGCGAACACCGGCAGGTAGAACGTGGCGCCTTCCCCGAGCAGACGGATATCGATGTTGCCGCCGCCGACCGTCGGCGGAATGGAATTGGCCGACGCCGCGGTCGGGTCGGTGTCCTGCGAGTACGCCACTCCCATCATTCCCATGAAGGGACGCAACGGGAAACGCACCCGGGACGCGCCGTAGCTCATGACCCCGTGTCCGTCTTCGACAGCGGTGAACGTGGAGACGTTGCCGTAGCGCTGCGGATCCGGGCTCGGCCTGCCGTCGGTGTCCACCGGCGGCATCACCTCGGCGAGGGTGATACCGGCCGGCGCACCCTGGTCGGCGGTGCGTGCGAGTGCTCCCTTGCCGTGACGGCTCGACACCACGCCGTAGGGAACGCGCGGAACAGCTTCCAATATCTCGATTTTCAGCACGTCGCCGGGCTCTGCGCCCTCGACGAACACCGGACCGGTGACCACGTGCGGCCCGTCCTTGTCGAAGTTGCGCGGGGTGCGGCTGTAGTCGGCGGCGATCGCGATCGCGTCCTGCAGCACCTCCGAATCGGCGACACCCCGGGCACCGAAGTACTCCACGGGATCGCGGCCCTGGTCTTCGAGGATGCCCTCGTGGCTGACCGCGTCGATGGTGACCGTCTGCCCCGAGGTCATCTGCAGCACCGGCGAGGCGTGCACGGTCGGTACGTACCCCCACAGCACCTGGTCCGGGACCGATGGCAGATAGTGGTCGCCGGTCGGCTCCCCCTGCCCAGGCTGCAGAACGGTGAAGCTCTCATCGGTCGACGAGGTGGCCGACGAGCCCGTCGAACAGGCCGCCACCCCGGCGACACCCGCCCCGGCTCCGACGGCGGCGACGGCGCGCAGAAAGTCCCGCCTTCCGAGCCCGTCCCACAGAATTTCGGCGGCGTAGCGTGCGATCTCAGTCATGTCAGGAACGTTCCCGCGGGGTATTTCCGGCCCGCAACGGCCGTGATACATCCTTTTTGCCAGCTTCGCGCGCTTTACTGGAGTGCCCATGGCCCGACGTCCCGGAGGACAGACATGCCGCCAGCCGACCGCCGTCCGTCGTCACCGTGGCTGCGCGCGGCGCGTGTTTTCGCCGTGCTCACCCTCGGCGTGGTCGTCATGATGTTCGTGACCGCCGGTGAAATCGTCCAGTATCACCGGTTCGAGGACTTGCACGGCGCCGGGGCCATCGCGCTGCACGTCACCTCGGGTGGGCTGCTGGTGGGCCTGACGGGTCTGGCCCTCGACCGCAAGACGGGATGGTGGGCCGCCGTCCTGGCCGGGGCGTTGTTCGTGTTCACGTTCGTGCAGGCTGCGATCGGCGAGGCAACGACGCTGGCCCTGCACGTGCCGGGCGCGCTGGCGGTCACCGCGGCCACGGTCTGGCTCACAGCATGGGTCTTCTACGCTGCCGACGCGACCGGCACCGCGCGCGGCTAGCTGGCTGCCCGCATCCCAGCGCCGCGGACGCACCGGGTTTGCGCCCGGGCCGATCGGGACAACCCGTGCATCATGGAACCCGACAGCGCCGCCAACCCGAAGGACGCCACCGAGGTCACCGAAGAGCAGCGTGACCTGCAGGACAAGCTGAACCACCAGGATGACGATCCGGACGCGCCCGCGCGCGGCCAGACCTACCGTCAGATTCCGGACGAGAACTGACCCGGTTTCATCCGCTCACGCAGGTCGTCATAGATCGGACGGGACCCCACCATCTTCGCGACGGTCACCGCCGCGGCGGTCGCGACCATCATGGGCACCGCCGCCGACGTCGTCGCCGTCATCTCCATCACGATCACCAGCCCGGTCAGCGGCGCACGTACGGTCGCACCGAAGAACGCCGCCATTCCGGAGAGCACCAGCGGGACCGCGAGATGCGTTGTGTCCTCGGGCCATACCGCGTCGAAGCAACCGAAAAACAGCGTTCCCCACAGCGCGCCCACCGCGAGCAGCGGCGCGAACAGCCCGCCGGGCACCGCTGCCGAGTAGCACACCGGGCCGGTCAGGAACCGGGCCAGAAGCAGCCCGGCGACCGCGAGCAGGACGAGGTCATGCCCGTCGAGCAGCATCTGGGTCAGCGTGTCGCCGTCGCCCACGGTCAACGGCGCCGACCACAGCAGCAGCCCGACCGCGGCGCCGATAGCCGCGGCCGTCGCCGGGGCCGGCATCCGACGGACGGCGCCGAGATGGTCCAGCGCCCACAGCACCGCCCGGTTGTACACCGCTGCGAGCAGTCCCGTCCCGACGCCGAACACGAGAAAGACCGGAAGCCAAGCGATGTCGGGCGCATCGAGCGGTTCGACCTGGAAGTCGGGGCCGTCCCCCAACACCGTCTGGGACGCCCCGACCGCCGCGGCCGCCGCGAGGACCGAGGCCAGCACGATCTGCGGCCGCCACGATTTGGTCACCTCTTCGAGGGCGAACAGCACACCGGCGATCGGCGCGGTGAACGCGACCGCCAGGCCGGCGCCGCTCAACGCCACCTGCATCGTGCGGGCCTCGTCGTCGGGCAGCCGGGTCCGCCGCGCCGCCTCGGCGCCGATCGCCGCCCCCATGTGGACGGTGGGGCCCTCGCGGCCGAGGACGAGTCCCGAACCGATGGCCAGCACACCGCCGACGAAGCGCGCGAGGACGACCTGCAGGCGCGGCGCGGGCGCCCGACCGAGGAAAACCGCCTCGACGTGCGGGATCCCGCTGCCGATCGCCATCGGTTCCCAGCGCACGATCAGCGCGGCCAGGGCGGCGCAGGCGGCCACCGCGGACACCGGTACGAGCCAGCCCGGTCCGGGAAGCTGCTGCGCCCACTCGAGGAAGATCCGACCGGACGGCTTCGGCGGTCTGCAGGCACCAGCGGAACGCCCCGCCGACGAGCCCGACGATCAGACCGCCGATGACCGCTACGGCGCCCAGAATGGCGATGCGGGTGGGCGACGCGTCTGGATGCACCGGTCGAGACCCCTTTCTCCGAGCTGGCCCGGTCCTCCATCCTCGCGCGCAGAATCGGGTGGAGCACGCATTTCCCCGACCGAGGAGGCGACAAGGTTCTCGATCGACCGCACCGACCGGCCCCAAACCATGTTCGGGTAGCTGGTCACCCGCGATCGGTCAGGGCGGCGTACTCCGGGTGCCGGTCGATGTATTCGGCCACCATCCAGCAGGTCGGCACGATGCGCAGCCCCTCGGACTTGGTGACCCGCAGCGCCTCCGCGACGAGAATCGTTGCCAGACCCCGGCCTTGGAACTGCGGCAGCACCTCGGTGTGCGGGAAGACCCGTCGGCCGTCACGGTCGTGGTAGTCGGCGAGCCCCACTGTGCGACCCTCCACCTCGATCACGAAGCGTCCTGGTTCGCGGGTGACGGTGGTCGGGGCCCCGGTACGGTCGGGCGGCGTTTCGACACTCATCACCCCACGATAGGTCCGGTGCCGATCTCCCCTGTGCGGCAGGGGACCTCAGTCGCCTCCCGTAGAGCACAAAGACCCCGATCCGCGCTACACCGCTGTGGCGGGGCCGCATTGCGTTCTACCGTGATCAACGGGAGCACATCATGAGCGAATTCATGCGAAGCAGCGACGCATTCACCTGGTCGATGGAGAGCGATCCGCGACTGAGGTCGACGGTGGTGACCGTGCTGATGCTGGACCGGGTGCCGGACTGGGCGGAGGTCCGCGACCGCGTCGAACGGCTCAGCCACGACCTGCCGATGCTGCGGCAGACCGTCGTCGAGTCGCCGCCCCGGCGCCGCCGCGATGGCAGGACTGCGCCGACTTCGATCTGGATTTCCATATGCGCAGAGTGGCCGCGCCGGCCGACGGATCGTTCGCTGACGTGCTGGAACTCGCCCGCCTGGCGCAGATGGAGGACTTCGACCGGGCCCGTCCGCTGTGGAAGATCACCCTGATCGAAGGACTGCCCGACGGCGAGGCCGCCGTGCTGTGCGTTTTCCATCACGCACTGTCCGACGGCGTGGGCGGGGTGCAGATCGCGATGGCCCTGTTCGGCCTCTCCCCCGAACCCTCGTCGGCGGACGCCGAGTCGCCGCCTCCTCCGCGCCGATCCCCGCTCGACGACTACCGGGATGCCGCACGGTACGGCCTCGGGGTCGTCGGAAGCGCGGTGATCGGTGTGCTGGCCGCGGCGCCGAGGCTGATCGTCGACGGTGTGCGCAGCCCGCTGCGGACGGTGGCCTCGGCAGCGGGGCTGGCGACGTCGGTGTACCGGACCGTACGGCCGGTCAACGCCACCGGATCACCGCTGATGACACGGCGCAGCCTGATCCGCAGGCTCGACGTGCTCGAGGTGCCGAAAGCCGCGCTGCGCGACGCCGCGCACCGGGGCGGAGGCGCGCTCAACGACGCGTTCGTCGCCGGGGTGGCCGGCGGGTTACGGCGCTACCACGAGAAGCACGACGTCGGTGTGGGGTCGCTGCACCTGACGATGCCGATCAGCCTCCGCACCGAGCGTGACGCCCCTGGCGGGAACCGGATCACGTTGATGCGGTTCGACATTCCGGCTGATGTGGCCGACCCGGCGGAACGGATCCGGCAGATCCACGAGCGCACCGAGCGGGTCCGTCACGAGAAGTCGCTGCCACACACGCAACTGATCGCCGGTTTCCTGAACCGGGTGCCGCGGTGGTACATCGGCACCATCCTGCGGCACGTCGACTTCCTGGCCAGCGACGTGCCCGGGATACCGGTGCCCGTCCAACTCGGTGGGGCGAACGTGCGGGTGCAGTACGCGTTCGGGCCCACGATCGGCTCGGCGGTCAACGTCACCCTGCTGACCTACGTCGACACCTGCGCGATCGGCATCGATGTCGACAGCGGGGCGATCCCCGACATCGCGCTGTTCACCGAGTGCCTGCGAGCGGGTTTCGACGAGGTGCTGGCGCTGGCCGCCGACTGATATCGGATCATGCAGCGTCTCGGTGACCCGCCCGATGAGATCCTGAATCCCCTTTGCCCGCATGCCCTTTGGCATCGCTACCGCCTTTGGCGTCTCCACCGCCGTCATCGCCGGCGTGGTCTTGGGTCTCGGCGTCGTCTTGCGTGCCGGCGTGGTCTTGCTGGGTATCAGCTGAGCCTTCCGTATCGGCGCGGTCTTCGGCGCCGCCACCGCTCTCGGCGCCCAGGCCTCTGCCGCCGTCGACGTGACCCCTCTGCACGTCGTCGGCGCGCGGAGCCGGCACATTCACGTCGCCGTCACCTGGGATGGACTCCTCGGGACTCGACACCGCTTCCAGTCCCTGTGCCGACCTCCACGGCTGCGCATGGCGCGGCCACGGAGAATCGACCCCCGCACCGTCCCCCCTCTCCCCCGTGTAGATCTCGTCGGTGTCCGACGACCAGCCCTCGTCGGTCGCCGTCCCACGCGCGACCGTCGGCTCGGTCGTCGCATCCTCTGTGCCGGGCATACCGGTGCCGGGCCTACCCGGAATCAGCGTGCCGGGATTGGTCGATCCCGGGCGGGTTTCGTCCGCAGGGATCGGCACGAACAGTGCGCACAAACCGCACTGGGTCCCGCGCACGAAAGGATTGAACGCGGTGTTCAGCCCCCGGATGAAGTTGACGATCGTGTTCACGATCATCGTCACGGTGGGGAATCTGATCTGGCTGAAATCTGGTGTCTGGGTGAGCGAGTCGTAGAAGTTCTCGAACGGCGTGAAGATGTTGAGTTCCTGGGTCTGCCGCGACCACGGCTCGGTCACGCCGTTCGGATCCTTGATGTCGCACAACCCGTCCGCGCTGCAGGTGATCGGATTCTTCACCTGCGGGAAGGTGTAGCCGCCCGGCGAGACGAGTGCGACGATGTGGCGCAGGTCGAACATCGTCGACAGGATCTGATCGATACGCTCACAGGCCCCGAGGTTGGTGCCGGTGCACCCGACGTTCATCGGGAGTTGCGAAGCGGCCACCGCCGTAAGGATGTTGCCGAGCCCCACCGACAACGCGGGAAACGGCAGCAGTACGTTGACCAGCGATTGATAACGCGCGACGTCCGCCGCATCGCTGCCGAGCACATTGAAGGGGTGGTATACCCACCAGCTGCCGCCGTACTCGAGGTCGGCCGTCAGACCGACCACGCCGGTTTGGTTGAGGTCGATGCCGTTACGAGAATTGACGAAGCTGAACCCGCTGTTCGGCAGGTCTCCAAGATTCACGTCGCCCTGACCCAGGGCATTGAAGAAGTTGTAGGGGACGTTGGCCAGCGCGATGAACAGATTCGCCGGGATGTTGAAGATGCTCGTGGTCGCTTGGGCAGCGGCGCCGAGCATGGGGCCCTGCGCGGAGCCGGACGGATCGCAGAGCGCCACGGCGGTTTCGCCGCAGGAGTCTGTCGTGGTCGCGGCGGTGAGACGCACCTGCTCACCAGCAGCCCTCATTTGCGCTGTCGTCGGAGTGACCGGCGTGACTGTGATGACTCCGGCCCCCACCAGCGCCACGCTTGCGGTGACCAACGGGGCAAGAAAGGTCATGGCGCCCCCTTCTGTGATCGACGATGACAGCCCAGAACATAACGAGCAATTTCCAAGATCACATCAATCCTGTTGAAATAGCGTGAAATTCCTCTCCAAGATCGGTGAAAGGTCCAGCTGAACATGTGTCTTTTTGTTTCTTATTTCAATGAATGCATTGCGTGGCAAGCGATCCAGGCGGCTCCCGGCCATCACTGCCACCGGTCAGTGGTATCGCAGCTGAAGTGAACTGTGGGAGTTCATCATCGACCGATGGCGCTTGGACCCGTAAAAACCACATGTGTGGCGCAGTTGTGCCCTGTGAGGTCGAAGTGCAGTGCGTGATGCCGCCTGCAGAATTGGGGCAGTCCGGCGGACCCGTGGCCTTCCCGCCAACAGGGGTGTCAGAAAGGCGATTGGAGGATGAACTCACCTCGCTCGGTATCGTTGCGCTCCGGCGAGAAGATCGTCGCCCTCGGTCAGGGCACCTGGCATTTTGCCGAAAGTCCGGGGTACCGGGCCGAGGAGATCACCGCGATCCGGCTTGGAATCGACTTGGGAATGACGGTGATCGACACCGCCGAGATGTACGGCAACGGCGCGGCGGAAGTCTTGGTCGGCGAGGCGATCGCGGGACGGCGCAATGAAGTATTTCTTGTCGACAAGGTACTACCGCACCACGCAACCCGATTGGGCACCGTGCGCGCGTGCCAGGCAAGCCTGGGCAGGCTCGGCGTTGACTACATTGATCTTTACCTGCTGCACTGGCGCGGTAGCATCCCGCTGATCGAAACTATTGAAGGCTTCGCCGACTTGAAGCTCCACGGGATGATCCGCCACTGGGGCGTGAGCAATCTCGATATCGACGACATGATCGAATTGTCGGGCGTCCCAGGTGGTAATGAGGTCGAGACGAATCAGATTCTCTATAACCTGACCCGCCGCGGCCCGGAGTACGCGCTGATACCGTGGCTGTCCCAACATCGGATATTGACGATGGCCTATTCGCCAATCGAGCAAGGCCGGCTGCTCGCCAACCCGGCGCTGCGACCGATTGCGCAGCGGCACAACGCCACTCCGGCACAGATCGTGCTGGCGTGGGTGTTGCAGCACGACGGGGTCGCCGCTATCCCACGCGCCCGAACTCCCTCCCACGTCAGGCAAAACGCCGCCGCCCGAGACATCGAGCTGACCCGCAACGACCTGCGAGACCTCGACCGAGCGTTCCCTCCACCTACCCGGCCGACCCCGCTTGAAGTTCTGTAAGACGGCCCGCGTGTGATGCACGCCTCCACTTGGGAAGTACAGGCGCGTGCAGCTCAGATCCACGGCGTCTTTCGGCTCTGGTGGGGCACTCCAATGCGCGCCAAGGCCCGTTAATCGGGATACCGGATGTCGACCAGCTCGACCTGCAGTGGTCCCTGCGGCGTCTCGTATGTCACGACGTCCCCTGGCTGATGGCCTGCCAGGGCGAGCCCCATCGGGCTGTCCGGCGTTAACGCGTGCTCGTCCACGACCGGCACCTCTCGGACGACGGCGACCACCCGCAGGCGGTCGAGCTCCCCATTCGGATAGCGCACCGTCACCTCGGTCCCGTCCGGCAGCGCGCCGGGCACCTCAGACTCGGGTGGCCCACCGTGCAGATGCCAGTTGATTTCGGCTATCCGGTCGTCGATTGCGGCCAGCTGGTCGGCGAGAGCGATCTGGTTGGCCGCATCGGCGTCGATGAGGTCGCCGACCGTATCGCGGATGCTGTCGAGGTCGGCCGCCACGCGCTCGCGGCGCCGCTTCAGTTCTTCGAGCTCAGCCTCGAGAAGGGCGATCTCGTCCGGCGTCAGCGTCGCCGCTCGGCTGTGCTTACTCACGATCCCGCGCCGGCGTTCAACCCAGGGTGGCGGATGGTGTCGCGCCGCAGCTGACGATTGCTCTTGGGGTCACGCTCGGTCTTGTGCCGATCGATCTGAGTGATCAGGTCCCTCTTGGCTTCGGCGAGGGCCCGCATGAGACCCCGGTCCTGGCCAACAGCCACCAGCGGCGGGAAGCCCGGCAGAAACGCGCGCAGCGTTACGCTCTGCTCTTTACCGCCGCGCTCGCGCACTGACACCTCGACTTGGACTTCGCTCGGATCCCACCTGGCCAGGTGCGGACCCAGCGCGGACAGTTCGTCGAGCACCAGCTCACGTTCATCTTCCTTGAACCCGGCGCCCAGAAGAAGGGAGC
This sequence comes from Mycobacterium sp. SMC-8, assembly GCF_025263565.1. Taxonomy (NCBI): domain Bacteria; kingdom Bacillati; phylum Actinomycetota; class Actinomycetes; order Mycobacteriales; family Mycobacteriaceae; genus Mycobacterium; species Mycobacterium sp. SMC-8. The sequence continues at coordinate 18,751 of NZ_CP079865.1, forward strand.
GCTCATCGAGGCGGTCCCGCCGCGCGTTGTCGGTGCTACTCATGCCTATGAGCATTGGGCACAAAGGACGTGAACCGCTTCCCCTCCTCAGGCCCGATCTCAGGGTGGATTGTGGGCCTGCGAGGACATGGCGCGAGGTCAGGACTTGGCCGGGCGCTTCTGCTTGGACACGAGCGCCCACTCCCTGCGCGGCCGGGTCGACACGTCGACTGTCGACGGCGGTCGCCCGCTTCTCCATCGTCGACATCGTGTCTCCTGGGAACCCCGGTGCTCCAGCAGTTTTCGAGTACCGATGCAACGACAACAGGTGGGTCCAGTAGAGCTGATGACTGGAACCGAACCCGCGTATTCGCGCTATGTGGCCGTTGCCGTACGCACGTTCACCGGCACCTTGGCGCGGTCGCGGCGAGCATTGAACGCGGACACGATCTCGAACAGGCCGAGGGCAACGAGGAACGCGCCCGTCACCATGGCGAGAAGGACGATCGACGAGAACGGCAGCAGCAGCACGACGATGCCGGCCAGCACGGACACGATTCCGAACAAGATATCCCAGGCACGTCCAGACGTTTCGGTGCCGCTGATCGCCGCGACCGTCGTCGCGACCCCTCTGATGATGAAGCTGATACCGATGTAGATGCTGAACAGCAGAATCGAGAACGGTTCGCCGAAGTACCGAAAGGTCAGAACCGCGAGAATTACCGATACGGCGCCGCTGACGAACAGGAGTGCGCGACCACCACCCGATAGGTCCGCCGCCATCGCAATGAACAGCTGTCCAAGGCCGACGACAAGCAGTGACACACCGAACAGCGCCGCGGCGACGAGGACGGTCTTTCCCGGCCACACCAGCATCAGCACGCCGAGGATGATCGCCAGCACCCCAGACGCCAAAAACACTTTCCACCTGTGCGGCACGAGTTTCGAAGGGTCGACGATCGGCGTTTCCGGCTGGCCTACCGCAGAAGTCACAAGAAATCTCCCCTAGATCCGGGTCATTGAGTTCCAACAGGAGTCTGCTCGGCTGACGCGTCGACCGCGTGCGCCCGTCAGGACCAAAATCGCACGTGTCGCTGGTCCTCGCAGGATGACCGGCATAAGGGTTCGCGGCGCCCACGAAACGCCGGCCGGCGCAGCGTTGCGCCACGCCGTCACCTCGATGGGGTACATACGGCGACGGGAATCGAACCCGCGTATTCAACTAGGGAAATACTCTCTACGCCCGAACGGTCAGCGATAGACGCCGGCACGCCTGCGGGTCGCGTCCTGCACGGTGCGACCGGTCGCCATGCTCAGCGGTGGCGTCGAGCAGGCCGCAGAAGATCTCGCCATCAGCCAGTGGGTGCGGCAAATTCAGGAGCGCATCGCCGCCGGCTGGAGACGGTCCGTTCGGGCGTCACCACCGTCGACGCCGAGGTGGTGATCGGAGCATAGAGGGCGCCACCTGCGCACGGCGAAGGGGATCGAATTCGGGTTTCCGCGGGCGGCCAGAAGTGTTTTCAGCCAGGGGAATTCGGATGCATTCATTTCGGGCGCCGCCCATGGCCGGCGGATACACGCAGCTGAGCAACCCCATACCGCTTGCAGGACAGGGCGATAGCTCGTCGCCGGCACGGGTCCCCGAACGCGTGGAAGAGGGGTGGACGCATGCGGGACGCGTCACCGGAGCAAACGCCCAGTGGGTCGAGGCTGCGCCAGCGGTTCAATTCAGTGCCGTCCGAACTCGCCAATAAGGTGGCGATTACCGGTCCAGTATCTATCCTGAATTGGCGGGCACAGCACGCCACTCGAAGGCCCACGGGGTGGGAGCGGATATGACTACATTTGCAGAGCGATTGAACCGACTGTTCGACACGGTTTATCCGCCAGGCCGGGGACCGCACACCTCAGCCGAAGTGGTGGCAGCGCTGAAGGCAGAGGGCTTGACGATGTCAGCCCCCTACCTGTCGCAGCTGAGATCGGGAAACCGGACGAATCCGTCCCGCGCGACAATGGCTGCGTTGGCAAACTTCTTTCGGATCAAACCCGAATTTTTCACCGATGACGCCTACTACGCGAGGCTCGACCAGGAGTTGACCCTGCTGGCCGGCCTGCGTGACGACGGGGTACGCCGTGTGGCGGCACGGGCGATTGGACTGTCGCCCCAGGCGCAGCGCGATCTTGTGGAACAAGTCGACGAATTGCGGCGCAGGGAGCACCTCGCCGACAGTCCATCGGCCTGATCGGCCCCTCCCAGAGCCACGCAGAAGGTCTGGACACAGCGGTGGGGCCGGGGGGCCGGGGGTTCAGGCAACGAACGTTGCCGAATTGGCGGCATGTGGCCGCGGGTGGCTCGATGTCTTTGATCCTCATCGTCTTGGGTGGCGGAGGAGCTATCGCCAATGCCGACCCCGGAGGCAGCACGTCGGAAGTAGCCGGCTCTGGCAGCCGAAACAGCTCCTCCATTTCCGACCGCTCCAGAGGCACGTCGCCCCCGGGATCGATGGCGACGTTCCGCAACCATTCTCGGAAGAGCCAACACCCACCGAAGAAGGTGCGTTCATTCCAGCAAAAACGGAGCTTGAACCGTCCCGGGTTTCATGCACCCTCAGGTTTCTGTGATCCGGCCGGTCTACCGGTCACGAGTTGGGAATAGTAGCGGGCTTCGGCTTCGGCCGGCGGAATGCGTCCGAGGCGGTGCATCAGGCGCTGCTGGTTGTACCAGGCGACGTAGTCGGCGGTGATGTATTCGACGTCGCCCACGGTGTTCAGTGGGCCGCGGCGAAACGGGGAATCCGCCCGGACACATTCGTTCTTGTACAGGCCGATGGTCGTCTCAGCCAGCGCGTTGTCGAAGGCTTGACCGGCTAATGCGGGCTCAGGGAGCTGTGTTGGCGTGCGGAGTGGTTCATTGTCGGGGTGGTGTGGTGAGTTTGCGGAGTTGTTCGTCGTGGCGTTTGACGCGTGCGGCGAGTGCTTCGACGGCGGTGCGTAGGTGGGCGACGTCGGTGGCCAGGCCGGTGAGGGTGCGGGCGTCGGTTTGTCGGGTGCGGTGTTCGTCGACGATGGCGCGGAGCTGGCGGTCGCGGTAGAGGGTGGCGCGGCTGATCTGGGCGTGCTCGGCGACGGCGGTGAAGGTGATGGGCTGGCCGGCGGTGGCGAGGTTGGCGCAGACCCGTTCGACGCGCAGCAGGGCGGGTTCGTTCATGCGGATGCCGCTGCGGTGATGAGCGCGTCGAGTCGGGAGACGAGCTTGCGGTGGCGGTCGGCTTCGTTGATCCATCCCCGTTTTTCTGCGTCTACGGCCAGATCGTGGGCGTCGATGCGTTGGGCGGCAAGGACAGCGAGGTGGGTGGCGTCGGTGTGGAAGCTGGGACAGTGTTCGCAGATGTTGGCATACGGGCAGGACCCTTGCGCGGGTGCGCGTAGGCAGTATCCGCCGGCCAGGCGGGATTTGATGGCCGGGGTGTCTTTCCAGCCGGTGCCGGTGATATCGGTCAGCGGCAACCCGACTGCGGTGGTGGTGGGCAGCGCTCCGATATGACTTTTGGCCAGGTCCAAGGCGCGTTCGTATTCGGTGCGTACGGTGTGGTCGAAGAGGTGGGCATATCGCAGACTCATCTGGGAGGAGACGTGGCCCAGCAGTGCCATGAGGGCCTGCAGCGATACTCCAGCGTTGATCAGTGCAGTGGCATAGGTGTGTCGCAGTTGATGCGGTGTGATGTGTCCTAGGCCAGCAGCTTGGGCTGCCCGGTTCAGTTCTTCGCGTATTGCGTTCTGGGACAGTCTTTTCCCGTGGTGAGTGAACAGGAAGTCGGCGGGGGCGCCGGTGCGGGGATGGATCATCGGTCGCCCGCAGGAGCGGGTTGTGGTGATGCGGTCCACGAGGGTGAGGACCTCGTCGTCGACGGGGATCATGCGTTCGGAGTTGAGCTTGCCGAGGGGAACTTTGAGCCACGATCCCTGGCCCGGGATCTCGTGGATGCAGTCGAGTTCGAGGTCGAGCAGTTCACCGATGCGCAGTCCGCAGGCCCGCTGCACCAGCAGGGCGTCAGCGGCGAGTCGGTAAGGTGATTTCGCCAGGGCGGCAGTGAGTGTGCGGTCTGCATCGACCGGTAGATATCGGGGCAGACAGCGGGGTGGCCGCGGCATGTCGGTGCGGAAGATCAGGCGCCGCGGTGGGGCGTCGTCCCATCCCCATTCGGTGATTTCGGCCAGGAAGTTGCCCACCGCGTGGATGCGTCGGATCCGGTCGGCGATGGTGATCGGCTCACCGGTGACGCTGTTGGTGGCGGTGGTCAGCGAGGTGATGAACGGCTCGATGTGCCGGCGGCGGTCCAGTTGGTTCAGCGAGGTCAGGCTGGGGTCGGTGGCGGCGAGGTAGCGGCCGAAATGTGCCAATCGGGTGGCCAGGGAGCTGACCGTTTTGGGCACGCAGGTGGCGTATTTGCGGTTCAGATAGGCCACGAACTCCGGCCGCAGCGCCGCCGGGACGTCGGCCATGCGCTCCTCGAGGGTCAACGGGGCGACCGCCGGAGGTGCTTGGTCGTCGAGGATGCCGAGGTGGAACAGGATCTGGCGGGCACTGTGGGTGGTGCTGCGATAGTGCCTGGCACCGCGGCCGGTGCGTTCCTGTCGGCTATCGCAAGCGTGCAGCAACTCTTGCAGATCATGTTCCCGCAGATCGGCCAGGGGGCGGGCGGTCTGGATCAGCAGGCGGGCGATGATCTGCGAGCCGATCGCCGAAGCGACCCGCTGACTGAAACCCAATTCGGCTGCTGCGCGCAGGAACTGATCGAGGTCGGGTTGCAGGCAGCTGTCGGTCAGCTCGTGCCAGAGGCTGCAGAGTTTGCGGTGCACGAGGTAGTCGTAACCCGGTTGCAGCCGTCGGCTGACCATCAGGAACGTGATAAACGGCCGCGTCGAACAGTTCGCCGCCAACTGCTGCTGCAGTGGGATGTCGGCCCAGGTCTGGACTCGGGGCCAGCGCCGTAGAAACGATCGGGCGGCTTGGGCATAAGCGGTGTTGCCGCGGTCCCGGCGTTGTAGGTGAACCAGGTAGGCAGCGTAGATCTGCGCCGGTGTTTCAGGGGCGGGAACGTAATCGTGTTCGGGCAGCATCGTATTCCGCCTTGACGTGGATGGGTGCCAGATGGATGTAGCGGGCTATGGTGTCGATGTGGGAGTGCCCGAGCAGAGCTTGCATCACCGCCAGATCCACCCCGGCCTCGGCCATCGCGGTGCCGAAGGTATGTCGTAACGCATGCGGGTGACCCGCGAGCACCCCGGTCTTGGCTCGGTGATACCGGAAGATTGTGCGTAAACCGGCCGCGGTCAAGGGTTGGCCCCGATGCGGGCCTTTCGCGACCAGGAATAGGAGGTTGCTGTCCGATTCGGGTCTTTCAACGAGCAGATAGGTTTGGATCAGCCCGGCGACCTCCACATCGAGAGGCACGCGGCGCTCCTTGGCGCCTTTGCCCATCACCTTCACCCAGCGGGCACCGATATCGACATCGGTCACGTTGAGGGTCAGCAGTTCTCCAGATCGAAGCCCGGACAACAACATCAGCCCAGCCAGTGCCCGGTCACGCCACGTCCGCAGGCTCGATAACAGCTGAGCGGTCTCGTGACGATTCAAGGCCCGCGGCAGCCGACGCGGTTCGCGCAGCCGCAGCGCCGATCGGCGTTTGGGCCGGACCAAATGTCCAAGCAAGCCGGTGCGTTCCTCAGCGCTGACCCGACGGGCTTCGCGGCCACTAGGGATCGGGCTCCGCAGCCTGGGGTCACGCAGTTCGCGGAACTGGTACAGGCCGGTCAATGCGGCAAGGCGGTGGTTGATGGTCGTCGACGAGTAGTGGTCGTAGGCCGCGCCGGTCATCGACACCACATTGGCGGGGCGCCCCGCGATCGGAGTCTGCCGGCAGTGCCGCATGAAGTCCAGCACCGTCTCGGTGGTCACCGCACTCAATGTGACATCGACGTCGTCGAGCCAACGGCAGAATGCCAGCAGGTCATAGCCGTAGGCCCGCAGCGTGCGGGGAGAATAATTCCGGTCGGCCAAATACCCCAGGTACTCGTTGACCAACGCGTACTTCTCACAGCCCGGACCGGACAACACCCAGGCGACATCGGTGCCTGGGTGCAGACGCAGCTGATGCTGAATCGCCATAAGACAAGTGCAACCCCGCCGCCTACCGCCAGTCAAGCATTTTCCTTGCTGGCGTGTCGTTTACGTGCCTGCATTCTCCCGGATTAGCCGGTCAACAGGCAATCCCCAACACTGCCCACGGACGGGCGAATTTCCGAAAGGCTCAGTGTCTCACCGAATCTCACACTCGTGTACTGCGAGCCGGCGTCGCTGTGATGGATTGCGCCGTCGACGGGATGGCCTTGGCGGGCACGCAGTGCAGCGGCCTGACGCAGCGCGGATTCGACGAAGCGGGTGTGCTTGGACGCCGAGGCTTCCCAGCCCACGATCGACCCGGCGTAGGCGTCGATGACGAACGCGACGTAGACGAACACGCCGGTGACGAGCTTGACGTAGGTGAAGTCGGCCACGAGCAGCACGTTGGGTGCGGCCACCCCGAACTGGCGGTCCACCAGGTCCGGCGGTCGCACCGCCTCCGGGTCGGGGATCGTGGTGCGGACCCTCTTCTGGCGGCGCACGCCTTGCCAGCCGTTCTTGCGCATCAGGCGTTCCACGGTGGACTTGGCCACCGGGATGCCCTGACGCTGCAGATGGGCCCACATCTTCAGCGACCCGTACAGCGACTCGGGCCTGCGGCGTCCGTGCTCATCAGGCTCGTAGTAGCCGGCTAGGATCTCGGTGATCGTGGCGTCCCACAGGGCCCGTTTCGAGGGCGCCCGCACCGCCCAGGCATGAAATGTCCGCGGGGCGATCGGCACGGCGTGCTCGGTGAGCACGCGGCAGATCGGAGCGACCCCGAAACGGTCCCGGTGGGCGGCGATGAACTCGCAGACCGTAGCGGTCAGCGGCGGCTGCGCGGGTCGCTCTCCCGCACGAAGAAAGACGTTGCCGCCTTGAGGATTTCGATAGTCTGCTCCAGCTCGGCGTTACGCCGTTTCAACGCCCGGATCTCCGCAGCCGCCTCCGAAGAGACCCCGTCTCGATCACCGTCATCGACCTGTTGCTGGCGAATCCAATTACGCAGCGTCTCGGCGTTCATCCCCAACCGTTTGGACACCGCGGTAATCGCCGCCCACTCGCTCGGATAGTCCTCCCGGTGCTCGCGCACCAGACGGACCGCCTTCGCTCGGGTCTCCGGGTCGTACTTGCTCGGCATGACATGCACCTTCCCAAGGAAGGAGGTGCGCATCAAACGCGGGATGGTTCACTACGTACATAACCGGGGCATCTGCCGAAACTCGGCTCGGAACAAGGTTCTGAAGTGGTTTGCAAAAGGGGACACCATGATCCCGAGGCACGCGGACTACCTACAACTAATGGAGTCTTTTCCCGCCGAGGAACTGCGACAGGTGCAGCACACATCACGTGTTACCTCCCAACGTCAACCCGTGAAAGCCAACGCCGATCCAGACCTGACGCGGCAGTTTTTAGCAACAGCCGATAACCTGCGCATCACAAAGGACGCCGCACTAGATCAGGCCCTGGCCGATTGGATAGCGAGTCGTCAACAGACCGGCTGACGACGGTCCTACAACTGAGTCAGAAGCCGAAACTTCCAGACATGTCGCCAACCTTAGCGAGAGCGCGCGCGCTCGCAGTCGAAGCGTGTTCGGGGGTCATACCCCCAGGGCGGTAGCTACTGTCGTCATCGTGGGGATACCTGATTTCCAGAGTTTGATGCGCCCAGTCCTCGTCGCGATACAGGGCGATGAGCCAAAGTCGCACGCGCAGATCCGAGATACCGTCGCGGCTGCGCTCAATATTTCAGACGAGGACCGTCAGGTGATGCTGCCTAGCGGCAAACAGGAGCTATTTACCAACAGGGTGGCGTGGGCGATAACGCACATGGCTCAAGCTCAACTCCTTCTTCGGCCCGAGAGAGGGCGGCATCTGTTGTCCGAACGCGGCAAGCAGGTGCTGCTAGAGCATCCCGACAGGGTGGACCTCCACGTCCTCGCGCAGTTCCCCGAATGGCAAGAGTTTCGAAATCGCAGCAAGAGCGAGAAACAGGAAAAGTCCGACGACAACGTCATCGAAAGTGAGCTGTCGCCTAGTGAGGCCGTTGGCGCTCTGGTGGAAGCCTCCTACGACGCCTTGGCGGCAGAACTGCTCGACCGGATCTTGGCTCAACCGCCAATCTTCCTGGAAACTCTGTCCTTGAAGCTGCTCCGAGCGATGGGGTACGGCGGTCGCGAGTCGCTGCTGGAGCACACCGGCAAGCCTGGAGACAGCGGCCTCGACGGGATCGTCCGACAGGATGCCCTCGGACTTGATCTCGTCGGTGTTCAGGCCAAGCGGTACGACAAGGACAACACCGTTTCGCGTCCTGACATTCAGGCGTTCGTCGGGGCCTTACAGGGCGCCCAGACGAGTCGCGGCGTATTTGTCACCACCGGAAGATTTTCGCCGGGTGCCAAGCAGTTCGCCGAGAATGTCGCGATGCGGCTTCGGCTCATCGACGGCAAGGAACTCACGAAGCTTATGGTGAGGTACAACGTCGGGGTCCAGGTGCGAGAGACGTTCGAGCTGAAGCAAATTGACGAGGAAACCTTCGAGGAATGAGTACCTTTTAGCCGCTCCAGCGCGGCATGATGTTGTATCCAATCGCCGGATTGTTCGAACCGCTCTCCCGAATCATCGCGAATTCCATCGCGCGCACCTCGGCGTCGGTAGCTGTTTCAGACTCCCAAAAGATTTGCTTGCGCGCGGTGTAGTCCAGCCGTCCCTCCCCTAGATCAGCTTCAATCCGCGCCTTGGCGCTAGGACTGCCGAAATACGTCACACTGACGGTGATCCAGGCCAACGTAGATCATTCCGTTCGGATAAGTGATCTTGTACACCTGCTTGCGCGTCATCGACCGAACTTATCCGCGCTTACGACCCGCCGTCCATGCCCACGCGCACGACGGCTGCCTCGTGGGGGAAGGCGAACCCGACTCGCAGCACCGCGCGGATTGCAGTCCTGTAGCTGGAGAAAAACGGAGACGGGTCCGACACGACCTCGGGATCGTTGCGCAGCACGACGAACACGCGGTCTCTCGGGATGAGCCACGCGGTGCCCTGCGCGCACGCAGGTGCGGAGTGGATGCGAACGCCGAGCGCGGTGCGTCCGGTGACGGCGGTGGCGTCGACTCCTAGCCCGGATTTTTCGCGGAAGTTTGCGTTCGATGGGGTGTAGATACGCGAAAGTGCCTGTCCTGCAAGGAATAATTGGACTTCTCTAGGGTTCAATCGTTCCAGCGGGAAGGCACCTCGCAGGTGAAGAATATCGCGGCCGCATCGAGGGTCAAAGTGTCCGCCGACGGCCAGGGCGTCGTGTCGCATGCCGGGATGGCGATGTTGCGGGAACTCGCCGACCGAACCGGGCTATCGACGCAGGTCACTGCCGCGTTGGCCGACACCTACCGCGGCCCGTGGGTGTACGCGCCCGGCGAGGTGTTCGCCGATCTGGCCGCCGCGGTCGCCGACGGCGCAGACTGCATCGACGCCGTGGGCCAACTCTGCGGCGACCGTGAACACGCCTTCGGCGCGAAAGCCTCCACGACCACCATGTGGCGGCTGGTGGATCAGCGCATCGACGCCGCCCACCTGCCTGCCGTGCGAGCAGCCCGGTCCGCGGCGCGAGCAGCAGCGTGGGCTGCCGGCGCCGCCCCAACTGCCGGCGAGTGGCTGCACATCGACATCGACGCCACCCTGGTCATCGATCACTCCGACAACAAGCACGGCGCCACGCCGACGTGGAAGAAGACCTTCGGCCATCACCCGCTGCTGGCGTTTCTGGATCGCTCCGAGATCGCCGGCGGCGAAGCCCTGGCCGGGCTGCTGCGCACCGGCAACGCCGGCTCCAACACCGCCTCCGACCACATCATCGTCCTGGCGCAGGCGCTGGCAGCGTTGCCGCCACGATGGCGACCCGACCCCAGTGCTGGCGATGATCCCGACCAGCCGAGAGTTCTGGTGCGCTGCGACACCGCCGGAGCCACCCACAAATTCGCCGACGCCTGCCGCGATCAGGGGTGGGATTCTCCTTCGGCTATCCCGTCGATACCCGCGTCCAAGATGCCGTCGACACCCTCAACCTCGCCGACGGCTGGTACCCAGCAGTCGACACCGAAGGCGGGATCCGCGACGGCGCCTGGGTCGCCGAGGCCACCACCTTGGTCAACCTGGACTCCTGGCCGCCTGGGACACGGTTGATCCTGCGTAAAGAACGCCCCCACCCCGGTGCACAACTGCGGTTCACCGACGCCGACGGCATGCGCGTCACCGCGTTCATCACCGACACCGAACCCGGCATTGTCCCTGGACAGGTCGCGGGCCTGGAGTTACGGCATCGCCAACATGCTCGCGTCGAGGACCGCATCCGCGATCTCAAAGCCGCCGGACTGCGGAATCTGCCGTGCCACGGTTTCTGGCCCAACGCCGCCTGGCTCGAAATCGTCCTGGCCGCAGCCGACCTGGTCACCTGGTGCCGACTTCTGGGATTCCGTGAGCACACCGGTCTGGCTCGCGCCGAGATCGCCACCTTCCGCTACCGGGTCCTGCACGTGGCCGCCCGGATCACCCGCGGCGCCCGCCGAACCCGACTACGTATCGACGCCACCTGGCGCTGGGCCGCCCAGATCGCGGCCGCCTGGCAAGCCATCCGCACCGCCTTCCGATGACCGAAGCCCCCTGACCCACCGACCACGAAAGACCCACCGGCACTGGGAAAGCCCGCACCACCCGGCGACACGGGACCACCCCGCCATACCCAGAACCACACAACCGGATTCGCGACGCAATCGCATCTCAACGCACGACTGCCATCACCCTCGACGAAAAATCCGGGCTAGCAGCGGCTGATTGCTGTCGGTGCTGACCTTGGCGGTGGAAAGGGCGAGCACGTCGACCGGGTTGGCGACGAGGGAGAAGTTGGGCAGCCCGTCGACGGGGTGGATCGTGGGCGCGCCCGCATTCTCGGCCAGCGAGACGGCCTCGGCGATGACATCGAGTGAGCCGTCGAACGTCAGGGCGGTCTCGGTTACTCCGGTCAGGGACTCCAGCCCGTTGGGTCCGTTGGTGACCGTGTCGCCGAGCCATGCGGCGTCGAGCTTGGTTCGCAGGTCGCGGACAAGTCCTTGCCCGACAACGTCGAGCGCGGACGGGTCGGAGTCGGCGACCAGCTCGTTACTGACCACGGTCAAACCCTTGAGACCGGACGGGGTGACAAGCACTTCCTCGACATCGGGGTCGGAGACGGGGATCTCCGCACCCTCGGGCACCCACGCGGTGTCGGGGTCGGAGACGACGACCGGGAAGCGCATCGAGTGGCTGTCGGTCTGCACGACCGTGGAGGTGACCATTGCGACCGAGCTGGTGATGAGCGGCTGTACGACAAGTGCGGCGACCTGCTCGGGGGTGAGGATGGCGGCAGCGTTGGTGCTGTTCGTGGTCATGGGGATTGCCTTCCGTGACGGCATGTTTGGGCGGATGTCGCGGCGAGCGGTCAACACTCAAGCCGGTGTGCCTCACGGAGGCGAACCTGTCGCGGGTGGCTGCGACGCGCAGCCGGCCCCGCAATGGCGAGTCTACTAGCTGCCCTTGATCGCGCCTGCCCACGACGCTTTACCCGCATTGCCTGCACCGCCGTTGGTCGAACCTTGCTGGAGGTTCGGCGCTGGCGTTCTCGGCTGACGAGCGAACCCGTAGTCAGCGACGACCGCCGCGAGGGTGCTCACGATCTTCTCGGTGTCGGGGATGCCGTTGTCGTCCAGCAGCTCGTCCATGTCCGCGGCGACCAGCTCGGCCACCCTCGGTGCGTATCCTCTGCCAGCCACCACGGAGGACACGATGGTCCGTCGGGTGCGAGTCAGGGTGTCGGCCAGTTCGTCGCGCTGGCGTTCGGCGTCGCGCAGGCGCAGCCGGTACCGCTTCTCCCGGTTGGCGCGGCTGCCGTCGTCGGCGTTGTCGTCCTGCTCGGCGTCGTCCCGGTCATCGTCGTGCTGGTCGTCGTCGGGTTCGCTTGCTGGCGCGCGGTTGTCGTCCGTGCTGGCAGGTCCAGGGTGGCCGGCCTGGCCGTCGGTGTCGTCCTGCGCGGTGTCTGTGTCGGTCGTGGTCGTGGTCATGGCGCGAGGCTTTCTGTTGTGGCGGGTATCTGCGGCCAGGTACGGCGTCGGACGCCGTCCGTGAGCCACTGCACGCGGGTGAGCAGGGTGGCGGGCAGCTCGTAGCCGAGGTGGGCGAGCAACGCGCGCTCCGTCGGCGTCGCGGGCCGCTCGGTGGTCACGTTCGACCTCCAGTGCCGGTTACGGTGGTCCGCTTCCTGCCGTGAGTTCTCGGCGTTCTGCACGTCGAGCGGCAGGTTGTCGAACACGAGGATGCCGCGCGCTGGGCAGGGTCGGTGAGCACCGATACCCGACAGATCAATATTGTCAGTCATTGTCGTGCCTCACTTGAGCTTTCGTCGTCTCCATCATCCGCGCGCACGGTGGCGTGCAGCTTCCCAGCGACCACGCCGACGAGACCGGGTTGCGTGGCAGCCCAAACCCGGCACGCCTCCAGAGCGCCACACTCGGCGCATATCGCTGTGGCCTCCCCAACGCGGCGGGGGTCGGAGAAGATACCGGCCTTGCGGATGCAGGCCGCACCCGGCAGCGCGGCCACGCCGCGCAGAATCTCGGCGATCAGCCCGACTGTGCCCGGTTCGGCGACCGTGAGACGAGCACCCATCAGCGGCCCCAATACTGGGCGCGCAGCCGGTCGAACACTCCAGGCACATCGACGGCCACAGCCGCTATCGCCTGCCCGGTGAGCGAGCACGCCCCGTGCGCAAGGTCGAACGCCGACACCTGCGAGCCGCTGGACAACTCCCACATGATCGGCAGCTCGTCGCGCTGCATCGCCTCCGCGAGTGCGACGACCTCCAAGCTGGCGGTCACCATGTAGTCGGACGTGCCCGAGTCGGTGGCGATCCGCCACACCTCGGCGCGCAGCTCGTCGGCGGCGACGCCCTCGGCGAGGACGGCGGCGAGCAGGGTCACCCCGGCGATGACGAGCCAGCCAGGATCACAACGGCTTTCGGCGATGACTGCGCAGCACTGCAACGGGTCGCCCTCGGCGGCGTGCTGCGCGGCGGTGTTGGCGTCGGCCCACGCCTGCGCTGGCGGTGTCGTGGTCCACGTTGGTGCGGTCATCGGGTCTCCTCGGTGTCCATCGTGCCGACCAACCGCGACACCTGTTGTCGCTCATCTGCGCACGGGACTTCTCGCGGTTTGCGGTGAAATCGGTTGGTGGGCAGTAGCTCCCGCAACCGAAGGCAGGCGTTGATCCGGCTCATTCGGGCGCAGCCAGGACAACCCAGAGCGTTGGTGACGATCTCGACTGTCATCCGAGGTTCACCTCACTTTCTCGCCATGCACGAACCGCTTTCGTGGCCCGTTGCTTGCTCCACCGCAGCCGTTCCCGCGCTTCCTCCACGGTTTCTGGCGGCGGCTCCAAAGCGGCCACAGCCTGCACGTCCTGCTGCGGCGCGGCCTCGTCGGTGTTGCGTTCACCCTTGGCAGGGGCGGGTTGCGTCCAGCAGAGTGGTGTACGAGTCGGACCTGATCAGCGGTACCGGCGTGTCGTTGCCGAATGATTGAAGGTCATCGCGTGATTCTTCGAGAGACCCGTCAAAGTCACTCGAGCAAAGGAATCGACGCGATGACCACTGCCCACAATATCGACCTGCCCACCGTGCTTGCCGAACGACTCACCACAGCGCACCCTGACGTGCTGCGTGAGCTGCTGGCCACGTTTATCCACACCCTGATGGGTGCAGAGGCCGACGCCCTGTGCGGCGCCGGCTACGGCGAGCGCAGCACCGAGCGCACCAATTCCCGCAACGGCTACCGGCACCGCCAATTCGACACCCGCGCGGGAACATTGAATCTCGCAATCCCGAAGCTGCGGCAGGGCTCGTACTTCCCGGACTGGCTGCTGGAACGCCGCAAACGCGCCGAGCGGGCGCTGACCACGGTGGTGGCGACCTGCTACCTGCTCGGGGTTTCGACGCGGCGGATGGACAAGCTCGTCGAAACGCTCGGCATCACGTCGTTGTCGAAGTCGCAGGTGTCGGTGATGGCCAAGGAACTCGACGTCGCCGTGGAAGCGTTTCGCACCCGACCGCTGGACGCCGGCCCGTACACGTTCGTCGCCGCCGACGCCCTGGTCCTCAAGGTCCGCGAGCAGGGCCGGGTGGTCAACGTGCACGCCCTGATCGCCGTCGGGGTCAACGCCGAGGGCTACCGTGAAATCCTCGGCATCGACGTCACCACCGCCGAGGACGGCGCGGGCTGGCTGACGTTCTGGCGGTCGCTGACCGCCCGCGGGCTGTCTGGGGTGAAGCTGGTTACCAGTGACGCCCACGCCGGGCTGGTGGCCGCGATCGGAGCCACTCTGCCCGGTGCGGCCTGGCAGCGCTGCCGCACGCACTACACGACGAATCTGATGAGCGTCACACCGAAGGCGTCCTGGCCCTGGGTACGCACGCTGCTGCATTCGGTGTTCGATCAACCTGACGCGGAATCCGTTGCTGCACAATATGACCGGACCATCGACGCGCTCGCCGACAAACTGCCCAAGGTCGCTGATCACTTGGAGGCAGCCCGGCCAGACCTACTCGCGTTCACCGCGTTCCCCAAGCAGATCTGGCGCCAGATCTGGAGCAACAATCCCCGATCGGTTAACCGGCCCTCCCACGACACGACTGTGGATGCGGCGTGAGGTTCGAGGCCGCGGGTCATGTGTGGCGCATGCTGGCGGGGCCGAGAGGGGTAGGCGATGACTGTTCGGGTGCGCACCAGCAGTGACGGCTATGTGATCGATGGCCCGTGGGAGGGGTGCGCAGCGGCAAACGCATTCCTGGTGCATCTGGCCGGACGCGGGTTCAGTGCGGCGACGGTGCGGGCGTATGCGTTCGATGTGCTCAATCTGGCTCGGTTCCTGCTGGACCGTGATCTCGCGGTGGCGGCGGTGACGCCGGTGGAGGTGTTCGAGTGGATCGACTGGCAGGATGTGCGCCGTGACCACCGGCGCAGCCCGGCGAGAAGGAATGGCGGGAGCGCGGCGGCATCGACGGTCAACCGGCGGGTCTCGGCGGTGCGGGCGTTCTTCGAGTACCTGGTGATGACCGGGACGCGCTCCGAGAACCCGGTGCCCTCACCGCGGCGCGGGCAGGGGCTGAGACCGGTGGCGCGGGGACTGCTCGGGCATCTGGGCCCGGGTCGGCCTCGGGCCGGAGGCCGGCTGGTGCGGCAACCGCGGTTACTGCCCGAGTCTCTCGATGCCAATGCAGTCGAGCGGTTCGTGGCGTCGTTGCGAACCCACCGGGATCGGGCGATGGTGTGGGCGATGCTCTTTGGGGGCCTGCGCAGCGCCGAGGTGCGGTCCTTGCGGTTGGCCGACATCGACTTCGGTCGACGGCGGGTGCGGGTGCTTGGTAAAGGCTCGAAGGAGCGGGTGGTACCGGTCGATGCAGCATTCTTCACCGAACTGTCGGCCTATCTGCGCCTCGAACGCCCACCAGGGTTGACGACCGAGGAGTGTTTCGTGGTGCTGCGCGGACCCTCCGCGGGGGCCCCGGTCACCGAGGCCGGACTGCGGTCACTGTTTCGGCGGCACCGAGACCTGTCTGGTGCGACGAGGGTACGTCCACACCGGCTGCGCCATACCTACGGCACCGAACTCGCCTCTGCTGGAATCGATCTGATGGCGCTGCGGGAGTTGATGGGCCACGTGTCCCCGGAAACCACCGCCGGATATGTGCACCTGTCGGTCGAGCAACTCGCCGCCGAATACGGTGCGGCTCGCGCCAGCCTTGCCGGGACACGACGATGACCACCCAGACGCTCGCATCGATGGACCTGCTGGCTGACCCGGATGCGGTGCTGGACGACTATCTCGAACACGTTGCCAGCCTTGGTCTCAGTAGCAGGTCGGTGCGTGGCCGCACCCGCGGCGCGAGCACCTTCCTGACCGAGCACCCGGATCTGCGGGACTGGATGACCAGACCGGCGGTCGAGCGGTTGGCCGATCTGCGCAACAACGGGGCCTGGCCACTGCTGTGTCATGTCATTGGCCGGGGCGAGTTGCGCCTCGACCTCGAACTCGCGGCCGTCAAGAACCTCACTGGTCTGGGACGAGCCGTCGAGGACCGTGACCCGGGCGGATTCGCCGCCGTGCGCACCGCCGGGCTGGCCTTGGGCTGGACACCACAGTGGATCGAGACGGTCTTGGGTGAATGTCTGGCGGTGCTGCTCGCCTGGCACGGCGGACTCGTCGACGATGTCGACAACGGCACGGTCGACAAGTTCGACACCGCGCTGGCTGCCACACAATCGATTCCGGCATCGTCGAGGCGCGCCTACCGCAACCGGATAGCCGGGTTGCGGCAGATGCTTTTTCAGGCTCGCATCGTCGATACACCACCACGGCGGCGGCGTTGGGCCCGCAGCTACACCCAACGCTTCGCCGACGTGGCGATGACTGACCTGATCCGGGAGACGCTGCTGCGTTATGTCACCGTCCGGGCATCGGTGCTGCGTCCGAAATCCGTCGAATCGTTGATCAACGATTTGCTGCCGTTCGCGGACTATCTCACCACCACTCATCCCGAGCTCACCTCGTTCGGGGATCTGGATCGCAGTCACATCGAGGGTTTCCTGGTCTGGAATCGCGCCCGCACCTGGCGTGGACAACGCGCCGCCGCCGGCGCCGGACGCACCATCTCCAAGGCCGTGATCCAATCGACGGTACTGAGCGTGCGCAACCTACTCGACGACATCACCGAATGGGGCTGGGAGCAGGCACCGCCGCGTCGTCTGGTCTTCGCCGTCGATATCCCGAAACTCGATCAACCCCTGCCGCAGGCCCTACCACCTGATATCGACGCCGCGGTGATGAACGCGGTTGCCCAGCTGGAGGATACGTTCGCCCGCGTCGGGCTGACAGTGCTTCGCGGGGCAGGGCTGCGGATCGGGGAGCTGCTCGACCTCGAACTCGGCAGCGTCGTCGACTACGGACCCGCCGGCACCTGGTTGAAAGTTCCGTTGGGCAAGCTCGCCACCGAACGCATGGTTCCGCTCTCGGCCAACACCATTGCCGCATTGGACCAGTGGACCAGCAGACGTGGTGTTTGCCGCCCACTGCCGCATCCCCGTACCGGAGCGCCTACCGATTTCCTGTTCGTTGCGCACGGCCGCCGTCTCGGACAGACGCGGTTACGCAATGGCCTGCTCGCCGCCATCGAGTCCTGCGGGCTGCGCGGGACCGGCGGCGCACCGCTGGTGGTAACCCCGCATCAGCTACGCCACACATGGGCCACCGAGCTCGCGAACGCAGGCATGAGCCTGCAGGCCTTGATGGCACTGCTCGGACATGTCACCCCGCAGATGACTTTGCGTTACGCCACCTTGGCCTCACCGACGCTGCGCGATGCCTATGACCAGGCCATGGGAAAGATGCGACGACAGTTCACTCTCACTCCGGTCGGCAAACCCATCGTCCCCGATGCGGTCAGCTGGCTCGGTAGTGAGATGCTCAAAACACGTGTCGCCCACGGCTACTGCGCCCGCCACCACAGTGCCGGCGCCTGCCCCTATGCCAACATCTGCGAAACCTGCGACAACTTCGTCACCGGCCCCGAGTTCCGAGGCGCACTCGAAGCGCAACGCACCGACATCCAGACTCTCGAAGCAGATGCCCGCGCCCGTGGCTGGCTCGACGAAGCCGCCCGTCACCACCGTGTCGCCGAGGCGTTGACCGACCACCTGCACCGCCTCGACCGCTGACCAATCGACCACCGAGAGTTGATCCGACCCCGAGGGCCGGTTAAAGGAACGGCTCAACAAAGAGATCCGCCGCCGCACCGACGTCGTGGGCATCTTCCCCGACCGCAACGCCCTGATCCGCCTCGTCGGCGCCGTGCTGGCCGAACAACACGACGAATGGGCTGAATCCCGGCGCTACCTCGGCCTCGACGTCCTCAGCAAATCACGCGCCGTCAACGACACCCCGACCGAACAGGAGGCCACCCCCGCGGCACTGACCGCCTGAACCATTAACTCGAAGAATCACACGACAGGCGTCGTACACCACGCCCCTGGACTTGACCCAGGGGCGTCGATCACCCACGCCAACGCGCCCTCGTCGAACACCAGCAGCTTGAAGGTGCCCGCGACCGGCTCACGGTCACCGACCGGGCAGTGTGCGCGGAGACCGCCGTGACGGTCCTTGTTGACGATCAGCGTGGCGCTGCCGCCGTGGCCAGGGGTGAACGGCTGCTTGACCTTCACGCGGATGGACGAGCCGCCGATGGCGCGGCGCTTGGCCGCAGTCCCTCCAGGGCCGACAGCGCGAGAGTCGGCGTTCTTGGCGAGGTGGTCGACGGCCAGCACGGCGGCACCGGCCTTCGCCAACGGCTTCAACACCTTGGTGTGCATCACGGTGAACTCGTCGGCTGAGTTCGTGTTGGCCCCGCACATGGGCAGCAGCTCCCCGATGGAGTCCACGACGGCCACGGCGGGCCTCCAGGTGCGGGAGTCTTCGACCACCTGACGCACCTCGGCGGCGTCCTCGGGTTCGCAGTACCGGAACAGGTTCCGGTTTCGGAGGGCGTCAGGGCGCGCACCGAGGGCGAGCAGACGGTGAATCGTGGATAGTGCGCCGTTGTGGTCCAGGTCGATCATCAGGACCCGTCGACCGGCTGACAGTGCCTCGGTGACGCACACTAAGCAAAGCCATGACTTGCCGCTCTCGGGGTCGCCGAACACCCAATTAACCTGACCGGGGTAGAACAGGGCGTGTCCATCGGTTCGCCGCCCTAGTTGCGGTTCTGGCGGTTCTGGAACCGTGCCATCGAGCAGGGCGGAAATGTCCACGTAGAGCGGTGTTTCGTCCTCGGTTCCCGGTTCTGTAGACCTATGTGCGGAACCGGGAACCGGGGCGCAGTTCCCGCGGTCCTTGGTTCCGCGACCGGTCTCGGAACCGGGAACTGCTGCGGTTCCCGGTTCCCGACCCAGGTCTATAGAACCGGGAACCGGACCGGGCGACTCGCCCGACAGTTGTTCTCCAGCAACGTCGTCGGCGTCCTTCTCCAACAACCCATCAGAGCGGTCGACGGCGCTCATCACGCCACCCCGACGAGAGTGTGCAGCTCGCTCACGAGACGGCGGTCACGGCCACCACGCCGCCACAACCGGCGCTGCACGTCGATGGGCAGCGCCGGGGTCAGCCCGTTGTCGAGCAGGTGCAGCGCCGCTGCCGACCACCCGTCAAGCTGATGCTCGCTCACCGGCTGGAGCTTGTCGTGGCAGTAGCAGGTCCACGGGTCTCTACAGGAGCAGCACTCCAGCGGCTCGCTGCGGTGGGCGGCATCGCGGCGACGCTCCAGCTGCGCCGAAACGGTGTCCTCGGGTCGGCTTATCATTCGTGGGGAGTTCCCTTCGGGTCGGAACTTCCGGAAAGCCACGCGGCCAAACATCTGGGTGGCTTTCCGCTTTCAGTCGGTGCCTGCGTTGGTGACGGTTTCGATCAGCGCGGCCAACATCTGCTCGGGGCGTTCGGACATCTTCACCAAGTGGGCGAGCAGGTTGGTGGCCTCGGCGAGCCTCAGCGACACCTCGCGCGACGACCCGCGCAGGCGGCGCAACATGGCTTCGGTGTCGTTGTCGATGACGTTCGCCTTGACCGCCGCGAGCACCTGGAGGGCGGCGTTTGTCTGTTCGTCACGTTGCACGGGTTTGCCTCCTCCTCGTGTGCGGCGCGCGTCGATGAACGCGGCCAGGTCGTCGCCCGCGATCAGCACGCGGGAACCGACTCGAACGTGGGTGAGGTCGCCATCGGTGACCTTCTGCCAGATGAGCCGTTCGGAGAGTCCAACGTGTTCGGCGGCTTCTCGGATGGAGAACATTCGTGGCGGGGCGGTGGTTTGCGAGTTCATGCCAGCCAGTACAGCACTCGCGCCCGACTGGTTAATCTGGTGAAACCTGTTGTGACTGACAATGTTTGACAATGTTGGCCCACGAGGCCGCCGGGTGCGTTCGCTGCCATCGACGACAGTCGACAAACTCACTGGTCAACGTCGGTACAACCTGGTCAAAGGTGAGGTTTCAGTAAGAGTTTCGCGCGTCAGCCGATGAGAACAGGTGCGCTGTCGTTGATGATCTCGAACTCGATCCTGTCGATCATCCTGTCGTTGATGATCTCGAACTCGATCCTGTTGTCGGAGACCTACGCGCGTGGGAGCAGGTCACCACGGCAAGGTGGGAGAAGGTGGTCTAGAAGTTCCTCGGAGTGTCGACGGCGCGGCGTGTCGCCGCTCGTGGGGAACCCGTTGCCGCGCAGATGATTACCCGCAGTCGAGCGTCACTCGATGACTACGGGCGCGCCGGTGAGCTGCGGATACCGGTGTCTGGAGCGTTGCTAAAGTGCGCTCACTGATTGCCGGTCGAGCCACGAAACCTGTTGGTGGACAGATGCGTAACAAGATTGGCGAGGTAGTCGGGCGCAGTATGTACATTGCCGCACATGACAACCAACGCCGACAAGCAACCTCCAACACGGCTCAGTACAGAACAGGCAGCCGCCTACCTCGGCAAGCCCGTATCCACGCTGCGGTGGTACCGCAGCATGCGCAAAGGTCCGCGCTCATACCGGCTCGGTCGCGCCGTGTTTTACGACCTCGCAGACCTCCAAGCGTGGGAGGTTGCGGAGCGGGCGCGGAGCGAGCGCGGCGGGGTCGACGCATGACGGCTGACCGGGTACCGAACATCGGCTCCATCCCCGGCCACTAGGAGAACTTCACGCAGCAGCAGCAGCAGCGCGTGCAGCATCACCGAGCGCCTTCGCCACCCCGGCGAGGTCGTCATCGAACAGCTTCGCGTAGCGGTCCAGCGTCATGGTGGCGCTCGCGTGGCCGAGCAGCCGTTGAACGGCCTTCACGTTGGCACCCGCACTGATAGCCAGCGATGCGGTGGTGTGGCGCAGCCCGTGTGGCACAAGCCCGTCGATACCGGCCTCAGTGCACGCTTTGTCGAACACCCAGCGGTACTCGCCGAGCGGCAGATAGCCGCCCTTGCGCGACGAGAACACCAGCGCGTCAGGGTCGTCGGGCAGCTCGGCTTGCAGCCGCTCCCAGACCGGCTCGGGCACCGGCACCTCCCGCACCTTGCCCGTCTTGGTGGAGGTCTCCACGATGCCCTTGCCGGTGACGTGGGTGGCCGACGAGCGGATCGTCAGCACCCGGTCCCCTACATGCTTGCGGCGCAGCGCCACCGCCTCGCCGAACCGCAGCCCGCAGTAGCCGAGCACCAACGTCAGAGTTTGGAACCGCCCACAGTGACCGGCGAGCCGGGCGAGCTCGGCGTGGGTGAGGTAGCGCCGCTCCGCCTCGGTCGGCTCGGGCAGATCGTTGGTCCGGCTGATCTCGGTGGCGACGTTCTTGACGACCTTGCCCGACTTCTGCGCGTACTTCAGCACCGCGCCGACGAGCTGGTGAGCCTGGGTGATCCGCGACGCCGACAGCGGCTTGCCGTCCTGCGACCCGTTCACCGACAGCCCACTCAGCCACGCCACATAGGCGGGATAGGTGATTTCCGACAGCGCCACGTCTTTCCACTTGGGCAACACGATGGTGTCCAGCAGGCTCCGGTACCCGGCGAGCGTCTTGGGCTTGCGGTGTCCCTTGGTGTCGATCCACTGCTCAGCGACCGCACCGAACGTCTCGCGGGCTGCGCTCGGATTGATCCACGTTCGCGTGTGAATCTTCGACTTGGCGTCGGCCACCCACGCCTCGGCGTCGACCTCGGTGCGGAACCGTTGGGTACGCATCTTGCCGTCGTCGCCGACGTACCAGCCGCGCCAGCGCGACCCCACTCCCTGCGGCCTGCCCTTGCCCTCGGCCCACCCCTTGGTGGCGAGCTTCGATGGGCTGCCGTCGCGGTTCTTCCACAGGTCCACGACGCCGCCCGTGCCGGGTGTCCGTGCATCACTCATGGCGTGAGTTTACAGCCTGTTTACGGCCAGACGCGGCGTTTACGCTCTGCACGCCTTCTAGCTGCTCTTTCTCGGTGCCCCCAGTGAGACTCGAACTCACACTTGGCGGATTTTAAGTCCGCCAACACCTGTTCGCTGATGTTTCCCAATGGCCTATTCCTGTTGCGCAGCATGGAAATTCGTGCGCTGGCGTTTCTCAATGTTCGTGGGTGACCTGCGCGAGTTGTGACACTGTCGTGACACCGAGCCCGGGGGTTAGTCGACCTTGGTCGCGTGCCAGGCGTCGATGGTCTGCGCCTTCCACCCCTTGACGCGGCCGATCATGGCGTCCGGGTTCGGCATGCGGCGTGGCGTGTCCTGTGCGTATGCCTTCACCGTGTTGAGGGCGAGGCCGGTGCGTTCAGCCACCTGGCGCACTCCGAGGTACACAATCACGTCGTCGATTTTATTCGGAAGGGTATGCCTTGAAGTGTATTGGCGCGTACCCTCTTCTGTGCGTACCTTTTAGAGCACACCCGACAGAGCACAGCCAAGGGGGGCTTACGGTGACCTGTCCATCTCACCCGCTGCCACGCGGGCCACCAACAAAGCCCAGGACAGTGCGTTCACTGCCTCCTGGGCTTTTCTGCTTTTGCTCTGATGGGCTTCGCGCCCTGAAAAGAGTGAAGGCGGCTCCCTTGCCCGGGGAACCGCCTTCGTGATTTCCGCCCTGCCAGGGGCTTCAATCTCAAGCTACGAGGAGAGTACTCCCATGCGCGAAAACAGCGCAACCGTTCCGTCCAATCCCGAACCCGACCCACTGTCGGTCACCTGCCCGATCTGCGATGCCGAGCCGGGCCGCCAGTGCCGTCGGTACGCGTTCCCGAAGACGCGGCCGGTCTTCAAGTACGAAATCCACCTCAAGCAGCCGCATTGGCTCCGAGGCGAGGTCGCCCGCGAGGAGGCCGCGTGATGAGCACACGCACCGCTTCAGACGTGCCGATGCCGGAGCGCACCCATTGTTTGGACGGCTGGCAGGAGAATGTCGACGGGATGCCGGAGTACCGCGTCATTTCCGGGGCCGACCGCCACATCCGCTCCATTTCGGGCATCGTCGGCACAAGCGCTGTCCAGTACGTCGACGGGACCATCGACCGGAGCCCGGAGGACAGCCCCCGGGTCTGGGCGGACTTCGGAGCCGCCAACATGACGTCAGCTCAAGCTCGCGAGTTCGCAGCGGCCATTGTTGCTGCCGCTGACGAGATTGATGGGTGGTGAACCGAATGATCGGTGCTCCATCTTCAACCTGGACGTTCGACCAGGTCGTGAGTATGTGGGATGACGTGCGACGTTGCGACCAAGTGACGAAGACCGGCAAGTGCAAGAGGCCGGCACACTGGCTTGTGGTCATGCACAGCTGCTGGCGGGGAACGATGTGCAGCCACCATCTCAATGCGTGGACAGCAAGGAATCGAGCCCCCTTCGAACGGAGCGGTATGGGTGAATGCAGCCAATGCAAGCAGCCCTTCACGTCGCTTAGCCATGTTTTCAAGGCGGTGCGGATATGAGCAAGGTGATCACCGACCTGGACCGTGAACTCTCGAAGAGGTTCGTCCTGTATCCCCCGAGGACTTGGTCGCCTCAACTGATGCGGGGCATGATCCACCTGCTCGACGCTTACGGGGTGCTCCGCGAAGCGGAACTCGGCCCCGAAGACACCCAGCCGCTGTTGCGAGCCGTCAAATGAGCGCTAAGACTGACGGCCTCATCGCCCATGCCGTCGAGGAGGCGGTCGAGGAAGTCAACGAGATTCTCAACCAGATCGAAGGGGACGACCTCACAGACCTCGAATGGCTTGCACTCTTGGCAGTGCTACGCCCTGCGTGGGAACGAAGGCTTGCACGTGAGCAGAGCCCTCCGGTGTCGCTGGAATTAGTGCGAAGCAGACGGCGGAAACGGGGATAGCGTTAACGTGTCCCCCAGTTGTGCCCCGGCCGTCCCACGTGGCGCCGGGGCACACTGCTGCAGCAGAAGACGCCGACTGCGTGGGCATGGGGGCCACGCCCACCTAGCGCACTTGCGCGTTCTCCCAGTCGATAACCGTATCGATGTGGTACCGGACGTGCTTCCCGAACTTCGCGAAGCGAGGACCGTACCCCGTTACCGCCCAGGCTTCGAGGGTTGATTTCTTCATGCGGAGTCGGTCAGCGACCTCCTCACGCGTCATCCATGGGCTTAAGAAGATCGGCGCATTGTCGTTCTCTGGCATGGCCCTCGATTCTCGGCGTTACGGTCTGGTTCATGGCGCAAATCGACCAACCCACAAGGATGCTCTACGACCGACGGTCCGCCGCCGAGACGCTCTCCACCTCCGAACGCCGCATCGACGAACTACGGCGAGCCGGCAAGCTCCCCTCCGTTCGAGATGGAAGGCAGTACAAATACCGGCACGACGACCTCCAGCGCTATGTGGACTCGCTCGCTACGTTCGAGACGGGGACAGGTCGATGATTCCCGCCATGTTCTCGTTGTCCGAGGCTGCCCAGATGCTTGGCGTTTCCGAAGGACTTTCTCCGCGTGAAGCTTCGCGACCGTACTTTCGCGGGCGTAAAGATTGCGGGTCGGTGGCGAATGACCGAAGAACAGATTTGCGCAGCCATCCAGTCCTCGAGCACAGTAGCCCGCCCACCAGAGCCAATCCCGCCGTCGGGCCTATCGCGTCGGTCACGGCCATATCGGGCGACCCAGAGAAGGCCCGGCGGACATTGAGCCTGCGAGATAGCTCACGCACGAGCCCTCGGCGCAGGTTGATGGCGAGGTTGTGTGAAGCTACTTTGCCAGCCCTGGGCGTGGTGCTGCATCCGAACAAGCGGATTTACTCCCCGTACTGGCCTTCCGCATCACCAGGCAGTGTCCGGTTGAGTGTGCTCTATCGTCGCCGTAGCGGAGTTCGGCCCTATTCCGCTGAAAGCTAAGAACTGGGCTACACAGACCTGGCTTCTGTACCTACACTGGGGGTATTAAGTTATGACTTCAGCGCGAAGGGTGCTGGAGACTGGATCGGTATTGACGCTGTACGCAGTGGTTGATGGAGGTGGCGACTGTGAAGCAGAAGTGTGGCTTGGGGGCCTGGGCACTGCGCCGCAAACCCAGTTCCAAGCGAGATTTCAGCGGCTAACAACTACCGGACGCTTGGGCGGGCCCGAGCAGATGCATCCGCTGGGATGTAAAGGCGACCCAGTGGTCCACGAAATCAAAGTGCACCATGGACCTGGGTACCGGTTGTACGTGGTTCGTGACGGAAGCGACTGGATAGCTACACACGGTCGGAAGAAGCCAAAAGATAAGAACGTTTGTACGGAGGCGACTAGAGCTCGCGCAGCCTTCGCCGACTACGTGAAGAGGACAAAATGAGCTGGTTTCGGAGCACCCCCGAGTCTGAAGCGCTTCTCGCCGAAGAGCGTTTGGTTTTGGCTGCAACCGAAGCTGTCCATGACGCGATGGCTGAGAAGGGCGTCAACGGGCAGCAGTTAGCGGCGCTATTGAACGTGAAGCCAAGCGAAGTGAGTCAGCGGCTCAGCGGCAAGCGGAACCTGACATTACGCACTTTGGCTCAGATGCTGCACGTCCTAGGCAAGGAGGCGGACCTCACACTCAAGCGCCGTGACGACGATCAGAAACATTCCGGCTCGTGGGAGGGGTGTGCCCACGCCTTTGATCAGTTGGTGATAGCGCCCGATGCTCGGTGGGCGGGATCGAGCAAGATCATTGCTTTCCATTTGAATGAATCGTTCTTGCCGCCCGCGAAGGGCTTCGACAATGGATCAGTCGTCCCTCAGCCGGCAGGCGACAAGTACGAAACTGTTGGTTTTCTCCGCAGAATGGTCCGCGACGAGAATGACACCACCGGCAACCTCGAAGATTCTGTCACCTGCTAATGGCCCGTAAACTTGACTCTGCGAAAGACGTAGCCGACCTCGCGGAACTGAAGGACGTCGTACATTGGGAGGTCGCTGCCAAGCGTGTCGCGGCGGACGATCAGAGTAATGATCAACAGAATCTCGAAGCACTGATACGCGAAGAGTCAGACGAAATCGGCGTTCGGTGCAGATCGACGGTGTCCGGCAAGGGGGGACTGTACATCGCTGATGTCGAAGCAGTGTTCGGCTTCCCTGAGGAGATCGAGCTAACCGACGACGCACTTCAAGAATTTGTCGAACGTGTGGGACTCATGGTTGTGTACCCGTTTCTTCGAGCAGCAATTTTCGACGGGGCAAGTCGACTTGCTCTCAAGCGACCGCTGTTGCGGTTGATGAAGCCTGGTCAGCGGCTTGAACGGCTAAGCGAACCGACAGAAACTGCCATCGCCGACGCCTAGCCACCTGCTGCTTCGCCGGGATTCAGGATTATGCCCCGGCGTTGTCGTCGGCTTGCATTTGGGCCCAGGCGACGTAGCCCTCAGCCCACTCCCGAAGTTTTTCCTCACCGAGGGTCAGCCGGCCGATGCCCATGAGGGCGCCGCCTGTGGCGTTGAACAGTTCGAACATGCTGCCTTCGGCTTCGACTTCAGCGAGGACGGCCTCGTATCTTTCGCGGTCCTGGTCGAGAGAGGCTAGGACGATGCGTCCTAAGCGGGCGCGGTCGATGGGTCGTGGTTGTTCGTACATCAGGGCCTTCCTGAGTGTTGGCGGGCGCGACGGCGTTCTTCCCACTTAAGTCGGCGCACAGCATCGTCCATGTCCTGTGCATACACGTTGTACGTCGCACCCGAGCCAGAATTCCCATTGGGATTAGAGGCCATCCACATCTCGGCCTGTCGCCGCATGTTCCGCCACTGCTTGGCTGTGACAGCCTGATTTGGCCCCGGGTGGGCGGCTGAAAGTGGCCCCACCTGTGTGGTCGCGGGTGTGCTGTTGTGACGGTCTGAGTTAGCCCCACCTTGACGACACTCCGCGTCGGTTAGGACGACGTGAATTGGCCCCACCTGACAGTGATCACAGGCGGTTCCGGATGGCCCGGATCGCTGGTGAAGGGTTGGTGGCTGGAAAGGTGAGGACACGGGTGGAGCAGTTCGCAGCGATCCGCCGGGATCGTCGGGTTGAGGGTTTGTCGATCCGGGCGCTGGCAGATAAGTACCGGGTGCATCGACGCACGGTGCGCCAAGCGTTGGATTCGGCGGTGCCGCCGCCGCGCAAGACCGGGCCGCGAGCGGCGCCGCGGTTGGAGCCGTTCAAGGCGGCCATCGATGAGATGCTGCGTTCGGATCTGGATGCCCCGACAAAGCAACGCCATACCGCGCGACGGGTGTTGGCGCGGCTGGTCGATGAGCATGACGCTGCCGGGTTGTCGTATTCGACGGTGCGCGACCACATCCGCAAACGTCGCCCGCAGATCGCTGCGGAGGCGGGCCGGGCGCTGGAGGCGGGATTTGTGCCGCAGACCTACCGCCCGGGCGCTGAAGCCGAGGTCGACTTCCACGATCTGTGGGTGGTGCTGGCCGGGGTGAAAACCAAGACCGCACTGTTTACGATGCGGTTGTCGTTCTCGGGTCGAGCAGCGCATCGGGCGTTCGCCACCCAGGGCCAGGAAGCGTTCCTGGAGGGCCACGTTCATGGGTTCAACCGCCTGGGCGGGGTGCCGGTTGACAAGATCCGTTACGACAATCTCAATAGTGCGGTCAAGCAGGTGTTGTTCGGACGGTCCCGTCAGGAGAATGAACGCTGGATCGCGTTCCGCTCGCACTACGGCTTTGAAGCGTGGTATTGCCAGCCCGGTCACGACGGCAGCCACGAAAAGGGCGGCGTCGAAGGCGAAGGTGGCCGGTTCCGCCGCAATCACTGCGTGCCGATGCCGGTGGTGGACTCCTCGACGAGCTCAACGCGTTGTTGGCCGCTGCTGACGACGCCGACGATCGTCGTCGGATCGCCGACCGCGCCAACAGTGTTGGCCAGGACTGGGAAACCGAGCGGCAGTTCCTGCAGCCTGTTGCTGATCAGCCGTTTGAGACGGCGTTGACGCTGACTCCGCGGGTGGATCGGTACGCCCAGATCATGGTGCGCTGCAATCAGTATTCGGTGCCGGCCCGGTTCATCGGGCATCGGGTGCGGGTGAAACTGTCGGCGTCGCATGTCACCGTGTATGACCGCACCACGGTGGTGGCACGTCATCCCCGGGCAGTCGGCAAAGGCACCAAGGTGCTGGACTTGGACCACTATCTGGAGATCCTGGCCCGCAAACCCGGCGCGTTGCCGGGGGCCACCGCACTGGCTCAAGCGCGGGCGGCCAAACTGTTCACCGCCGAACACGACGCGTGGTGGACTGCAGCCCGGCGGGTTCATGGGGATGCTGGCGGAACGCGTGTGCTGGTTGAAGTCCTGTTGCTGCACCGTCACCTCGACCGCGCTGATGTGCTGGCCGGTATCAGCGCTGCGCTGTCGGTGGGCTCGGTCAATGCCGATGTGGTGGCGCTGGAAGCCCGCCGGGCCGCCGAACAGCGCGCCGGCCTCGGTTCAGCACCCGGCTGTGACGGCACCCAGGTGCTCCGGCTGGCTGGGCACCGCCTGATCGCCGACGAGCGGCCGTTGCCGTCGGTGGCCCACTATGACACTCTGCTGGGTCAGCAGAGCTCATGACCAACACGACACGTCACACCGTCACCGATCAGGCCGCGGTCGCGGCCATCGAACAAGGTGCCCGGATGTTGCGGCTGCCCACCATCCGTGACCGCTTCGCCGAGATCGCCGCCGCGGCCGAACGTGAACAGCAGTCCTATCTGGGGTTCTTATCGGAGCTGATGATCGCCGAATGCGAGGACCGGGATCGCCGCCGGGCGCAGCGCCGCATTCATGACGCCGGGTTCCCTCGGCCAAAGCGGCTCGACGAGTTCAGCTTTGAGGCCAACCCCGCGATCAACCCCGCAGTCATCGGCACCCTGGCCACCTGCGCCTGGGTCAAAGCCGGGGAACCCTTGTGCTTGATCGGCGACTCCGGGACCGGCAAAACTCACCTGCTGATCGGATTGGGAACCACCGCCGCCGAAGCCGGCTACCGCGTCCGCTACACCCTGGCCAGCAAGCTGGTCAATGAACTCGTCGAGGCCGCCGACGAGGCCCACCTGAGTAAGTTGATCACCCGCTACGGTCGGGTGGATCTGCTGCTCATCGATGAGCTGGGCTATCTGCAATTGGACCGCCGCGGTGCGGAGTTGCTGTTCCAGGTGCTCACCGAGCGCGAGGAACGCGCCTCGGTGGCGATCGCGTCCAACGAGCCGTTCTCCGCGTGGACCAAGACCTTCACCGACCCGCGACTGTGTGCGGCCATCGTCGACCGGTTGACCTTCGCCGGGCAGATCATCGAAACCGGCACCACCTCCTACCGACTCGCCCATGCCCGCACCCGCCGCACCAGCACCGCGCAGTAACTCACACGCCGCTGATGCTGCCTGCAGCCGATACAGTGACCAGGTCATGTTGGTCGCCGATCTGCAGCACTTCCTCGACGTGGGCCCCGAGACCCCCGGGCCGGCCCGTGCGCTCGCCGAGCACCTGGGCAGCATCGTTTCCGCAGCATCGGCCGGCGACGCTCACACCCGGTGGGAAACCGCGCTGCCGTGTCGGCGCCGACCCGCCAACCGCCGCTGCCCGGGCCGCATCACGGTCGTCCGCGGCGATGCTGAGCAACCCATCGGCTGGCAATGCAGCCACTGTGGCGACGACGGCACCATCAGCAACTGGGCAGCATCAATCTACGATCTGCGTCGCCAGCAACTGACCGCAGCCCAACCGCTGCGCGACATTCCCATCGACGCTGACACCGCAGCGATCCTGCGCACCCTGCCCTTCCTCGACAGCGACTGTCAGAGAGCGGTTTTCGCGGTGTTCGCCCACGGTGGCGAGCTTCACCTCACGATGACCGGCGACGAACTCGATGATCTGATCGATGCGGTGGCTGCCGAGTCCAATCATGAACCCAACCGCCGCCGTCAACGCCAACTCGACACCGCTTACGACACCTTGACCGCCGCCACCAACTCGCCCCGGTGGTGACCCGATGGCCCTACCCGAACTCGATGTCGCACGCGTGCAACAGTGGTGCGCGGCCAGAGTGCCCGAACATGCGCGTCACCAAGTCCGCGTCGAATGCGACGTCGCTGCCCGGCACCTGACCATCGTCGAACGACGAGCGCCGTGGCGCGCAGACTACGGTCCGGACTGGACCAGTTTCCCGATCGCACGACTGCGCTACACCGCCACCACCAACACCTGGACCCTGTACTGGCGAGACCGACACCTCAAATTTCACCGCTACGACATGATCGACCCCACACCGCACATCCACGATGTGCTCACCGAAATCGACCACAACCCCTCAGGCATCTTCTGGGGCTAAACGCCAACCCCCAACGCACCGTGCGTTTCGTCAAGTGATTTGGCCCCACCGTCGTCATGAATTTTGGCCCCAGCTTGGGTCAGTCGGCGCGTTTGGCTCGGGTGGCGGTTTTGCTGGTGCGTAGTCGGTAGGACTTGGTGCCGGTTTCGAGGATGTGGGCGTTGAAGGTGACGCGGTCGACGATGGCAGCAACGAGGCGGGGGTCGGGGAAGACGGTGCCCCACTCGCTGAACGGCAGGTTGGTGGCAATCGCCACGGACGCGCGTTCTTCGCGTTCGGTGATGATCTGGAACAGCAGTTCTGCTCCGCGAGGGTCGATTTGGACGTATCCGAGTTCATCGAGACAGAGCAGATCCAGGCGTCCGTAGCGGGCAACGACCCGGGACAGGATGCGCTCGTCGGCGGCTTCGACGAGTTCGTTGACCAGTTGCGCGGTGGTGACGTATCGGACTCGACGGCCCTGCTCGCAGGCCGCCAGCCCCAGCCCGATGAGCAGATGCGATTTGCCGGTTCCGGAGTCCCCGAGCAGCACAACCGGCTCGCCGGCATCCATGTAATGCCCGGCGGCCAGCTGCCCCAGCAGCGCCGGGGTGATGCCGGGTACGGCGTCAATGTTGAACTCCGCCAACCGTTTCAGCCGCGGGAACTTGGCGTCGTTGATGCGCCGGGCGCGGCGCCGTTCAGTGCGGTCGTCGACTTCGGCGGCCAGCACCTCGGCGAGGTAGCGCAGATGGGTGTGGCGTTCCCGGTCGGCGATCTCGGCCAGGCGGGCGGCTTCGGTGCGCACCGTGGGCAGGTGCAGTTCGCGTGCCGCGGCGCCGATGGAGGCTTGCGCGGCGGCATCAGCGGTCGCCGGCTTGGTGGTGGCGGTGGTGGTCATGAGTCACTTCCGGTCAGCAGGTCGTCGTAGTCGGTCAGCGAGGGTGCGGGCCGGTCGTAGCGGGCCAGGGCACCGATCGCAGCGATCGGCGCCTGCGGGGTGGTGTCGCGGCGGGCTTCGATGATCACCGCCTCGGGATCCAGGCATCCGGAGGTGACCGCGCGGTCCATCGCGGTGATCAGCGCGGCCGTCGGCAGGCTGCGGTGCGCCAGCAGCACGGTGATCAGAGCGCGGGTGCCCTTGGCGTCGCCGCGGGCGGTGCGGGCGGCATCCCAGTACCGCTGATGGCTGGTGGTGAACACGCCGCGGGCCTTGGCCTGGGCCAGGGCGGTCGCCCCGGGCAGCGCCCCAGGTTTGGTGGCCAGGACCTCCAGGTAGTGGTCCAGGGCGAGGACTTCGACGTAGCGTCCGGCGGCACGTTCGTGGCGGGCCACCAACCGGGGACCGTCATAGATCTCGACGCTGCGGGCGGCCAGACGCACCGGTAGACGCCGCCCGGCGTAGCGGGCCGGCACGGAGTAGAAGCATTGCCGCACAGACACTCTGGCCCGATTATCAACCCGCGCGTGCAGCAGCCTCGCGCAGTCGAACCCCTCAGCCGGCAGCCCCATCAACGCAGCGGCCTCGGCGGCGAACGCCGCCCCGACAGTGATCGGGCGCCCGGTAATCACCCGGTCGTCGTCGAGGACGTCGGCAGCGGCGATCACCTCGTTGAGCTCGGCCAGGGAGGCGACCGTGGGGACCGGGACGAGGTGGCGTCGCCGGAACCGGCCGATCTCACCTTCCACACCGCCCTTCTCATGCGCTCCCTCGACGCCTGGGCGGCAGAAGAACGAGTCGAACCCGTAGTGACTGCGCAGCGCGGTGAACCGTTCAGACTCGGTACGGTCGCGACCTTTGAGGACCCGGATCACCGCCGGTTTGAGGTTGTCATACCGGATCCGGGCCGGCACCCCACCGAAGTACTCGAACGCCAGGACGTGGCCCTCCAGGAACGCCTCCTGGGCCTGGGTGGCGAACGCGACGTGAAATGCTTTGCCCGAGTGGGACAGTCGCATCACGAACATCCAGCACTTCACCACCAGACCGGCGATCGTGGCGTAGAACTCACCGAAATCGACCTCCGCCTCGGCACCGGCCTCATGGGCCTGCGGGACCGACACCTCCTGCTGGTCCAGGCCCAACTCGACCCGCCGACGCGCGACATACCGCGACACCGTCACCTCCGCACACGTAGCCCCATGCTCGGCGACCAGACGCTGCCAGATCCGCCGAGCGGTGTGGCGTTGCTTGCGCGGAGCCTGCTTGTCGGCGATCAGCCAGGCGTCGATCACCGACACCCACTCATCGATCGCCGGCCGGGGCCGCGCCGGATAGGCCTTGCGCGGCGGGGGCACCGCATCAGCGAGTGCCTGGCGCACCGTCCGCCGATGGGTGCCATGGCGATCTGCTAACTCACGGATCGACAAGCCCTCGCGCCGCCGGTCCTTCCTGATCTTCTCGAACAGCTCCACGCGTGACCGCATCCTGACCGACCTCCCTGACGACCGCCAGGGACGACGGTGCGACAGGAAAGATCTGAACGAGGGTGGGGCCAAAATTCGTGACGACACACCGCCCCACCCGGCCGGAAACGCTCACCCACCCACCGGGGCCAAAATTGGTGACGAACACCGACCAAAGTGGGGCCAAGTCAGGTGACCACACTCAGCACCGCGAAGTGGGGCCGAAACTGGCCGTCACAGTGGGGCCACTACAAGTTGACATTGCCAACTGCTGCTGGGTGAAGACATACTCGGGTGTTTTCGAGAGGTTCATGGCGATCGAGTTCGGCTGTAAGACACCGCCGTTGTCGAAGACACCGCTGTGTGGGAGCCAGGTGGATGGGTCCATCGGATTGAACTGCGGGGTTGCCTGCTGCGGCTGCGTTGTGGCCGGAACTTTCGCGGGAGTCTGACCATAGGACGGCTGCTGCCTCACAGCTCCCAGCGCCGCCTGCGCGCCCTGCGATCCAGTGCCCATGTTCGCCATCGCCGGGTTCCCGGGCTGCGCCCACGACTGGATAGCGGTCTTCGCCGCCCCCATAGTTCCCGGCGCTTTCTTCTCCTGCCCGGGGATGCCTTGCGGCATGAACGCCATCGGATTCGCAGAACCCAACCAGCGGGGAGCACCGAACGGGAACACCTGCTCCACAAGGGCTTCACCCCAAATCCCGCCCAGGTCATACAGGTAGGACACGCCGCGCTTCCCAGCCTCAGCGGCCATCTGAATACCCGCAGACGCTGCAGGGCCGGCAGCGGCACCAGCGCCGAACGAACCCGCCGCGGCAGCCGCGGACACGGCCATCGACCCCAACTGGGCTCCGCTGTCGATCAGGTTGTGGAAGAACGACTCCCCCAGATCAAGGAAGTTCGACAACCCGCCCTGCCCAACCGGGTCCGTGTTACCCGCAGCGGCGGGAATGTAGCCCTCGGTGCGCTGGAGGCCGGGCAGTGCTTTCGGGCCGGGCAGGGCGCCACCAGCGGAGCCGTGCTGCAGCGAGTTCGGGTCGATCCCCTGCGATTTCAGGTACTCGATGTCCTGGGGGTTGAGCACGAACTCCGGCTTGCCGGAGGTGTTCATCCCCAGCGTGCCGGGAGGCCACGGTCCGCCCGTGTCATACTTCGGGACCTTGCCCAGCAACTCCTCCAGTGGGCCAACGGGCGGGGCACTCCGCGGAGGAGCAGGAGGCGGTGTGGCAGGCGGACCGTACTGCGGCTTCTGGTTCGCACCCGCACCACCGACAAGCGGCCCCCGAGCGGGCGTCGGGGGCGGTGTTGCCGCACCGGAAGCGCCAACTGCTCCGCTGGGATATCCACCACCTGTGGTGGCAACGTGGATGTGGTCGTAGTGGTCGCCGCCCTGATCGGTCTGCCACAAGCTCGCGCTCAGATCAACACCCATCGCGGGTCCGTTAGCTTGCAGCCACGCCCAGATCTGATCCCCGTACCTCTTACCTTCCGGGTTCCGGCCGCCCCGGGTACTACCACCGGGGATCATCACATCCAGGGCGAGGCCGTTGGGATGCCACTTCAGCGGGTCCTTCCGGTAGCCGCCAATGGAGGGCACATTCGGGAATCTGGACTCGATAGCCCGCTTCACCGCGATGGTGTTGACCTGCAAGCCGTTCTCGGGACCCTTACTTGCGGCAGTGGTGCCGGTGAGGAAGTCGGCACCGAGTGCGTCCAACCCGGGTGTCCCTGTAGCAGCGTTCGTTCCGATCGGCGAGGTATCGCCGCGCTCATTGCCGAAGATGTGGTCGGCGATTCTTCCGGGAGCGGTGAATCCGCGTTCGATCGCCCACCACCAAGGGCGGTCCTCTCCCTCGATTGCGTTCGCGATCTCGTTGCCGGCCAGGGTCGGCAGGCCGATTGATGTGAGCAGGGCGAGTTTCCCGAGGATTCCCGAGCCGCCCTTGCCGCCCTTGCCTCCAGGGTTACCGAGCTTGCCGCCGAGGCCGTCCAAAGCCCCGCCCAGGGTGGCGATAGCGCCTGATCCACCCCGGCATGTCGGGAGGTTCTCTTATCTGAGTGCCTCCTCGGTATGAGGGTGCCGTTGGCGATGGTAATAGAGGGCTTCGGCCCGGTCCGGAGTCAGGTCCTGGCAGTAGCCATTCGGTCGCTGCCGGTTGTAGAAAGCCACCCATTCGGCGGTTGCCAGCGAGAGGTCGGCGGCACCGGGATACGGCGGCTGGTGGTCGATGAGTTCGGTCTTGTAGCTGCTGTTCACCGATTCGGCCAAGGCGTTGTCGAAGCTATCGCCCACCGATCCGACTGAGGGCAGGATCCCTTCAGCGGCCAAGTGTTCAGTGAACGCTACCGCCGTATATTGAGAGCCCGCATCGCTGTGATGGATCAGATCATCCAAAAATGTTGCACCAGAACGCTTCCTGGTATCTATGGCGTGGTTGATCGCATCGGTCACCAGCTTCTGGGTCATCTCGGTGGCCACCTTCCAGCCTACGATCTTGCGGGCGTAGACGTCGGTCACGAACGCTGTGTAGGCCCAGCCGGCACGGGTCCGGCAGTACGTGAAATCGGCCACCCACAAACGGTCCGGCGCGCCGGCGACGAAATGCCGCGCGACCCGATCCGGAGCTCGCGTTGCTGCCGGATCAGCAATGGTGGTGCGCACCCGGCGGCGCTTGCACGCACCCCGCCAACCCATCTCCCGCATGACCCGCTCCACAACACACCGTGAGACATCGAGTCCGTTGGTACGCAACACAATCCACGTCTTACGGGCACCCAGAACCGCGAACAGCTTGTTGGATCGGCGCAGCCGCCAGATGGCGTCGATCACCTGCGCATCAGTCCAGTCCGCCTTCGAGGGGCCACGGCGGGCGCGGTGGGCGTAATACGTCGACGGGGCGATCACGACGCCGAACTCCGAGAGCACGGCGCACATCGACTCGACACCCCACTTGAGACCATCAGCGCCCACACGCATGTGCTGGTGGGCGCTGATGAACTCCACGACTACTGAGACGGCCGGTCGAGCTCGGCAGCGAAGAAAACCGACGCCGCCTTCAAAATCGCGTTGGCCCGCTTGAGTTCGGCGTTCTCCCGGCGCAGCTTGCGCAGGACCTCGGATTCCTCGCTGGTCTGCCCAGCCCGATCTCCGGCGTCGATCTCGGCCTGGCGGACCCATTTGCGCACCGTCTCGGCGGTACCGACGCCCAGCAGATCAGCAACCCGGCCCATCGCCTCCCACTCCGAGACCGTGTCGCTGCGCAGATCGGCCACCATCTGCACCGCTCGCGCCTTCAGCTCGTCTGGATACCGCTTCGATGACTTCGTTCCCACGTGCCCATCCTTCCCAACAGAAGAACTCTCCGGACACGCCGGGGCGGATCAGTCCATGGCTGCGACGGTTTCGAGGGATTCGTCTTTCATTGGTTTTCCGTTCTGCGCGTGGGTGGGTGGTTGATGCAGTAGTCGGCGATGTTGACGGCTTCTCTGAGTTGTTCGAGGGATTCGCGGGCCAGCGAGTAGGGGCCGAGTTCCAAGACGATCCCGGTGACCGGGTTGTGCGTGACACGGACCGGTAGCGCGAAACAGGATTCGGTCTCGTCAAGGAACGGGTGGATGTGTCCCGCGTCGTGAAGAACGGTGCGGTCACCTACTCGGTCTCGCGGCGCGTCGAGGATGGGCAGTTCGGGTTCGGTGGTCATGATCCGTGTCCGTTCTCCAGGTTGTTCAGCTGGGAACTGATGGCGGATTGTCGGGCAATGAAGCTGCATTCCGCGCAGAGTCCCGTGGTGTTCTCTGGCTTCAGATCAGCTCCGCATCCACAGAGCTTGAAAGAGTGATGAAAGCGAGGAATGTGAGGAATTGACTGGTGAGGGTCGGTTTCTGTTTCTTCACCTGGGGTCGTTTCTTCACCCAGTGCCGACGCGTGAGGAAACAGACTTACTACCTGACCAGCGTTTTCTTCGGTTTCTTCGCTTTCTTCAGTGATTATCGAGTGGTAGACCCCGCGGGTGCCCTTCTCGATCCGCCCCTCTTTCGCCAGGCGCGCGAGATACTGCCCCGCCGCCTTGTTCTCGATCCCGAGCTTCTCGGCCACCTCGTGTGGGGTGATCTTGCCGGTGAGGTCGACCAGGGACAGCACCTCGAGAGTTCGCTCTCCGAGACTCGCTGACTCCCGCCGACTCTGGGCGGTTCGAGCGGCAGACGAGAGGTCCGATCCGTCCAGACGCCAATCCACTCCCCCTTCGGCTTTGAGGGCGAGCTCACGCTCTTCGACATCACGCCCCGTAATGCTGAGGATGGCTTCGTCGGAGTGACGCTTCCGGTTGAGAACGAGCACTGCATCGACTGACCCTGCGATTCCCTGTGTGCCGCTGACACTGTCAACGAAGTCAGGTGACTCCGCCTTTCGGCTGTGGTGGACGAGCAGCATCGAAGCGCCGGGGCTGCTGTCGATGACCGCTTTGAGTTGCGAGCCAATCGCATAGTCAACGGAATAGGCGTCTGCCCCTGCTGGTCGCGGAGGGCGAACTTTCCCCAGCGTGTCCAAAATGATCAGCGGCTTCTGTCCTTGGTGCCGCTCCAGGAACGCGGTCATCATCGGGACTACTTCCAGCGCTTTAGCGGAGGTGACCAGAGAGATGGCCGGGATCGGGTTGCTTTCACCTAGAAGGCGCCGGAACCGACTTTGGAGTCGCCTGTACCCGTCCTCCAGTGCCAGATACAGCACAGGGCGACGGCCTACGCGGATTCTGCCCAATGCGACACCGCCGGATTGGCATGCGAGGCCGAGTCCTGCGACGAGCCATGACTTCCCGGCCTTTGGTGGGGCAACCAAGAGGATGAGCCCTTCTGGCACTATGCCTTCTACAGACCATTCCAGCGGCGGAAAATCTTGGCGATCCAGCCAGTGCCCGTCAACCATTCTTGACAGCGGATCGAAGTCATCGGTCACGCGGCCACCTCCCACCGCGATGAGATCTCCTGGACCAGTGCACGGTCTCTGCCCTTGCGGCGCCACAGTGCTCTCATCTCAGGAAGCCGAGGTGCGGGAGTGAGGCCAGCGCTAAGCAGCAGGATGCATGTATCCCGGTAGGCGTCTACTTGCAGCGCTGTTGGCTCAACATCTACTTCGTCGTGGTGCTTACAGGTCCACGGGTCGCGGCATCCACACACCAGTTTCCGCATTGCCGAAGCGGCGGCGCGGCGTCGGCGGAGGGCCGTGTTACACGAGCTGTCGATCATGCCGCGGCCCCCCGTTCGCAACGGAGGTAAGCGGCGCAGCGCCACCCACAGCCACGCGACATTGAACGCTCTGCGCTAAGAGGACGCTGGCAGCGAGTGCATCTGGCGGTAGACTGTGCAGCATCCGCTGTGGTGGTGGTGATGTTGCCAGGAGAAGGCCGGTTGCCCGCCGGCCTTTTTCGTGTGAGAGGCATCAGGCTGCGCTGCCTCCGACCGCAGCTGTCTCACTGAGCCGGTCTACGTAGGACTGCAGGCTCTCTGCAGTGATGAACGACCTTCGGCCAATGTGGACTTGCTTCAGTTCCTCGGCCTGGACTAACCGCCAAAGGGTGGTTCGGCCTACGTCACCGAGCGCTTTCTGCGCTTCGGGGATGGGAACTAGTAACCGGGCCATCCGGCACCTCGCGTTTCTTTTCAGTTGCCAACGTCCTCCGGTGTTCCGGGAACTATTGACAGAATGCAGCTTATGAGGTCTCATTACTACCCGGGTGGGGTCTCATGTTGTAGGCACTGAAAGGTGAGACGTTTGAGTCAATGGAAAGTCCCACTGGAGGACGGTGGCGTTGTTGAGTTCGACACGTCAGCTCCGACGCGCGATATCGGTAATGGCAGGGGCGTCCCCGACCGGTTCTCCTACGTACACCCCGGGGGGCCTGAGCAGCCCTCCTATCGGTTTGATTTCGGAGTTCGTAACAAGATTCCGGTATGCCTCGGCGTCCATATTGAAGCCAAAGAGGAAATCTCTGTCCGTACAAGGGATTTGGCGTTGGCGCATATAGACAAGGTCATAGTGAGTGCAGTCGGAGCGGTAGCGCACGAAGCAATCCCATCCCGCAAGCCAGGCCACCGCGGTTGGAGGTTTGCGCCCGGGGATAGGGATTTCAACGCAGCCAACCTTGAGGCCGCGCGGGCGGTGGTGAAGGGTAAGCCGAGGACCCGTAGACGGCCGGAAGATGTCGACCTCCAGCAGGTCGCGGACA
This sequence comes from Mycobacterium sp. SMC-8, assembly GCF_025263565.1. Lineage (NCBI taxonomy): Bacteria > Bacillati > Actinomycetota > Actinomycetes > Mycobacteriales > Mycobacteriaceae > Mycobacterium > Mycobacterium sp. SMC-8. Next base: position 57,874 of record NZ_CP079865.1, read on the forward strand.
CTTGGCGAAATGCTGAGCCAGGCACGAGAACGCAAGCGCTGATGACGGTGTTTTTTTGCTCGAAAGCAACGGCGATGCGCCTTAAGAAGCGCGCGATGGAGAAAGGCTTCCTTGATGAGTAACGGCGCGCGGCAACAATTGCCGCCACAGATCAAGAAGATGTCGGTGCGTGACCGCACGAGCGGCAAAGCTGTTGTGCGCTATCAAGTCACGGTTGATGCAGGGGTGGACCCTGAGACGGGTAAGCGCCGTCAGATTCGTCGTAGGTTCACATCTGAAAAGGATGCCCGGACCGAGCTGGCGAAGGTGCAGGGCGGCGTGACTTCAGGTGAGTATGTGCACCCGAGCAAGCTCACCGTTGATCAGGCGTGTGAAGCATGGTTGTTGTCGAAGCATGCCCTCAAGCCGTCCACGCTGCGCGGGCATCGGGTATCACTGCAGCCGTTGCGCGACGAACTAGGCACGGTTCCGGTGCAGAAGTTGTCAAAGGCCGACCTCGACGGCTTAGTGGGCCGACTTCGCAAAGGTGATGTCAGAGGTCGCCGCGCGTGGTCGGCTCGCTCGTGCAATTACATGCTGTATCTCTGCTCCGCGGTGCTCGCTGACCAGGTTTCGCAAGGAAACGTGGTGCGCAACGTCGCCAGTCTCGTCGACCGTGTGGCTGGGGACGCTCAGCAATACCGCACCCTCACCGAAGCCGAAGTGTTTCAGATTCTGGACCACGATTGCCGAGACCGGCACCTCTGGACGCTCGCGCTTTACGGGCTCAGAAGAGGTGAAATAGCCGGCCTCAAGTGGTCAAGCGTCAATCTCACCGATAAGCCGAAAGGATCGGGCAAGAGCGCACTCCCCGCGTATCACGTGCGAGTTGAAGAGAATCGCGTTGTCGTCGGCAGAACGATTGAATCGGGGACGCCGAAGTCAGTTCAGAGTCGGCGCTCATTGCCGATGCCGCCGGAGGTTGTCGACGTGCTCAAGGCTGCGCGCAAGCGTCAGTCGGAGGAACGGCTGCGGTTCGGGGAAGGGTACTCGGTGAACGAGTACGTGTCCGTTGACGAGACGGGGAAGCCGTATCACCCGAACCTGCTGACGTTCCGGTGGGGCAAGATGCTCGATGAGCTGAAAATCGACCGCGTCAGACTCCACGACGCTCGCCATTCTTGCGCCACCCTCATGCACCTGCGGGGCGTGCCCATCGCAGTTATCGCCGCGTGGCTTGGGCACGCCTCCGCCGCCTTCACCCTGTCGGTGTACGCACACAGCCAGGATGAAGCGTTGCAGGCGGCTGGAGCGAGTTTCAGCCGGGTTGTGACAACTCGTGACACCGAAGCCGGTCCATAGGGCCTCCAAAAAACGGCGCAACGCCCTTACCAGCATGTTTCCGGTGCCCCCAGTCGGACTCGAACCGACACTTGGCGGATTTTAAGTCCGCTGCCTCTGCCAATTGGGCTATGGGGGCGTTGCAGTTCAGAGCCTAATTTAGGCCCTTTCCGCCTCGTCACGATGCTCTGAATACCGCAGTAATACCGCAGTGCTGTCGATAGCCTTCCCCAGGGCGTCCGCCACACCGCTCAAATCGTCATTGAGAAGATGGCCGTAGCGGTCGAGCGTCATCGCGGCGGTCGCGTGCCCAAGCAGTCTCTGCACGACCTTGACGTTAGCGCCTGCACTGATCGCCAGTGACGCCGTGGTGTGTCTCAGCCCGTGCGGTACCAGCCCGTCGATGCCGATATCAGCACACGCGTTGTCGAACGCCCAGCGGTATTCGCCAAGTGGAAGGAACCCGCCCTTTCGGCTGGGAAAGACCAGCGCGTTGGGGTCGGCGGGCAGCTCGGCCTTTAGCTTTTTCCAAACCGGTTCGGGCACAGGCACGTGACGATCCCGCTTCGTCTTAGTCGTTGACTCCACGATGCCCTTACCGGTGACGGCTGTTGCGGACGAGCGCACCGTCAGCATCCGATCCCCCACATGCCGGCGGCGCAACGCAACGGCTTCGCCGAACCTCAGTCCGCAGTACCCGAGAACGAGCGTCAGCGTCTCGAACCGATCAGCAGCCTTCGCCAGCATTAGCAGCTCGGCATGGGTCAGATAGCGCCGCTCACGCTCGCCTTGCTCGGGAAGATCTTCGTCCCGCTTGATCTCGAACGCGACGTTCTTCGCCACCTTGCCAGTCCGTTGGGCGTACTTCAGGACAGCGCCTACCAGCTGATGAGCTTGGGTGATCCGACTTGCCGACAGGCCGGTTCCGCGTTGCCCGCCGTCGACTGACAGCGCCCCTAGCCACGTTGAATATGATTCGTAATTAATTCTTTTCAGCTGAACACTTTCCCACTTCGGCAGCACCACAGTGTCGAGCAACGAGCGATATCCGGCAACGGTTTTCGGCTTGCGGTGCTGTTTGGTGGCGAACCACTGCTCGGCCACCGATCCGAAAGTCTCCGCACTCTTCCGCGGATCGACATACTCGCCGCGCTGCACATCGGCGGTCAGCCCATTTAGGTAGGCCTGCGCATCCGGCTTACGCTGGAAACTCTTGGTGCGCTCGGCTCCACTGGCGTCAACCCACCTGACACGCCATCGCGACACCTTGCCATATACCGCAGACCGCTCAGTGCGCATCGCGCCGTCCGGCGCCTTGACTCGTTTGTGCCAGCGGTCGTCAATTCCCGCTCGCTCGTTTCGAGTCGTCATACGCTGAAAGTACCGCAGTACTCCGCTCCCCTCATCCGCTTCGTTGTCCGGAGGCCGGACCATGAGCCCGCCGAAGACGTCACGACCCCCGAGTCATTGAAAGGCTTTTCTTCAAGCGAATGTGGCTGTGGTCGTGGACAGACCGTCAAGTCACCAGTCACTGTTGGCTCAGGCGAACCGACCATAGCTGAGGAGTAATTTGATGGATTTGCTAGGAGCGAAGGAAGTTTCGGACATCACTGGAGTTCCGATGGGGACGCTGAGGTACTGGCGGCATTCGAATATTGGCCCGGCGAGTTTCACCTTGGGACGCCGAGTCGTTTATCGGAGGGCCGAGGTATTGCGCTGGATATCGGAGCGAGAGAGCGCAACCCGCCGCGGAGGCGGCGACGCCGCTTAGTGCCTGCGCACGAAAAAGACCTCGGGGACTAGCCGAGGCCTTCGTTCGAACCACCCGATCACGCCACACGGAAGTTCCTCATGAGAATAGCGCAGCATGCCCATAAGCGACAGCACCACGGGCAGGAAACCCTTTGAACGGCAGGGGGGAGGGGGACAAGAAGTCAGTCGCGGCACGCTTAGTCGATATGGCCCGGGAACGCTATGTTCTCGGAGTCTCAAAGGACGGCGAACCTTTTGGCGCCGAACGCAGTCGACCCCACCTCGCGATACTCCTGCGTGGTGGGAGGGCTGGCCTACGGGCAGATCTCGCCGCTCGCTACTTCACCGAGACCGGTGCGGTCGCCGGGGGCCAAGCACTTACCGACGCCACACTGATTTTGGAAGGTCTGGCGGCCACGCAGGCACCCGACAAGTTGAACCTACGCGTTGCCGACCACCACGGGACGATCTACATCGACACCGGAGATCCAAACGGTCAAGTAATCAAAGTCTGCGACGGAAGGTGGTCGATGGCTCCCACTGCGCCGGTGCGGTTCCTCCGAAATACGAAGCTGACGGGGGCGATGCCGGCACCAAGCTCCCGCGGGGATGTGACGAAGCTCTGGGAGTTCGTCAATGTCGCCGTTGAGGACCGCCCAGTTCTTCTCGCGTTCCTAGTAGCTGCTTTGGTTCAGTGCGACGTCCCGCATCCGGTACTAGCCCTGTTTGGCGAGCAAGGTAGCGCTAAAACGACATCGACACGGAGCTTGGTCGAACTCATCGATCCTTCGCCCGCCCCCTTTCGTCAGGCGCCGCGGGACGCGGACTCATGGGCGGTTGCCGCGTCTGGATCGTGGGTCGTTGCTCTGGACAACCTGTCGGCCATCCCGCCGTGGCTGTCGGACTCTTTATGCCGCGCTGCGACAGGCGACGCCATGGTGAAACGGTCTCTATATACCGATGCCGATCTGGCTGTCATCAAGTTTCGTCGATGCGTGATTATCAACGGAATCGACGTCGGCGCCATCCGACCCGATCTGGCAGAGCGGCTAGCGATCGTCGAGCTGCGACGCATCGACCCCAGAATGCGACAGTCAGAGGCCGAGATGCGACAGCGGTGGGAAACAGCTCTACCAGGTATTTTTGGCGGACTACTTGACTTGGCTGCCTCCGTTCACCATCGGTTGGATACCATCAAAGTTGAGGACTCGCCCAGGATGGCGGACTTCTGTCGCACGCTGGCGGCCGTGGACGAGATCTTGTCGACTAATGGCGTACGCCGGTACATGTCGCGCGCCAATCAGTTGTCTGAGGACAGTTTGTCCGTCGACCCGTTTATCGAACAGCTTCGCTCGCGGACATTAGAACCTGCTGTTGGTCAATCCGGCAGTGATTTGCTGATGCTGCTCACACCGGTCAACGACGACTGGCAACGACCGAGGGACTGGCCGAAGAACGGTCGCGACGTTTCTGGGCTGCTGCGTAGGCACGCACCCGCTCTACGCAACCTCGGATGGGTGATCGAAGATGATGGCGCGCGCAACCGCAGGAACGTACTGCTGTGGACAATCTATCCGCCGTACAAAGATGTTGTGGCTCAGCGAGCCTCGCAACCCTCGCGTCTCTCGCTTACGCAGATCAGCGAGAACGCGAACTTCGACCGGAGTCAGCAGAAAGTTTTGAATGCCGACGCGAAGGCTGGCGAGGGTCGCACGGCGGCAGCGTCGTGACCGTGCGCTGTGGTGCAGGGAATCAGGTGCCCAGATAGTTGATCGCATACCGTTTCGTCCGGTCTGATGATGCGTCAATACCGGCGAAGCGTCGACGTGTGGCAGCTCGCCTCGGTGGGACGGCTTGGTCCTAGAGCTCATCCTGAATCGGCAGCAGCAGGGCGATGGCGTGACCATCCTCCGCCCGGATTTCGAATGAATCCCCTCGTTCGACGCTCAAGAGCACTTCGTCGAAGTTCTCTAGGAGGTCCTGCATTGCAATGATCTTCACGATTGGTCCAAGGGTATGAGGTCACCGGTTACATGCCCGAGAGCAGTGAAGCACCGTGAGGCCAAAGACTGCCGCAGGCGCCACTCTCGCATTCGGCCTTGTATCAACTGGCGGAGCAGGTCAGGGCGTGGGAGGGCACCAAACTTCCTGGACTGCTCTGCAATCCGCGACAGCTTGCGGGTCTACGACCTCGATGTCACGAAGCACGGAATCACAATCACCCAAGGAGCACCCATGGTCGGTCAGTGCCTTCATCCAACTCACCAGCACGGTCATTGAACGAGTTCCATCCTCGGAAGATCCGGTAGCCCACGCACGACCAAACGTGGCGGCCGCACTGTCGAGAAACGCTCTGTGCACCACCCGATATGCTTTGTCGAACTCCGATCGAGCCATCCAACCGTACGCAACTAGTTGCGGCACACCGATTTCGCGTTCGATGACGCTTGGGCTCGCAAGGCGAAGGGCAGCGCTCCACTGTTCACGAGCGGTAGCCGGGTATCCGTGTGGCGAAGTGGGCTGAAGCATCAGCAGGTACCGACCGCCTTCCGAGTAATCGGCCCGTCGCCAATCTGGGTCTCGCCCGGGCACCGCTATAGCCGGGGGCGCATGCAGGGTCGTGCGGTCCCAGGTCGGCGGCGGAGGCTGTAGCGAAGCAATTGCGCACACTCTTTTTAGTGCTGAGCTGAGCTGTCTCAGCCTGTTCGCGTAGTCCAGCAGGGGATAACTCTTTAGTGAGGTGTAGTTGCCGCACAGCTCAACCTCAGTTTGAACGTGGAACTCGCGCGTCCAGGCACATGCTTGATCGACGACGTTCGCCAGATACGTATGCTGCCGCGCGAGCTCGGCGCGCCAAGCTTCACCATCTACCTCCTGCGGCAGCGAATCCATTGTCAGGATGAACCGCCTGCAGCGTCGAAAATTGCAGTGATCCAGCCGGTTTCCCGACTGTCGAGGTAGGCATTTGCTGCGGCGTAGATCATGTCTTCCAGCGGCAGGTCCGCCTGCATTGCCCCGCAGTTGTCGTCAGCTATCCACCCCAGGACCACCTCAAGCGCCCGGCAAATAAGCCATTGCCCCCTGTACTCTGCACAGACGGTGTCAGTGCGTTCATCTTCCCAACCCGGCTGCACCATTCCGATGCTGAACCATTGCTGCTGAACCGCTTCGGCGAAACGGGCGCGGTCCGAAGCGTCTACTCTGCCGTCTGCTGCAGCCGGCCATACCGAGTCGAAGTTCGGCGGAATTCGGGGGCCACCGTCGGCGACGATCGCAAGGCGCGCGTCGGAAACGATTGCTTCCGTGACCAGTTTGGCGGCTCGCTGGGTAAGCCCTCTGGCACGAAGTTGCGCTACACGCTCGAAAAGGTCGGGGTACTCCCGCTCCAATCGGTGCGGAGTATTCGCGTTGGCGATAGCGTCCCGTTTTCCGATTGAGGCGGGCATGGACATACCGGAGCAGGTGGCCCATTCAGTGCCCCAGCGTTGCGCGGCAGTCATGAGCGCTGTTACGTCAGACCAGGTGGTCGCTGCAGCGGCTAGGGCGTGTCTGCTTAATGTGAACGATGTTGTGCCTGATGCTGTTTAAGTGTTACGGACTGATGTGATTTCTGATGACTTGTGGTCGGTGATTGAGCCGGTACTGCCTTCGGGTCGACGGCGCGGGCGGCCGTGGAACGATCATCGGGTGACGCTGGAAGGAATTATCTGGCGTTACCGGACTGGATCTCCGTGGCGCGATCTGCCCGCGCAGTTCGGCGCCTGGCAGTCGGTGGCTGAACGTCACCTGCGGTGGTCCACCGACGGCACCTACGCGCAGATCTTCGCAGCGATCTCCCGTGACATCGATGTCGATGACGCTGACGCTGAGCTGGTCGAACTGCTGCTGGCGGTGGATTCGACCAGCGTGCGTGTACATCAGCATGCCGCTGGTGCCCGCCCTGGTCGCCACACAGGGGGATCTGTCGAATTACAACAAACACCCCGATGAGCCCGATGACCATGCCATCGGCCGTTCACGCGGCGGGCTGACAACGAAGATCCACGCGCTGGCCGATCAACGCTGCAGCGCGGTCACCATGGCACTGTCGCCGGGGCAAGCCGGCGACAACCCGATGCTGTGGCCACTGCTGACTGCCCATCAGGGCCCAAAGTTTCGGCTACTCGCCGATAAGGCGTACTCCCATGACTCGACCCGAGCCCGACTGCGCCAGCTCAAAATCGCCCACACCATTCCCGAGCGCAGCGACCAGATCGCCCGCCGAAAGAGCCGGGGAAGCAAAGGCGGACGGCCACCGGCGTTCTCCGGGCAAATCTATAAGCACCGCAACACCGTCGAGCGATCCTTCAACCGCTTCAAGCACTGGCGAGGTATCGCCACCCGATACGACAAATACGCGCTGAGCTACCTCGGGGGCGTCACCCTAGCTGCGATCATCATCTATCACCGCGTCCGCAATTAACAGACACTACCTAAGCGCCAGCCAGCCGGCTCCGCGGCCTTGACTTCTGCGAAGGCGATCAGTGTCGCAGCCGGATCGAGATTTCCGATCCATCGGCTACGAAAGCCCTCTCCAATAGCTTGGTCAGACCAGAGCATCCGCACGCCCTTCGGGACCACAATCCCCGCGGGGACGTAACCCGCACCGTGATGTGTCAGCGCCACAACATGCCGATCGCCAGCCGCTGAATACATCAGGCCGACGGCCCACAGTGCGAAGGTTCGGCAGGATTCGGTGGCGTACAACAGTTCCCACGCCAACCGTTTAACCGTCTGTAGATCGCTCGACTCGTTGCGCCGCCGTTCCAAGTCCCGGGCCGCCGCGGCCGCTACCCGGGACGGCAGCGTCGCGGCGGGAGTTGTCAACGCTGCCGTCGCGACCGATGCGGCGGCAGGCGCCATTGAGGTGTGAGCGCCGCCAATCAATGGGACAGCACCGGCGGCCGGTGGAATTGCGGCCGGAACTGAAGGCGGCGGACCCAGCGGCCCCGGGGGCAGCAAGGGTGCTGAAACGGCTGGATAGGGATTAGTACTCGACACTACCTGCGGCCCGGCAATAGACGCTGGCACGGCACCCGTGGTCGCCCCTATTGACGGATGCCAGATTCCACTCGGAGATGCCGCCGGCTGCGCCGGTGTCGCAGTGGCTACGAAAGCAGGAATGCTAGTCGTCTGAGCGCCGGTGACCGATGACAGCGGCGCAGGACCACTTGCAGGCATGACCCCTTGCAGCGCGACAGCAGGAGACGGCGATGCAGATACTGCCGGTCGTACCGAACCCGACTGCGACATTCCTCCAGTGCCCGATCCCGGTAGCGGCGATGCCGAACTTCCGAACGCGGCCAACGAGCCTATGGAAGAGGAACGTCCTGGTCCGGCGAGGCCTACCCCACTGCTTCCGATGTCACCAACCGCGGCTACGGACGCAGGACTGGCGCTCTGCGCCGGGGGGTGCGGTGACAGCGATGAAGGACCAGGGGTAGGCCCGGTGCTGACTCGCGGCGCAGTGTTACCAGACCTGGATTCGGCATCAGACGGGTCTGGCACCGAAAGACGAGGCTGCGTATCACCGGTCTCCACTGCTGCCTCGGGCGGACGCTCAGGCGATTCGTCGGATCGCTTATCGGTCGACCGATCGTCATCGCCGGTACTAAACGGATCGCCATTCGACGGTCCCTCCGGCAGAGGCGTAAATCCCTGGACGAATTGCACAGTTAAAGCGCGGATCTCATCGGCGGCCCCTACTGCGATTCCTCGCGCCCGCGCGGCAGCACTGGTAATGATGTTGATAGCAGTGGGACTTCTGCTCGGCACGTGTACCAGTTGTTGATGTGCCTCAGCATCAATCGTGTCAATCATCAGCTCAGCACTCATCTGGATCGCCGCAACACTCTGCATCAGATCAGCGGCAGCCTTATCCGCGTCGGCCTTATCGTCGGCCCGAACCTGAATACGCCTGTAGGCAGCGTGCATTGCTTCGAAACCATTTGAATGCGCCACCCCGACAACCTGCAAGCCATGCAAGGCGACCCGGTGAGCATCTGCTGCAGCCGCAGTCGCCATCGCCAGACGACGTTGAGCAGCAGCCCGTCCTTCAGATTGCTCGCGGGTGACCGGCCATACATCGGGCGCCACGATGAAGCGTGAATAGCTACGAGCGGGTGGTGAAGCGGCCATTAGCCGACCCCCGTTGCTTCGCAGGCACTTTCAGCGGCCCGCAGGGCACTCGAGTACTGATCAACCATGTCGTTGGAAATGGAGGCGGGTTCACGGCGCAAATCTGCGTCGACCACAGCCACGATCGACCGCCGGACATCAGCGAGGGCATCAACAATTTCTCGTGGTGCGCCTGGACCTAGCCGGGTGGCCATATAGTTCAACTCCGCACCCACCGCGCTGAAGTAGTAGCCCTGCACCCCCAGGCTTTCTGATGACTCCCAGTCATTGGCCCGGTCGACGCGATCGATGAAGGCGCCACGCGCAATCCCAACACCGCTCTTGAAGTTCCTCAGGCCAACACACGCCTCAATTGCTGCGTCGTGCTTTTCTGAGGGCTCCGCAGCAGACGTGGACGAGGTCGACGGCCTTATCGCGTTTTCAGACTGCCCACGTGGGAAGATATTGAGACTCACAGCGAGTGACATGATGGCAACCACGGTGCTAACGACCGCGAGGTAGAACGCCAGCTTGCTCACAGTCACTCCACCACGGATCGAAGCTGTGTCGCGTTCAGTTCATCAACGACAACAAGGGAATTAACTGCTGCGGCTGCTGCAGTGCTCAATGCTTCAACCCGCAGAAGAAGCCCCGCCGCGTGACCCTGCTGGGCAGCGATAGAAGTGAAGTCTGCGAGGCCGGCTGCGGCGTCGATGATGGACAGCCTGCCGCTAGCGATTGGACCAGCCGGTTCAACAGACGCGGCGTCTGAACCGGCCACGCCAGCTGCCGCAATTCCGCCCCACGCGGTGGCCGGCTGCAGATCTAGACGCTCCATGACTTCATAAACTACCGCTTGGCACAGACACTTCGCCACAGCTGAGCACACATTCGTTCAGCGTATAGTCCCAGTTCAGTGGGCTGATCTGCACTTTCAAGCAAACAGGACACTGCCAGCCGCGTCATGTCCAGAACGTTTGATTCCAACCGAACTCTCATATGTCAGGATCAGTCACGCTGGGATTGATGCCGCCGCCTGTTTGCATGGCCAGCCATGCCCCATCAAGTGAAGGCGGAACACGACATGCTTCGCATCTGACGGGGTAGCGCCGAGCCAGGGTACGCGTTAACTCCTATTTGGATAGACCACTTTGCCGAGTTCTCGGGCGGCCTCAAATGTGCTGCGGTCCAACTCTTTACGCCGTGCCCGCTCAGCCACACTCGACAATAGTATCTTCATGGCGTCCGCGTTTTGGAGCGCGAATTCTACCGCGTCGCATGCGGAACGAATTACCGGAGCGGTGGCACCGTGTTGTTGCGTACTCGATGCACTTCGGACGGCAGCACGAGGAACCTCGACGATGCGAATCGGTTCTCCGTGCCGCTGTGCTGCTGTACGCGCCGCCGAGGCGTCTCTGCGGCACGTGTCAGAGCAATAGCGACGCGGACGCCCCCGCCGGGAAGTGACTTCGGGATCCAGCATGACCGCATCGCAACGGACGCACCGATTCGGATCGGATGTCGGGTAGTTGTCCGCTGCGATCGGTTGATGATGGTCAACGCCAACTGCGCTATGGCTCCCCAAACTTGCGCCGTTTGCGCTTAGCCTGGATACACCGATCGGCGGTTGGTGTGGGGTTGAATCTGGTTGTGAGGCTTTGAGCTGATGTATAGGTCCCAGTGGGCGTGGCTGATCGCCCGATCTCGGTATCGGGTTGTTCCTGTTGGTGTTTCGCGTCGAAGGCCGGTAGGGAGTGGTCTGATTAGGCCGTGAGCGGCTGATATCGGCCGAAGAGGTTGCCGAACAGCAAGTTCCATGCGTGTTCCCAGGGCCAGTTGCGCGGCAGGTGCAACGTCAGCCGTCGTGCCGAGGAGGCGATGCGTGCGGGCACGGTGATCAGCGTGCGGCGGATGGTGGCGGTGCGGGCCTTGGCCAGCGTGGGGCCGGTGAGGGTGGCCGCGGCGCGGGTGAGGTTGAACGCGATGACCGCCAGCACCAACCATGCACTATTGGCCGAGAACCGGCCTGACGGTAGATGGGCCAGCGCGGAGGCTTTCAGGTCGGCGTGGACCTGTTCGATGATCGCGTGGCCGCGGTGAGTCTTGTCGGCGGTGACGGTGTCCAGATCGGTGGTCGTAAAGAAGGCGTGAAACCGCCAGGTGTCGAACAGGGTGGCCTGTCCATCGCTGGTGGGGTTCAGGTCGGGGATGCGGCGTACCACCAAGCGGCCCGGGACCTGCTGGTGGGTTTTCTTGGAGCTGAACGCGGTGAATCCGATCTCGGCGACCTCGGCCCGGGAGATCCATTGGCCGGTGTTTTCGTCGTAGACGGCGTCGGTGTACTCGATCGAGGTCCACGCATCATCGTTGATGGCCGCGATCGCAGCCTTGACTTTCGAGTCCAGGGGCACGGTGATCGACACCTCGGCGCCACCGCGCAGCGCCGCGCCCACGCTGCGGTGACCGTAGAACGCCGAATCGGCGCGGACCAGCGGCTTGCTGGTGGCCTCGGGTGAGCGCAGCCGTGTCACAGTGGACAGGGTGTCGCTGATCATGCGGGCAGCTCCGCGTGGGGAGCCACACGAGCCTTTGCGCAGGCGTTGGGCGGCGATCACCGGAGCACACTGACCGGTGGTGACCGTGGCCAGCAGGGCGTTGAGACCCCGGACTCCGGAGTAGCCGTAACCGGATCCTTGCTTGCTGTAGCCGTGGACTTCGATGATGGTGTCGTCGAGATCGACCAGCACGGGGCCGTCGATGCCGGCCAGCACCGGGGTGCGTTCGTGCAGGCTCGCCAGCACCCGCGCCGCGATGGCGTCGAGTTGGCGGACGTGGCCGAAGCTGAATTCCCGCAGGAACGAGCCCAGCGTCGAGGGTGCATACGGACGGTCGAACACCGTGCGCATCGCGCCGTGGCGCAGCAGGCGCATATCGTCGATGCTGTCCGCGCCAGCGACCATCCCCGCGACCAGCGCGCTCACCTTCGCCCCCGCGTTGGAGCCCTTGTCCGTGGGCACCGTGAGGTGCTCATCAGCCAACGCGGCCAGACCGCATTCTTGCGCCAACGCGGTGATCGGGACCAGTCCGGCGCACGACACCAGGTTCGGATCATCGAAGCGGGCCGCCGCGACGGGCCGAGTGTGAGATAGTTGCATCTACGAGATGCCCTTCGTAGTGGCTGAATTGGATCCTGAACAAATCTCATTCTCCCACCACGACAGGGCATTTCGCTGTTTCAACCCACCCAGGCCGCCACCTAACCTCGATCTTTCACGTGGCGGGTAGTTGAGGTCTTTTCGTGGCGTGAGTGGGCGGTTCTGACGTGGGCGGCCTGGGGTTCCGGCGTTGCGTCTCGCCGGTGCTCCTGGGTCCTTTGCTCGTCGGAATGGTTTCTGTGTTTTAGGTGGGTTGCAGTGCGGTCCAGCCGAATTCGATGAGGTCGCTCCACGGCCAGCCTCTTGGCAGCCGTAGGTAGCGGCGACGCCCTGAGGTGATGATGCGTCCGGCGACGGCAAGCAGGCGCAGGCGTAGTCGTTTGGGTTCCCAGCCTCTGGCCGGGTGGCCGGTGAAGGCCAGGACTTGGGTCCAGACCAGCAGGTCAGCGGCCAGCAGGGTGATCTCCAGCCAGATCTGATTCTGGGCGAACCCGTGAAACGGCAGGTTGGTCAGTCCGGTGTCTTTGAGGTTGCGGATGCGGTCTTCCGCGCGGGCGCGTTGACGGTGCCGGACTTCGAGATCGCAGATCGACCAACCGCGGGTGTTGGTCGCAAAGCACGTGATCCGCCACCCGTTGTCATCGGTCAGGCGCAACTGCGCGCCGGGATGGGGACGTTCTCGGCGGGCGATGACCCGCATCCCTGCCGGCCAGCCTTTCAGCGTGTCGGGCAGGTAGCGGGTCAACTCAGCGACCTGGGCGCCCTCGCGTGGTGTGCCGTCGCCGTCGAGGGCAGCCCGCCACGCCCGCCGCGGGACCCGGCGCAGCGCTTCGACGATCGGGGGCATGCCGTAGAACCCGACTGAGTACTGCAGTCCCAGGTCGGTGATGTGGTGCAGGAAGTCCTTGACCCCGCCACCGGTGTCGGTGCGCACCAGCACCCGGGCCCGTTCGGGTTCGGGCAGTTGGGCCAACGCGGCATCCAGGACACTGATGTGGTCAGCAGCGCTGTTGGAGCCGGCTGAGCCGGGTCGCAGCAACCCGACCAGGGCTTCACCGGATCCGTGGCTGCCGTGGTCGACGAAGGCGAGCATGGGATGAAACCCGTATCCGTACTTGAAGGTTGGGGTGGCGCCCTGTTTGTCGCTGTGGGCGGTCACCAGGGTGGCGTCCAGATCGACGATGACCTGGCTGCCTGAGGTACCGGCCAGCGGTTGCTGGCGCCGCCATATGTGCGCGCGGGCTGCTGCCCGGGCCGCGCGGATCGCCGCAACGGCGGCATCGACGTCGCCGGCCAGCGTGGCGATCAGACGTGACACGGTGGCATCGGAGGCCACCGCCCCGAACAGCTCGGGCTGAGCACGCACCACCGCGATATCGGCGGCACAGTCACCGCCGAGTGCCACCGCGATCGCGACATCGGTGAGCACCTTGGCCGGGTCGTGCAGGGTTCGTGGTGCCCGCCACCGCTTCAAGACCTCTGACATGGCCTTTTCCAGTCCCGAGACGTGCAGCGTCCGAGCCAACAGCAGCCCGCCGGCCGACGAGACCAACGACTCGCGACCTGAATCCACCAGCAGAGAACGAACCGCGCTACGCTTCACCTACGGAGTGCCTTCCCGCTTTGTGAACATGGACCCTAGACAAGTCACATTTTCTCAAACAGGACAGGCACTTCCGTGCATTACAGGTCGTGTCAACAGCCTATTTCACGAAACGTCGAGGCTAATCGGTGTATCCAGGCTTAGAGCCGCGGCGTTTCGAGACTCCGTTGCACGCTGCGCGCCGCCCGCGTCAGCACGCGCTCTGCGAAGGACATTTTGGAGGTCGCGAACCTCGACCTCCGCGAGAGTAGCGATCGACGCGATCGTCTGACCGCGTTCCCTCATCCGCCCGGTAACCGTTTGCAGGTTGACGAAGTGACTCACACGCTTGCGGGCTGCGTCCATGCGCACGTTTTCATTCACTTGATCGAGGCGCACAGTCTCCCAAGCGTCAACGGCGCGCAGCCGCTGGAGCAGCACACGAACCGAGGCGGCATCGTCTACGTTGGCACGTTCAAGGTTCGCGCGTTTCTCGTTCGCCCTGCGCTGCGCTTCCACCGCACGCTTGCGCGCCCGCAACTTCTCACTTCCGCTCATAGACGCAAACGTAGGCCGGGCCGCGCGCTATCGTCCACCACCACAGCCACATTCGCGAGCAACTAGGGCTGGCTGCTCGGAATCTCCGAACTGCCTACGATGCCACCGCGCCATCTACGCAGGGAGAGTCGGTTACTACACCAGTCAGCGGCAAGCCGATTAACCGTCAGTCGTCGACGGTTGTTTCGACCTCACGGCGGCTTATGTAGTTGCCGCGCGCCGCGCGCCTCTCTGCGTCGGCGACGTCAGCGTTGAACGTGGCGGCGAACTCTGTGTACTTGACGTCGAGCAGGCGCTCGTCAGGCGGCGCGGGTTGCACGGCGGCTGGAATTGTGAGGGCGTAGTAGGCGTAGCGGCTGTCGAGACGGTTTTCCGGCACCAAGGTGATTAGCCGTGGGGTGAGGCCGCACTCTGCCGCCAGGTTCCAAAACTCTTCGATGGTGAAGGTGGTGGTCGATGCGAAATTTCGGTCGTAGGCTGTCCCGGCGAAGCCGCGGGTCCGACGATCGCTGGTGTGGTACTTGATTTGGACCAGCGCCGTGCCTCCGGGGGCCAACACGGTGCGGGCGATTTTAAGGATGGCCCGTACCGCGTTCGCGCCCGTCGTTAGCTCGATCACGTATAGACACAGGAAGACATCGCAGCTGCCCGCCAATCCGACGGTGGCTTGTTCGGGGCAGGCGAGGTCGATGCGCCGTGTCTCGACGGGTGTCGTGCACGTTGCGCGGACTTGTCGGACGCATTCGTCGAGGTTTTCTTGGGAGATGTCGGCGGCGATGAAGCGCTGCGCATGGGGGGCGAAAGCCACGGCGTTTGCCCCGCCGCCGGCGCCCCACTCCATCACCGTGTTCGGGCTGGGCGAATTAAGGGCTCGGGCGAAGGTTTCATAGATCTTCCAGTGGTCGTCACCAACCTCCAGCCAGGCTTGATCGCCGATTCCGTTGCGCCAGTGTGAATTCGCTTCCCAGGCCGATCCTGTGGGCGCAGACCAGTAGCGGGCGGCTTGCCCGGCGATCCGGTTCCGGAATCGCCGCCTTCCCGCTGCTGCCAGCGCTGCTGCCAGGATTCGCTCGCCTCGCACTGCCACGTCGATACCTCCGGTCAAGGACTTGTTTCCGGTTGGGCTGACAGTAACCGGCCTTCCCTGGACGTGGCCGCCTTCGACGCCGGACCGACCCCGCATTAGTCGCCGCCCTCTAGGACGCGATGATCAGCCCGCCGATTGGAACGGGTGTCGCGTCCACACCAATCAGCTAGTCAACCAGCGCCGACCATCGCTAGCGGCACACCACTGCGCCTCCAGAGACACCTCCGGGCAGCTTGTGGGCCAGCCAGCGCGCGGCCGGTGGCCGAGCGGGCAAGGAATCCTCGGACAGCTATCTGGAGGCTGTTGGCGCTGCTAGAGAGCACCACATTGTGCGGCGCTGAACCCGCGGTGGTGCGCGCATCTGCAATGATCGAGCGAGCGGCATTGTGCAAGGAGGGGGCCATGGCGAGGTCTGACCTGGTGATTGATCTGGTCGAGGCGCAGCAGCGTGGCGACGTCGCCCGCTTTCGCATGCTGGTGGAGGCGATCATCGCCGAGGAGCGCAACAATCAGCACCATCTTGTGGCTGATCGTCTGTCCGAATTGATCACCACTGCCGGTGCTCGCAGCCTGCTCGCCCGTGATGACACCGCCCGCCAGGTCGCTGATCTGGTCACCGAAATTGTGCCTAAGCGGCGATTGTCAGAGGTGCATCTGGCGCCTGCCGTCACGGCGGCGGTGACCGAGATCATCGAGGAGCATCACCGTAGCGAGCTTCTCCGCAGCCACGGCCTGGAACCGCGTAACCGCATCCTTTTGGAAGGTCCGCCTGGTAACGGTAAAACCTCGCTTGCTGAAGCATTGGCAGCGGAGCTGATGGTGCCGTTCTACGCCGTGCGTTACGAGGGAGTTGTATCTAGCTTTCTCGGAGAGACAACGAGTCGAATCGATCACGTTTTCGAGTTCGCAAGGACTCGGCGCTGCGTGCTCTTTTTCGACGAGTTCGACACCATCGCAAAGGAGCGCTCCGACGCGCACGAAACCGGCGAAATCAAGCGCGTCGTTTCGACGTTGCTCCTACAGATCGATCGCTTGCCCTCCCACGTCGTCGCCGTCTGCGCGACCAACCATGGCGAACTGCTCGACCGCGCGGCGTGGCGCCGCTTTCAGGTGCGTTTAACACTGCCTCCCCCGTCGCGCATACAGGCCACGGCTTTTCTCGAGCAGCTGCGTATGCGGCTCGGCGGGAACCTCGGTATGGCGCCGCGCACCCTCGCCGACAAGCTTGCGGGCGCCAGCTACGCCGACATTGAGGAGTTCGCGCTGGATGTCATGCGGCGCTATGTGTTGTCGCTACCCGATGGCCGTGTCGAGGATGTGGTGCGCGAACGGCTCAAGCAGCGCAACGCCATGAGGGAGATGTGACCTCTCCGCGTCCACCGCTGTCGTTCGGCGCCCCGGTGACCGGGCCTATACCTACCGGCGCGCCCCGCTTTCCTGGAACTCGCATCGCCGGACCGGAACCGGCCCGGCAAGGGCAGCGGCTAGCACCACAGTTCGCCGCTCTCCAAGAGGCTCTGCAGGCTGGGCGCGTCGACGTGGACGGTGACACCAGTGAAGCCGATCCCGAGCTTGTGGTGGTCTTCGACCTCGCAGCGCCCGTAGCCGAGTTCGCGCGAGCCGCAGCCCGTGTGCCCGGCCTGGAGTTCCTCCTCGAAGTTGATGGCGACGAGTTCGCAGCCGACGACGACTTCCACGCCGTACGCGATGGCGAACCGAGCGACGATGCCGTGACCGACAGTCTCTATGTTGTGATGTCGAACAGCCAGGCCGTCGTTGAGCTCCTCACCCTCTTCGCGCGATGGCAGGAGAACCGCGATGCAGCAATGCCTTTCGGGTTAGCGCCCTTACGCGAGGTCTTTTCGCTGTTGCGCGAGGTGAGGCGCTGGGGACCCCAAGATCGGGTCCGCGAGACCGGTCTGCTGGAGCGCTGGCGCGAAGACGTCGCCGTCGTGGGACAGTCAGCCACCACGGCCCGCGTCGAAGTCGAGCTGTGGTTCCGCCGCGATGCCGCCCGCCGGGCGGTTGCCGAAACGACTGTACGGGAACTCATCACCGCAGCCGGCGGCCAAGTCATCACTCAATCGACACTCACCGGCATCGGCTATCACGCCATTCTCGCTGATATCCCCTACAGTCAGGTCGAAGCGGTCCTTGATCGCGGGCCCGACGCGATCGCACTGTTGACCACCGACACCATCATGTATGTGTCCCCGGCACGGCCGATGACCATTCCGTCAGCAGCGCCCTCCGACGAACCTGTTGAACCCGAAGTGTTTTCGGTGAAGCCCACCGACCGACGTCCACGGATCGCCCTGCTCGATGGCCTGCCGATGGCCGGTCACATCGCCCTCTCCGAACGACTGATCATCGACGATCCTGACCAGATCGCTGCGTCCTATACCGCATCACAGATGCAGCACGGCACCGCCATGGCGTCGCTGATTTGCCACGGCGACCTCAACGCTCCCGGCAGATCAACACAGCGCCGCGTGTACGTGCGGCCGATCATGCAGCCACACCCATTCAGTGGCCAAGGCGAGACCGTGCTGAGGGACCGGCTATTAGTCGACCTCATCCACGAAGCCTTTCGACGCCTGTTCGAGCGACACGGCCAACACGATCCTGCGGCTCCCAGCGTGAGAATCGTGAACTTGTCCATCGGCGACCCCATCCAGATGTTCGTGCGCCGCATCAGCCCCCTAGCGAAATTGTTGGACTGGCTCGCCCACACGTACAACGTGCTCATCCTGGTCAGCGCGGGCAACCATCCCATTGACGCCGACATCCCCGCAGCAGCGCTGCTCGATGTATCCGAACTACGGCGCGCGGTGGGCACCGCCATGTACGCGCAGGCGCGCCGTCGACGACTCCTCTCCCCCGCTGAGGCAGTGAACGTCATCTCCGTGGGAGCCCTGCATGCAGACGCCGCGACCACCCCAACCAGCGACACGGTGCTCGACACCGCCGACGCGGGAATGCCCGCGCTCTACAGTCCCGTGGGTTTCGGCCACCGCAACTCGGTAAAGCCGGAAATACTGCTGCCCGGCGGTCGAAGTCTGCACCAGCGTCCGCCTTCGGCCGAAGGAACCACGACCTTGTATCCGGCGGAAACAACGATCACCGGCCCCGGTATGCGCGTCGCCGCACCCGGACACGGCGGCGCGCTCAACGGAACGGCCTATCTGCACGGAACCAGCAACGCCACCGCCCTCGCGACGCGCACCGCCGACCACATCTTCGATGTGCTCGAAGCCCTACAGTCCGCCGACGGCGAACCACCGTTCGCCACCGCCGAATACCATCCTGTGCTTGCCAAGGCTTTGCTTGTTCACGCCGCATCCTGGGGCGCCATGCGCGAGGGGCTGACCCGCACAATAGACGGCGGCGCCGATCTCAACCGTCGTGACATCTCTCAGCTACTTGGCTACGGCGCCATCGACGCCGAACGGATCGTCACAGCCGCGACCAACAGAGTCCTCCTCCTCGGCGCCGGGTCCATCGCAGCCGACCAACGCCAGACATTTGCACTGCCTCTGCCGACCAGCCTGGCTGCGACGACCGACTGGCGACGGCTGACGATAACCCTGGCCTGGCTTTCCCCGGTCAACACAGCGACGCGCCGACATCGTATGGCCCGCTTATCTTTCGAGCCGCCGCGTCAGCCTCTGGGAGTCGAGCGCCTGGAAGCTGAAGCGCGCGTGTCCCGCAACGGTACGGTTCAACACGAGATTCTTGAAGGTCAGCGGGCCGTCGTGTTCACTGCCAGCGATGCGCTGGAGATCAACGTCGACTGTCGCGTCGACGCAGGACGCCTGGCGGCACCAATTCGCTACGCACTGGCGGCGACACTTGAAGTTGCCCCAACCATCCGTGCTGATATCCACCAGGACGTTCGTCAACAACTGCAAACACGACTCCGCACCAGGACACGGTGACACGCGTAGTCCCGTCGACACTCTGAGCCATCTCCGGACGCGAACAGCGACGTGCGCTACTGCCGCATCGGCGAGGTCTCAAGAGAAGCCGGTGTTGGTTATCGCCAAACGGCGGTGGTTGAGACGCGCAGACTAAGGGTCGCATCCACTCATCTACGTAGGACGGCAGTAGTTAGTGACGAATGAATCTCGGTCGTATTGAGATGTGGCCTCATGCAGCCAGTGTCGGGGGTGGCGCTGTCATCCTGGTTCGGTGGCGCCTAGGACAGCGAAGAAGACCGACAGCCGGTTAGCGGCTCGGCTTGCCGCGCTCGCCTCACTAGGTGCTTCTGTCATCCACTTCGCCGTCGTTCCCGCCCACTGGCAGGAATGGATGCCGGCGGGCCTGTTTTTCGCTGCCATCGCGCTGTTCCAACTGTTGTGGGCGCGGCTAGTACTCACCCGTACCACCACCCCGGTGCTAGCTCTTGGCATCTTGGTCAACCTTGCCGTTATTGCGCTTTGGTCCGTGTCGAGAACCGCGGGAGCGCCGCTCGGGCCCCACGCCGGTCAAGCCGAACTGATCCAAGCCGCGGACCTATGCGCGTTGCTGCTTCAGATCTATGTCGTCATGGGCGCTGGCTGGGTCTGGCACCGCGGCCTTCAAGGAGAACCGGTGCCCGCCTTCGGCAGTGCCATGGTGCTCCTGGGCGCGATTGGGATCGTCACGTTGGCGTCCACAGTGGGCGCTGCCTCTGGTCTACGGCACGGCCACCACGCCCCAGCCGGCGCTGAAGCAGGGGCTCATCACCACGGACCTGGTGCAGAGCAGACTGACGACCATCACAGCCATCCTGAACCATCCCCTGCAGCGCCCGCTGGGGAGCCCGCCTCCGAAGATCACGCAACCAGTGCAGAACACGTCGACGACCATCACAATCACGATCCGGAGCCGACGTCTTCCCCGCCTGCCGTGCTCCCAGTCGAAGCTCCTGCACCAGGCGCTGGCTCTGGCGGCGCGCCTGAGCAGGCTACGCCCGTGCCCATCAGCGAGCCGCTTCCAGCGGCGACGCCGCTAGACGACCACCAAGACCACGACCATGTGCATTGACCTACGTCTGTATGGCCAATCCACGGCCTGACGGCTAGTTTCCGCCCGTCAGGTCTGCCCGCCCGATGGCGTCGCCCGGATGACGCACGATGTCGAGGACCGACATTCCGATGCCGTAGGTGGATAACCATCGCCTCGGCCGGACCGCGATGAAGCACAGCTCAGCACGCTGAGCGACGATGCGCTCCTCGGCGGCGAGAATGCGACGGAGAAACCAGTCCGCATGGAATGCCCCTCGCGCGTCGGCGTTTTCGTGGTTCAGTATTTCGGCCGACCCCGCAAACTGCACAGCTGCCGGCGGCATCATGGGGAGAAAGCGGTGCGGCACGGGAATGACGAAGGCTACCTGTGGTCGTCGTCGAATGTTTTTAACCTTGACGTTCGTAGTACGGGTCGTGATGTACAACGTCAGGTTTGTGCCTTCACCGGCCGCTGCGTACGTGACGGCCGTCGCGTGGGGGTTGCCGCTGCTATCGAGCGTCGACAGGGTGCCGAACGACCGTCGTCGAATCGAATTTTCGACAGTGGCGAGGTCGGTCACTGGTGCTCCTTCCTCCGCTTCCCCGGCTCCGATTGGGTGGCTTGTCGCTCAGCTACACGCCGTCTACGGCGCATCCGAAGGTACCGGCGGTCGACGGATAATTGAGAATTCGACCGGCGACTGCATTTGCTTTCTTCGTGCGAAGCCCCACATGGTTGGGAGCGGCGATTCGAATTCACATGGCCGCCGGCTGCTCCACATGGTGGGCCGTCCCCTAACGGTTGAGAACGGCGCGGGTGCTCGCCTCGGGCGTCAAATCGAGGCGGCGCAGAAGTTGCGCGTTGAGCGCGACGACGATCGTTGACAGTGACATGAAGATGGCGCCGACCGACATGGGCAGCACGATGCCGATGGGCGCCAGCACACCAGCAGCCAGGGGCACAGAGATGAGGTTGTACCCGGCGCCCCACCAGAGATTCTGTTTCATCTTGCGGTAGCTGGCGCGAGACAGCTCGATGACCGACAGCACCGAGCGGGGGTCGGAACTGGCCAGGATGACACCGGCGGAAGCGATGGCGACGTCAGTGCCGGCACCGATGGCGATGCCGACATCGGCCTGCGCCAAGGCGGGGGCATCGTTGACTCCATCGCCGACCATGGCAACCTTCTTGCCCTCGTCTTGCAGGGCAGCAACTTTCGACGCCTTGTCTTCGGGGCGCACCCCCGCGAACACCCGGTCGATGCCCAGCTGGTGGCCGACACTATTGGCGACGGCTTCGGCGTCGCCGGTGATCATGACGACTTGCACGCCAAGCTTGTGAAGCGCATCGACGGCTTCGCGGGATTCGGGGCGGATCTCGTCGGCCAAGCGCAGGCCGCCGAGCACCTCTCCGTCGCGGATGACGTGCAGAATGATGGCGCCTTCGCCGCGCCACGCGGTGGCCGCGGGGACCTCCTGGGCGCCGACTTCTTCGAGAAGTCGGGGGCCGCCCACTCGGATTTCGTGCCCGTCGACCGTCGCAGTCACACCGACGGCAGGAGAGGACGAGAAGCCGCTGGCGCGCGGCACCGTTAATCCCCTATCCTCGGCGGCTTTCACGATGGCCCGCGCCAGGGGGTGTTCACTGTCGGTCTCGGCGGCGGCGGCGAGCGCGAGCACGGTGTCGCCGTCGTCGTCTCCGGTCGCCTCGACGGCGGTGACGGTGGGTTCGCCTTTCGTCAGGGTGCCGGTCTTGTCGAACAGCACGGCGTCGACAGTGCGCATACCTTCCAGGGCCAGCCGATCTTTGATCAAGACGCCGCCTCTGGCGGCGCGTTCGGTGGCGATGGACACGACCAGTGGTATCGCCAGGCCCAGCGCATGAGGGCAGGCGATGACCAGCACGGTGATCGCTCTTACCACCGAGGCATCGGGATTGCCGACGATTGTCCATGCCGCCGCGGTGATCGCGGCGGTGATCAGGGCGAACCAGAACAGCCAGCCGGCGGCCTTGTCAGCAAGGCGCTGGGCACGCGAGGACGAATTCTGCGCTTCGGTGACTAGGGCGTGTCTGCTTAATGTGAACGATGTTGTGCCTGATGCTGTTTAAGTGTTACGGACTGATGTGATTTCTGATGACTTGTGGTCGGTGATTGAGCCGGTACTGCCTTCGGGTCGACGGCGCGGGCGGCCGTGGAACGATCATCGGGTGACGCTGGAAGGAATTATCTGGCGTTACCGGACTGGATCTCCGTGGCGCGATCTGCCCGCGCAGTTCGGCGCCTGGCAGTCGGTGGCTGAACGTCACCTGCGGTGGTCCACCGACGGCACCTACGCGCAGATCTTCGCAGCGATCTCCCGTGACATCGATGTCGATGACGCTGACGCTGAGCTGGTCGAACTGCTGCTGGCGGTGGATTCGACCAGCGTGCGTGTACATCAGCATGCCGCTGGTGCCCGCCCTGGTCGCCACACAGGGGGATCTGTCGAATTACAACAAACACCCCGATGAGCCCGATGACCATGCCATCGGCCGTTCACGCGGCGGGCTGACAACGAAGATCCACGCGCTGGCCGATCAACGCTGCAGCGCGGTCACCATGGCACTGTCGCCGGGGCAAGCCGGCGACAACCCGATGCTGTGGCCACTGCTGACTGCCCATCAGGGCCCAAAGTTTCGGCTACTCGCCGATAAGGCGTACTCCCATGACTCGACCCGAGCCCGACTGCGCCAGCTCAAAATCGCCCACACCATTCCCGAGCGCAGCGACCAGATCGCCCGCCGAAAGAGCCGGGGAAGCAAAGGCGGACGGCCACCGGCGTTCTCCGGGCGAATCTATAAGCACCGCAACACCGTCGAGCGATCCTTCAACCGCTTCAAGCACTGGCGAGGTATCGCCACCCGATACGACAAATACGCGCTGAGCTACCTCGGGGGCGTCACCCTAGCTGCGATCATCATCTATCACCGCGTCCGCAATTAACAGACACTACCTAGGCGTTGGATGCCTGCTAGGGCGGTGTCGTCGCCGGTGGCGGTGATCTCGACCCGAAGCCCGGAATCGGTGGCGACGGTGCCGGCTGTGACGGGATCCCCGACGCCGCGGGTAACGGGCCGGGATTCGCCGGTCACCATGGACTCGTCCATGTCGGCGCGTCCGTCGACGATCTTGCCGTCGGCAGGGATGCTGCCGCCCGGTCGGACTACAACGACATCGCCGACGTGCAGGTCGGTCGGCGAGACGGTGACGGTGCGGTCGCCGTCGATCTTCTCGGCTTCGTCGGGAAGTAGTGCGGCCAGTGAGTCCAGCGCTGAGGTGGTCTGGGCCAGCGAGCGCATTTCTACCCAGTGGCCGAGCAGCATGATGACGATGAGAAGGGCGAGTTCCCACCAGAATTCCAGCTCGTGGTGGAGCAGGCCCAAGCTCGCGCCCCAGGACGCGAAAAAGGCGACGGTGATCGCCAGTCCGATCAGGAGCATCATTCCTGGTTTGCGGGAACGGATCTCGTTCAGCGCACCGGTGAGGAAGGGGCGGCCACCGACGACGTACATCACTGTCCCGAGCAGGGGCGCGATCCAGCGTGCGCCGGGGAAGTCGGGGACGTCGTAACCGAGCAGCATCGCGAACATGGTCGAGAACGCGACGACCGGTATGGCGATGATCAGGTTGATCCAGAAGAGCTTGCGGAATTGGGCCACGTGGTCACCGCCGTGGCCGCTATGGCCAGTGTGGCCGGTGTGATTGTCATGGCCGTGGTGTTCGCCGTGTGGGTGGGTGTCAGGGTGTGCGCTGGGGAATTGGTGGTGGGCGTGCCCGCCAGGGTGGGATGTTGCTACGCCGTGGTCATCGCGGTTTGTCATGTTCTTTCCTTAGGGGACTTCGCGTTTCAGTCGACGCGCATTGATGATGTGGGTGTTAGGAACGCACCAAGCGGGCGATGGCTTCAGAGGCTTCTGTGAGTTTGGCGTCAGCGGCCGGTCCGCCGGTGGCGGCGGCGTCACGGACGCAGTGGCGAAGATGGTCGTCAAGCAGTGCCAGCGCGACGCCTTGGAGGGCTTTGGTGAGCGCGTCTGTTTGGGTCAGGATGTCGATGCAGTACCGCTCCTCTTCGATCATTCTGCTGATGCCGCGGGCTTGGCCTTCGATGCGCTTCAACCGCTTGAGGTATTTGTCTTTATCGGTGATGTAGCCGTGGTGGGTGGTGCCTGTTGAGGGGCAGTGCCTGGTGTTGTCGGCGTGGGTCATGACGCTTTCCTTGTGCGTGGTGGTGACTAACTTCGGGTGCCCGGCGATGAGTGCGCGACGAGGGTCGCGGTCATGCGACGGCGGCATACTTGTCGGGGTCGCGGTCGAAGCGTGGTCCGCATCCCTTGCAGCAGAACCAGTAACGCCGACCGCGATAGTCACGGAATAGTCCCGCCGCTTCGGCGACCGTCTTGTTCACCGGCGTGCCGGGCATCACGGGGCAGGTGGTCTCGTTCTGCGATCCGAGGTCAAGCAGGTTCCTCGCCGTAGGGTCGATGGGTGAGGTATCGATTTTGTCGGCTGCGCCGCTGCAGCAGCAGGCTGACGTGCGGTTCTGATTCTCGGACATTGGTTCTCCTCACAGGTGGCGGTGATTTAACTGGTGGTGTCGGCGGAAGTGGTTTTGAAGCGGCGCAGGCGCAGGCTGTTGCCCACCACGAAGACACTGGAGAATGCCATTGCGGCTCCGGCCAGCATCGGATTGAGCATGCCCAGTGCTGCGACGGGGATCGCTGCGACGTTGTAGGCGAACGCCCAGAACAGGTTGGTTTTGATCGTCGACAGTGTTTCGCGGGACAGCCTGATCGCGTCAACGGCGCTGCGCAGATCACCGCGCACCAGGGTGATGTCGGAGGCCTCGATGGCGACGTCGGTGCCGGTGCCCATCGCCAGACCGAGGTCGGCTTGGGCGAGGGCGGGCGCGTCGTTGACTCCGTCGCCGACCATGGCGACCGTCTTGCCTTCGGCTTGGAGGCGTGCGATGACGTCAACCTTGCCTTCGGGCATGACTTCGGCGATGACGTCGTCGATGCCGACTTCGGCGGCGATCTGTCGAGCGACGGCTTCGTTGTCGCCGGTGAGCAACACGGGGGTCAGCCCAATGTCACGCATCTGCGAGATTGCCTGTGCGCTTGCCGATTTCACGGTGTCAGCGATGACGAGTACACCGCGCGCCTGCCCGTCCCACCCGACCGCTACCACGGTCTTTCCCTGGGCTTGCGCTCGGGCCTTGGCGTGGGACAGATCCGGGCTGAGGTGTTGCGCCCAGTCGGCCAGCAGTGATTCGCGCCCAACGACGACGGCGTGTCCATCCACGATGCCGTGGACGCCTTTACCTTCGACATTCGCGAAGTCCTCCGGAACGGGCAAGGCGTGGAGTTCCTCGGCCGCCGCGGCGGCGACGGCTTGGGCGATGGGGTGCTCGGAGGCGTTCTCCAGGGCGCCGGCCAGTCGAAGCAGCTCCGCGCGTTCGGTTTCCGGCTCTGTAATGACATCGACCAGCGTCATTTTGCCGGTGGTGACGGTTCCGGTCTTGTCCAGCACCACGGTGTCGACCTTGCGGGTGGATTCGAGCACCTCGGGACCTTTGATCAGCACGCCGATTTGCGCGCCGCGACCGGTGCCCACCAGCAGGGCGGTGGGCGTGGCCAGCCCGAGGGCGCAGGGGCAGGCGATGACGAGGACCGCGACCGCTGCGGTGAACGCGGCGGCGACTGAGAATCCCGCGCCCAGCCAGGCGCCGAGGGTGATCACGGCGATAGCGATGACGATCGGTACGAAGACGCCGGAAATGCGATCGGCCAGGCGTTGCACTTCGGCCTTGCCGGTCTGGGCGCGTTCGACCAGCTGGGCCATCTGCGCGAGCTGGGTGTCCGAGCCGACACGAGTGGCCTGCACCACCAGCCGGCCGCCGGCGTTGACGGTGGCACCGACCACGGTGTCGCCGGCAGCGACTTCCACGGGTACCGCTTCGCCGGTCAGCATCGAGGCGTCGACAGCCGAGGAACCGGACACCACCACGCCGTCGGTGGCGATCTTCTCCCCCGGACGGACTATGAACTCGTCGCCAACCACGAGTTCTTCGATGGCGATCTTGGTTTCCGTCCCGCCGCGCAGGACGGATACGTCTTTGGCGCCTAGGTCGAGCAGGGCTCGTAGTGCCGCTCCGGCCTGCCGTTTGGACCGCTTCTCGAAGTAGCGTCCGGCCAGGATGAACGTGGTTACGCCGGCGGCGACTTCGAGGTAGATGTTGGCGGCGCCATGCGACGGTGCCAGGGTGAACGCGAAGGGATGCTTCATACCCGGCGTGCCGGCACTGCCCAGAAACAGCGCATACAGCGACCACAGGAACGCCGACACGGTGCCCAGCGAAATGAGCGTATCCATGGTCGCGGTGCCGTGTCGCAGGTTGGCCCAGGCGGCCCGATGGAATGGCCATGCTGCCCACACGACGACGGGGGCAGCCAGCGTGAGCGACGCCCACTGCCAGTACGTGAACTGCAGCGCCGGGATCATCGCCATCGCGACGACCGGCACCGTCAGGACGGCCGAGGCCCTCAGGCGGTGCCGCAGCGAGGCCAGTTCGGGGTCGGCGGTGTCCGCGGCGTGCGGGGTGTCACCGGATGCGTCGGAGGGCATCGGCGTGCGCGGTGTCGGGAGCGCGGCGGTGTAGCCCGTCTTCTCCACCTCGGCGATCAGCAGCGCCGGATCGTATCCGTCAGGCACCGTGACGGTGGCCTTTTCCGTCGCGTAATTGACTGTCGCGGCCACGCCGTCGAGCTTGTTGAGCTTGCGCTCGATGCGGTTGGCGCAGGAGGCGCAGGTCATTCCCCCGATGCGGAGTTCCACACTCGGGCCAGACACCGGTGTCGAGCTCGTCATGAAGCCACTGCCTTTCAGTTTCTGATTCGGACGGGATAGCTCAGTGCCCGCCGGCATGGCCGGCGTCACGCGACGGCTCTGGCGCGGGCTCGTTGGTGCCACCGGGTGCGGCGTCGACGACGAAGCTGGCGGTGTGCACGGTGTCCTGGACTTTGAAGTCGAGGTAGAGCAGGTAGCGCCCGGCAGTGGGTGCGGTCGCCGCGAACGACACCGCAGGCCCACCGGTGCCGCCCGGTACCGGCTCGGCCCCCTCAGGGTGCACATGTAGATACGCCAGATCTCCCTCACGCAAGGCGACGAGATGGCCGTAAGCCCCCAGGTAGGGCTGCAAGGTCATCACCGGCCGGCCGTCGCGCGTGACTGTCGCGGTGAGTTCGTGGGAGACGCCCGCGGTGAGTGCACCGTCCAGTTTCACGGTGTATCCGGCGATTTCATCCACGGTGCGTGTGGCACTCGCCACCGCCGGGACGAACGCACCGGCCACCTGCACGGTTCGGGTGAGGGTTAGTTTGGCGCTGCCCGCCCCTGCGGGTTGGAAGTCGGCGAACACGCGGTAGGTGCCGGCGGCGTTCCACGTCCACGGCGTTGACCACGTGCCGGTGGCCGCGTCCAGCCTTGGGTGTACATGGGCGAAGTGCTGGCCGTCGGAACGGACCACGATGAGGTGCAGTTGCTTGTCGTGCACGGTCGCGTAGTCCAGCAGCGGCGTGCCGCCCGGGTCGACGATGGTGAAGCTCATCGTTCCCCGATCGTTGGGTGCGCTGGGGGACCGCACCGGGCTCAGGACGTATCCGTCTTCGGCCAACGACAACCCCGGCGGGTCGGCGAAGGGATCGACTGGCGACGCCTGCTCGGTCGGCGGCGCGCTGTGATCCGCTGCAGCATCGGAAGTTTGGGTCTGCGGAGATGTCGCCGCGGTATCAGGGACGACCGCTGCGGCGGTGACGTATGCAGCCGTGAACGCCACTGCCAGTCCGGCACCAAACGCTGTCAATCGTCCCGCGGCGTTCATGCGACACGCACCGCCGAGTAGCCGGCCTCGTCGACGGCGTTGAGGATCTGCGCGTCGTCGACGGGACGGCTCGACGTCACGATCAGGGTGCCGGTTTTGGCGCTAACTTCGACGTCTTCAACTCCGGCGACCTCGCTGACCTCTTCGCGCACCGAGAGCTCGCAATGTCCGCAAGTCATCCCTGTGACGGCGTACGTGCTCGTGCTCATCACCGATCTCCTATCCTCGACGGGTGTAGATACCCCTACCGGGTATACGTAAAAGAGCATATACCCCTTGGGGGTATGCTTCAAGGGTCACTTTCCGGGGGTCACTGGCGTGGTGTCGACGCGCGTAGCGCTTTCCCGGAACGACGGGAGGGATCAGTTGGTGGTGCGCACGTTGCACGTCGGAGATGATGGCTGGCCCCTCATGGGGGAGGTCGTCGGCCGCGGCGAACTGATCATCATGCTTCATGGTGGGGGTCCGGATCACTACAGCATGCGACCGCTTGCTGACCGGCTCGCTGGCCGGTATCGCGTTGCGTTGCCCGACATTCGAGGGTACGGAGCATCCCGTTGTCCCGACCCGACGTTGCACCGATGGGATCAGTACGTCAGCGACGTCATTGCGATCATTCACGCGCTCGATGACACCTGCGCCCACCTTGTCGGCGCCGGAATGGGCGGCACCATCGTTTTGCGGACGTGCCTCCAGCACCCCCGTATCGCCCGGTCGGCGGTGGTCATCAGTGCTGAAGCGACAGAGGACGATGCGGACAAAGCCGCAGACACCGATCTGATGGATCGTTTCGCCGAGCATGCCCGTTCCCGCGGTCTGCAGGCCGCCTGGGAATTGTTCATTCCTGATCTTCAGCCGCTGATCGCCAACCTGGTCGCTGAGGCTATTCCGCGCGCTGACGCCCACAGTGCGGCGGCCGCGGCGTCAATCGGTCATGACCGCGCCTTTGCAACGGTCGAGGACCTCCGGCGCATCGACACTGCGACGCTCGTCATCGCCGGCGACGACATCCGTCACCCCGAGTGCTTGGCCCACAGCCTCGCCGATGTCCTTCCACGAGGGGTCCTCGCCGAAGTTTCGATGTCCCGCCAATTCGTCAACGCTGAGGACATGGCACACGCTTTCGGACCGGCGATCGAGAACTTCCTTCGCAGAACATCGGACCGGACACTCGGGTCCATGAAGACTAGGCACTAAGGACGGCGGCAGCAGTGAGGGGCCTCACGCTCCGGCGGCAAGCCGCTCGGGGGCAGCCTGTCGCGGTGCTGTCAGCCGCAGCAGGACTTTCCCTCGCCGGCCTTGCCTGAGCGGCGCCCACTAGTGACACGACCCACCGCGCACAAAGCGATGCATTTGGCGATCGACCGTGCGGTCTGGCTTTGGACGAGCTGCTGAAATCTTTCGTGTACGGTCACCAGCGATACGCCTTCCAGTCGTCGGGCTACCCGCCCCGGGTGATACAACGAAGGTACCCCTGAGGGGTATACGGTACAAGGGCGCCCGAGCTAGGCGCGGCGGTGGGTGACTGGCCCACGGCGCATATCCTGCATTACCCGTGGCGGCGGATGGCTCCACGCCTGATTCGATGTTCTCCGTTGCTGGCGCCGCGGTAAGTCGATTATTGGAAGGCCGTAGCATCGATTCGTGGCGATGATGCGGGATGGCGGTGGTATCACCGGTGAACCGCACTGGGGCGGCACTGCACTGCTGCGACCTGGGGTGTTGGCGTTCACCGGATCGATTGGCACCACCGACCTACACGCCCACCATGCCGTCCAGATTGTCACCGCAACAATACCTTTCACGATGCGTGACGAGCACGGCAACCAGCATCGCGGCACCAAGGTGGTCGTGCCCGCCGATGCGCCACACCGGGTCGAAGTCGGCGCGCCGGAGGGCACCGTAGTGTTCTTGGAACCGGAGTCTGCCCCAGGGCGCTCGGCGCACCTGCGCGCGCTTCGGTCCGGCTGGACTGTTGCTCCGGTGTTGACGTTCACCCGCCGACGTCCGTTGGCCGTCGTGGTCGACGAGCTGATCGAACACCTCGCACCCGCCATGGCAGCTGACGAAGCAACGACCCGCCATCGCGCCGTCGACGAGGCGTTGCGGCTGCTCCCCGACCTTGTGGCCGCAGGCCCAGTCAGCGGTACCGAACTCGCGGCCCAGGTCGGTGTGTCTGCGAGCCGATTGACCCATCTGTTCACCGAACAGGTCGGCATTCCGCTGCGCCGCTACGTGCTGTGGTTACGGCTGCGGCTCGCCATCATTTGCGCGCACGCCGGCGATGACCTGACCGGCGCCGCACATAATGCGGGCTTTTCCGACAGCGCCCATCTGACCCGCACCACGCGGGAGATGTTCGGGCTGGCGCCCTCGGCGTTGAGCCGGCACGTGTCCTGGGACCTCGACACCGCCGTGTAGCCGGATCATTCAAGCTCTGCCACGCCAGTAGCCGCGACGATCAGATGGTGAGCACGAAGTCCCCGCCATTCACGGCGATCACCGCGGCACAGGCGGTGGCCCGATACGGCTACGTGCCGGTCATGCTGCTCGGCCTCAACGGCGCCGGTGTGGCGTTAACCGCCGCCGGCGCCCCGAAATACTGGCTGCTGGCCGTGATGGCCGTCGCGATTGCCACCGCGTTCCTGGTCGAACGTGTCATTCCGTATGACCCCGAATGGAATCATGACCAGGCAGACAGCAGGCGCGACCGCATCCACGTCGCAGTCAACGAGACGCTGATCCTGGCCAGCGTGGCTGCCATTCCACTACTAGCTGCGGTCGTCCCGGCCCCGCAGCTGTGGCCGCGCACCTGGGCATTGCCGCTGCAGGTCCTCGCCGCGATCATGATCGCCGACCTCGGCATCACCGTGGTCCATGTGGCCAGCCACAAGATCGGCGTGTTGTGGCGTTTCCACGCCGTGCACCACAGCATCACCCGCTTCTACGGCCTCAACGGCCTGATGAAACACCCGCTGCACCAAACCGTCGAGATGGCCGCTGGTGTGGCACCGCTCATCCTGATCGGTCTGCCCGTCAACGTCGCCTCCCTGCTCGCCCTCGCGGTGGCGATCCAGCTGCTGCTGCAGCACTCCAACGCCGACTACCGCGTGGGCCCCGCCAAGCACGTCTTGGCTCTCAACGAAGGCCACCGCTTCCATCACCTCAAGTGGGCCGGCATCGGCGACGTCAACTTCGGGCTGTTCACCCTGGGCTGGGACCACCTCATGCGCACCTACTCCTATAACCCCACCCGCCGATTCGACTCCACCCAGCTCGGCATGGCCGCACACCCCGACTACCCCACCGCGTACGGGCGGCAGCTGATACACCCCTTCACCCCCGCCGGAGGGTGCAGCCTCAAGTCCACCACCGCGACGAAGGACCCCACCGCGTAGAAACCGACACTGGAGCAGGGCTGAGAGCGACCAGCGTCTAGCGCTCCCGGAACCGTGATTGCCTCAAGCGTTCCCGATCTACGCGTACTAGACCCATAGCCTCCTACGTGGCCCATTTCGCGCCACGAGCCGACGATCGACGAACAAACGATCGGCAGCCCGTTCGGCGCCTGCCAGAGCTAGCCGGATGCCATGTCGGGCAGGCCAGAGCGCAAGTCTGCGTCTTTACTGAATCTTCATCGAAGGACTAAGAAAGCCAAATGACGCATCAGCACACTTGAACCATATCCGTGAACGGTGCACCGCCGCCCGCGAACGGCCGTCGCGGCGCACGCAGTGCCCGCTCATCAGCGATGTCAACATTCGGATACGGAGACCACACTGATGCCGCAGGCGACTTGCCTCCCACCGTTTCGCAGGACGGCGCAGTGGCTGCGGACGGCCGTCCTAGCGATGGCGGTGCTGCTGATCGCGGCCGCGTGCAGCTCGTCGCCGGCCGCCGCGCCCCAGCCCGAGGTCATCACTGATAAAGGCACCCCGTTCGCCGACCTGCTAGTGCCCAAATTGCAGGCGTCGGTGACCGACGGAGCGATCGGCGTCGCGGTGGACTCCCCTGTTACCGTGTCCGCCGGTGACGGCGTTCTCGGCCAAGTCTCGTTGACCAACGAAGCCGGCGAACTCGTCGACGGACAGCTCAGCCCCGATGGCGTGTCCTGGTCGTCGGCCGAGCCGCTGGGATACAACAAGCAGTACACCCTTCATGCCCAGGCCCTTGGACTGGGCGGCGCGACCACTACGACAGCGACCTTCGAAACCCACTCGCCCGACAACTTAACGATGCCCTACGTCCTGCCCAACGACGGGGAAACGGTTGGCGTGGGCCAACCCATCGCGATCCGCTTCGATGAAAACATCACCGACCGGATTGCGGCGCAGCAAGCGATCAACGTGACCACCAACCCCCCGGTCGAGGGAGCCTTCTACTGGCTCAATAATCGCGAAGTACGGTGGCGCCCAGCCGAATACTGGAAACCGGGAACAAAAGTAGAGGTGGCGGTCAACGCCTACGGCGTCAACTTCGGTGACGGGCTGTTCGGTCAGGATGACGTCACTACCCGGTTCACCATCGGTGACGAGGTCATCGCCACCGCCGATGACGCCACCAAAACGATGACTGTGCGGCGCAATGGTCAGATCGTCAAGACCATGCCCATCTCCATGGGTAAAGCCAAGACCCCGACCGATAACGGCGCCTACATCATCGGAGATCGTTACTCGTTTCTGGTGATGGATTCGTCCACCTACGGAGTTCCGGTCAACTCTCCTGACGGATACCGCACCGAGGTGGAGTGGGCGACCCAGATGTCCTACAGCGGGATCTACGTGCACTCTGCACCGTGGTCGGTGGGCAGCCAAGGTATCGCCAATGTCAGCCACGGATGCCTCAACGTCAATCCGGCCAACGCCCGCTGGTTTTACGACAACACCCGACGCGGCGACATCGTTGAGGTCATCAACACCACCGGCCCCACGCTGTCGGGGACAGACGGTTTAGGTGACTGGAACATCCCTTGGGATCAGTGGAAAGCCGGCAACGCCAACCTCTGAAACTCAGATCAGCAGCGGAGACTCACAACCGCCGCCTCCCAGTCACCTCGTGGCACCAGTTAGCGTGCCAGCAGGACGTTTCGCATCCACCGAACCGGGTTGCGAACTGCCAAGTGTCACCCAAGCATCGCGCCGTGGGGCCCACGCAGCACAGGTAGCGCAGCCCTTTCCGCTACGGCACCTTTGGTTTGCCGCCCTAGGTAAAGGCATTTTCACATGTCCGGACCACCGCTTATTTCGTAGCCTTTGCCATCGACGATCGACACTTTCAAGCACCCATTCGCAAAACACCATTAGCAATTTCAGCTGCCGAAGTTCCAGCATTGTAATTATGTTGCAGGTGTTACTGATGAGGCATATGTGAGTTAGGCTGATCTACGTATTCGCTACGTACATCGTTGCTGCACAGTACGGAACGCTCTGTTTCGCCTTTCTTGGCGAAACCAATCACCGGCGCTCCGACAGCCGAAAGAAAGAACGCCATATGGAACCGATGGCCCGATGCGTCCGCCCGGAGGAAGGCCGCGTATCTGCGGTCGGCTTTCGCCTGACTGGGGTGATCGTTGCCGTCGTCGCGACGGTACTTTTGGCGTGCACGCCAGCAGCCTCCGCCGAGCCGACAGGCGGTCCGTGGGATCCACTCCTGCCCAAGATCCCGAGTGCGGGAGCGCCCGGCGATCCGGTTGCCATCGCCAACGCGTCCTTGCAGGCGACGGCCGTTGCCACCCAGACTGCGATGGACTTGGGGCGTAGCTTCCTGAGCAGTCTCGGACTCGTCAGTCCCGCGGCAAGCCCCCAAACGAGCGTCCGCGGCAACCGTCTCTACGGTGCCCAGGCGATCGAATACGTTATCCGCAGGGCAGGAACGCAGATCGGCGTTCCCTACTCCTGGGGAGGGGGCAGCCTCACCGGCCCTAGTCGCGGTGTCGACCAAGGCGCAGGCACCGTCGGTTTCGACTGCTCAGGACTGACACGATTCGCCTTCGCCGGCGTCGGAGTACTGTTGCCGCGATGGTCCGGCGACCAGTACAACGCTGGCCGCAAGGTACCTCCCGCGCAAGCTAAACGCGGCGACCTCCTGTTCTGGGGGCCCGGCGGAAGCCAACACGAAGCGATCTACCTCGGCGGCGGAAAAATGATCGAGGCGCAACAAACCGGCGTTCCCATCAAGATTTCACCGGTGCGTACCGCCGGGATGACACCCTACGTCATACGGATTATCGAGACCTGACCCCGAACGCCTCCGCCAACAGCTTCCTCCCACCAAACGCCTTGTCTGCACCGGGTAATGGTTCAGCCGGCCAGACAGTAGCCGATGCCGCGGACCGTCCGGACATAGCGCGGACGAGACGGGGCGTCACCGAGCTTGCGTCGAAGATTGCCGATGTGCACGCCCAGTGCCGACCGCCCGCCGGGCTGCGTCGCCCCCCAAAGGACTTCCTGAAGTCGTCGGCACGTCACGGGCTCCCCTGGATCATCGGACAACACCCGAAGGATCGCGAACTCCGTTCGAGTCAGCGATATGACGTTGCCGCGCTGATAGACCCGCCGGACCCCCACGTCGATCACCAGATCGTCGACGTGGCGTCGCTGCGCGCCGCCGACCTCGCTGCGCTGGTGAGAACGCCTGAGCGTCTGCCGTATTCGCGTGTTGAGTATGTCGCGGGAGCCGATGGGAGCCACTCCGACGCGCGATATTAGTGGCGCCATATCTGTGTCGGCGAGCGCGACGACGCCGCAATGGGCGGCCTGGCGAACACGGTCAAGGACGACGGCGCCGTGCGCGGATGATCCCACGCACACCACCACCACATCGGGGTCATCGCCGAGCACCGCGGTGAGCGCTGCAGCATCTGAGCGTGCGACGTCGACGGCGAACTCTTCAGCGCGTAGGGTGCGGGCCAACATGTCGGCGTAGATGCGCCGAGGCTCAACCAGCAGAACGCGAATGCGCCCAGCGGCTACCGCCGGAGAGGCAACGCTGCCCGAAGCGGGGTGCGGCTCGATGGTCGTGGCAGTCTCCTTGCCAGCGTGGGCCATTCACGGCGTGAAGGCGTCTGCGCGGATGCTGGAACCAGCATATCGCCATCTACGTAGTTACTACGTAGATGACGATATGGGGTATCGA
This sequence comes from Mycobacterium sp. SMC-8, assembly GCF_025263565.1. Lineage (NCBI taxonomy): Bacteria > Bacillati > Actinomycetota > Actinomycetes > Mycobacteriales > Mycobacteriaceae > Mycobacterium > Mycobacterium sp. SMC-8. Next base: position 93,526 of record NZ_CP079865.1, read on the forward strand.
GCATGTTCGCGTCGTTGGGTGTTCAGCGCGGAGGTTGCGCGGAGGATGTCAGCTGTTCGGGTTGAAGTCGGCCCCGTCGGTCCAGCCGGAACAAGGCCGCGGCGGAGGCCAGCCCGATTGCCGACAGCAGAACCCACAGCAGCCAGGGTTGTCCGAGATCTCGGGCGGCCTGCATCAGCGAGCCGGTGGCCAGATTGCCGACAAGAATGCCGACTCCGACGATGGTGTTGTAGAAGCCGTAGTGCGTTCCGATGAGACGGTTGTTGGCCAATGAGACGACGGTGTCCATCTCGAACGGGAAGACCGCCGCCGACCCGACCGCCAGCACCGCCGTGGCGACGAGTAACGCGGTCGCGGCGGCGACTCTGCCTGCCCTGGTGTCATCAGGCAGCACGATCAGCGGCAAAAACGACGCCGCGAGGATCAGCATGCCGATCACCAGGGAGCGGCCGGCGCCCCAGCGGTGGGCGAACCATCGTGTGATCCGCATCTGGCCGAGGACGGCAACCAGACCCGAGACCACGAAGATCATGGCGGTGACAACGGAATCGTTGCGCGGAAACAGGTCTCGCGCCTGAAGCGGCAATGCCAGATAGACCTGGAATGACAAGACATACGACCCGATCATGGCCGCCGCGAAGAGCAGAAAGGAGCGGTTGGCCGCGACTGTTCGCCAGTCCTGCAGCACCGATGTCTTCTCGTCAGGTGTCCCCGCGGCGCGGTGGGGCAATGCTAAGAGTTGGGCCACGGTCAGCGCAGCGAACACGACCGCTGCGGCGGCAGCTGTCATTCGGAAATCGACGAACATCAAGGCCAGCCCGACAAGGGGTCCGGCCAGAATGCCCGCCTGATAGAACACGTTGAACACCGCGAAGGCTTCCACGCGCCGTGGGCCCGCGTCGGCCGCCAGATAGGCGCGCACCGCAGGATTGAACAGGGCGCCGGCGAAGCCGGTTGCTGCCGAGGCGATCAGAACCGCCGGTAGCGATTCAGCGAAGACAAGCAAGCCGAATCCTGCTGTCCGGAGGACACATCCGCAGACGATGAGCGGTTTGTAGCCCAGCCGGTCTGCCAGAGTGCCGCCGATGAGAAACATGCCTTGCTGGGAGAAGTTACGTACACCCAGCACCAGGCCGATGGCCCACGCGGCCAGCCCCAACGGGCCGGCGAGGTAGCCGGCCAGGTAAGGCATGAGCATGTAAAAGCCCAGGTTGATGCCGAATTGGTTGATCATCAGCATCCGACTGGGCCAACCAAAGCTGCGGAAGGCTGACAGCAGGGTCATCGTGACTGCCTCTCGGTGGGGTCGACAACGGTGGTGCATCGCGTCCACGCCGTGACTGTCTGGGTCATCGGGTCCTCAATGGTGGCGGGATGCCGTGGGAGCGCTGCGTCGAGCAGGCCGTGGGCGCGGCAGTAGTCGTCGTTGTAGATGGTGTCGAAGTAGCGCTGCGGACCGTCCGGGAAGATCGCTGCGACAGTGGCTCCGGCAGGGCTATTGCGTGCGACCCAGCCTGCAACTAGGGCGACCGCACCGACGCTCCAGCCGCCACTGGCGTAGTGGGTGGCCGCCAGGGTGCGGCATGCCCACACCGACTCCGCGGGGGCAACCCAATGCACTTCGTTGAACGCTTGGTAGTCGACGTTGCCGGGATAGATGCTCGATCCCAGGCCGCGCATGAGCCGAGAAGCCGCGGGCTGGCCGAAGATCGTCGAGCCCACCGTGTCGACGCCGATCAGCCGCAGCTGCGGGTTAAATTCTCGGAGGACGCGTGCGACGCCGGCCGAGTGGCCTCCGGTGCCCACCGAGCACACCAGGACATCAACGGCGCCGAGTTGTTCGTTCAGTTCCAACGCGAGCCCGCGGTAGGCCTCGACGTTATCGGGGTTGCTGTATTGATCGGGATGCCACGCGCGCGGGTCGGTGGCCAAGATCTTCTGCACGCGGTCACGGCGAGCCTGCTGCCAGCCTCCCTGTGGGTGCGGTTCAGTGACCAATTCGATGTCGGCGCCGAATGCGGCGAGCATATTCTGAATGATCGGCTCCATCCCGGGGTCGGTGACCAAGGTGACGGGGTGCCCGTAGACCGTTCCGGCTAGTGCGAGACCCAACCCCAGTGTCCCGCTGGTGGATTCGACTATGCGGGCGCCGGGGGCAAGTGCCCCGCGGGAGCGGGCGCGTTCGACCATGTGTAGCGCGGGTCGGTCTTTCATCCCTCCCGGGTTGAAGCCTTCGAGTTTGGCCCAAAAGCCCCGCTCTTCTGACGTGAACGGTGCGCTGATTCTCAAGACAGGGGTCTGGCCAACCATGGTGGCCGGCCGCTCGTTGCGGCCGCGTTGTGGCTGTGCCGATCGGGTGTGGGAAGTGCGTGCATGGCGGATTGGCAGGGCAGGATTCATCGATGAATGTCGCTTCTGTGAGGCCGCGACGAAGCGCGGCGACTGACGGCAGGTAGCGGTCACCGGCCACCGTCGAAGACGACGGGGCCTGACGCTAGCCGATCAGCGGCGCGCGATACACAGGTGGGCGAGCACGTCGCGGCCGGTGCGCAGGGCGCGGGCGTTCCGTGGTGGACCGCGGATAGGCGCCTTCGCCGCCTGGCACCACAGCAGCGGAAGCACAACCACGACGAGGCCCAACGCGAGCGCGATCAGGGAAACCGTTCCCCGCGGCAGGATCGCTTCGGCCAATGTGTCGGGCGTGCACTCGGCGTCGGGTTGGGAGACGTGGGGGTGGTCGAGCTCGACAGACATCGGCGCGCCGACCGCACTGGTGGCCAGGGTGTGCGGTCCGTGCGTAGGTGCCGCATTCACGCCGGGCAGTGCCCACTCGGCTCCGACGATGACGGTCCAGAACGCGATCAACGCCGCGACGATGGCGCGGCGGCGTTGCCCAGAGTTCGCGTCGAAGTACTTCACGATGTTGCCGACTGTAGCAGCGGATCGGCGAATTCAGGCTCGGCCCCTGAGCCGATGCCGGGTTGTGATCAGAGCGCGACCGCCGTCGCGCCGAGCCAACCGGCCGTTCCGTCGCACGATCGACTTCGCCCGATGCCCTTGCGAAAACGCCCTTTTGGAGGTTCCGCGAAGGAGATGCAATAGATCGGAGCGCTGCTTGTACCGCAGATCATCTACGGTTTTACTACGTAGATAATTTGCTCTCTATCGGCCCGCGCGCCAAGCGGTGTTTCCTTTGCTGGCGGCCTACGCGCATTGGCTCCACCTGCGCAGCGTGCGGCCGGCGTTGAGGCGCTAGTGGTGGCAGAGCACCTGGATGAGAGCGGGTGTGGCGAGCATGGCGGTGATCGCGGCTGTCAGGCAGATGCGGTGGCGCCATCGCACGTGCCGGCGTGTGGGGGTGAGCAGGCGCTGCGCTCGCGCGATGACCGCTGTTCCCGCCGCGGCGAGGCCTTCCCGCGCAGGCGGGTGTTCTCCGGCCAGAGCAGATAAACCAGCCAACAGCGGATGCGTGCCGACGCGGCGCACGGCGGTGTCGTCAGCGCACATCTCCAGCAGTTCACCCACACGATGAGGGGCCGTCGCGAAAAGCGGAAGCCGCGGCAGTGTGCCCCCCAAAGCGCGGAGCGCCATGAGGATGTGGTGGTGGCGCCCCGAGATGTGCGCGTTTTCATGCGCCAGAACCGCTTTGAGCTGTGATCGGTTCAACGACTTCATCGCCGCGGAGGTGACGATGATGGCGTTCGGGCGTCCGACCACGCAGTAGGCAGCAGGCCGGTCGGCCTCCACGACCACCACATTGGGATGGTCGGTGGGTCGGCCGACGATCCGCGCGGCACGCGCGTGCTCGTGACTTCGCGCCCGCAGCCGCGACAAGCAGCGACCGATCCGCATTACGACGAACCCTGACGTCAGGGTTCCTACCGCGATGAGAACAACAGAACCGATTCGTCCGGCCATGGGGGTGTGCTCGGAGAAGCCAAACAGCTCCAGGCACAGCGTCACGACCGCGCCCGTACGAATACTGTCCGTCGTTGCGCCGATGACCATGATCAGCGCGACGAGCCACGCCGTCAGCGTCGCGGCGACGGTGGCCAGCCAGGCGGCCACTCCCATATGGGGGCTGATGCCGTGACGGGTCATCCGCCTCAGGACCGGTGGCGCCCACCAGGCCAGCGCGCTGCCGTAGAGGAGCAGCCACAGCGCGGCGGTCATCACCGACGACCCTTGCGCAGAGCCGCCTTCAATTGAGCGGACTGCTCGGCGTTCATCTGCTCAACAAAGAAGGCCAGCACCGCATCGGTATCCCCGCCGGCGTCGAACGCGGCCTTCATCAAACGCGCGGAACGCTCCTCGCGGCTCATGGACGCCTGATACACGTACGCTTTCCCATCGCGCTGACGTTGCAACCAGCGCTTGCGGTACAGGTTGTCCATCGTCGACATCACGGTGGTGTAAGCGATCTGGCGCCGTTGAGAGATCTCGTCGAAAACCTCACGCACCGTGACAGGCTCGGCGTAATCCCACACGCAATCCATGACCACCGCTTCGAGGTCGCCGAATCCTCGCTGTTCCATTTGCGCCTCCCGCTCTCCGCGACGAGCTGGCCTCCTCGCGCCCCGAGCTCTTCAGTCCCCAATGTAGCCGCCGAGCTGGGAAAAGCCGCGATACGCCTCACCTGGACCGCATAGGGCCAGCATCTGCACTACCGGCCGCGGCGCGTGAACCTAGCGCCCGTGGCGCACAGTTGTAACCGACCTGAGACTGTGACAGACGTTCCTCCTGATACCAAAGTGATGTACGTTCCGTCTACGTACTATTGTGCTACGTACTTAGCTCGGTAGTAGGAGTGCCGCGGGTGCCTTTCGGCTTAGGTGCGCGGCTCGACAACGCTCACCCCAGCTGAGGAGATTCGATGCGGCGCCTCACTTCTTTTCTGAGTCTCTTCGCATTAATGCCGGCACTGGTGATCAGCGCCCCGGGCACCGCTGTTGCCGGGCATGACGGCAGCCCCGACCGCGACGACGTTCCCTCATTGGTTGCGGCGGTCGCCGAAGCGAACCAGCGGATGGCCGACGTCGGTAGCGACATCCAGATCAAGCAAGAGGGCGTCAACCGTGCCCTGGTCGAAATCGCGGCCGCTCGCGACACCCTCGCGCAGGCCCGACGCGACGTTGTTGCCAGCGACCAAGCCCTTACCGCCAGTCAACACGCGATCGAGGCCGCACAACAGCGTTTTGACCGCTTCGCCGCGTCGACCTATATGAACGGGCCGTCGGGTGCGTTGCCGCTGGCGCAAAGTCCCGAGGAGATCCTGGCCGGGGCCTCGACCCAGCAGACCCTCACCATCAGCTTCCAGCGGGTCCACGACGACCTCTTGCGTCGGCAGACCGATCAGGCCAACAAGCTTTCTGCTGCGACGGCAGCGCGGGCGCGCGCCGAGAGCGCCGCCGCAGACGCCCAACGCCGGCAAGACGACGCGGTAGCCGCACTCCGGGACGCCCAGCAGACGTTTACCGCACAGCGACGCGAGGTCGAACGGCTCGCTACCGAACGCGACTCCGCTCAAGCTCGACTGGAAGCTGCCCGACCGGTGGCGGCGACAGCCGCCGCGCCCAGTGCGGCGCAACCCGGCACTGTTCCGGTATCCGGCGCTCCCTGGGACCGCGGCACCACGTCGCCGGGGGGCGCCACCAAGGGGGGCCTGTGGGACACCACGCTGCCGATGGTGCCCAGCGCTAACGTGGTCGGCGACCCGGTGGCCATCATCAATGCCGTCCTCAAGATCATGGCGACCTCGGCGCAGCTGACGGCCGACATGGGCCGCAAGTTCCTCACCAAACTCGGCATTCTGTCTCCAGTCACCGCCGCCGCAGATCCCGGCATCACCAACGGACGCATCCCCCGCCTCTACGGCCGCCAGGCCTCAGAGTTCGTGATTCGCCGCGCCATGTCACAACTGGGCGTGCCTTACTCCTGGGGCGGCGGCAACGCCAACGGCCCGTCACGAGGCATCGACCAGGGCGCCAACACCGTGGGTTTCGACTGTTCGGGCCTGATGCTGTATGCCTTCGCCGGCGTCGGCATCAAACTCGACCACTACTCCGGGTCGCAATACAACGCAGGCCGCAAGATCCCCTCGTCACAGATGCGACGCGGTGACCTCATCTTTTACGGCCCCAACGCCAGCCAGCACGAAGCGATGTATCTGGGCGACGGCATGATGATCGAAGCCCCCTACACCGGGTCGGTCGTCAAGATCTCGCCCGTGCGCACCTCCGGCATGACGCCCTACGTCACCCGCTTGATCGAATATTGACGTCGCCGCGATGCCGCGCAGGTGGACCGGTCAGTGCGCCGCGGTGCGGCCGCTGCGAATCGGCCTCCTCGGGCACGTCAGGCCGCCCCGAACGACGCGGCCAGCGAGAGGCGTTAAATAGCGCCGTCGCGCCGGCGATCGCAGCCGCCCACAGCGCCACGACCACGGCACACAGGATCAGCCACGCTTGCCACCCGAGACTGTTCGGGCACACGTCCATCAGCCAACGCATGTCAGGCCCTCCTCCGCAGTGAGCCTCACCCCACCGCAGGAGGAAAACGGTATGAGTCGTGTGAAGATCTGCTGAAGATCGAGCCGCCCGGTCAGCCATACCTGGTTACGGGCGCACCAGCAGGCACCATATGGGACATGCAGCACCACCACCTGGGCGCGCCTGAGAGCGCGAAGGGATACCGCGCGCTGGTCGTCGACGACGAACTCCCCCTGGCCGAAGTGGTGGCCAGCTATCTCGAACGCGAGCAGTTCGAAGCCGTCGTCGCCGGCAACGGTGTCGACGCAATCGCCGTCGCACGCGACCTGGATCCCGATGTCGTCATCCTTGACCTCGGCCTACCCGGCATCGACGGACTCGAGGTCTGCCGGCAATTGCGGACCTTCTCCGACGCCTACGTCGTCATGCTCACCGCCCGTGACACCGAACTGGATACCGTGCTCGGCCTCACCGTCGGCGCCGACGACTACATCACCAAACCCTTCAGTCCCCGCGAGCTGGTCGCGCGCATCCGCGCCATGCTGCGGCGACCCCGCATCCTGCAAACAGCCGCCGCACCCGCCGAACGAGAGACAGCCCCGCCGCGCCGCTTCGGCGCACTGAGCATCGACGTCGCCGCCCGTGAGGTACATATCGACGACGAACTGATCCTGTTGACCCGCACCGAATTCGACATTCTCGAAGCCCTGTCCGCGCGGCCAGGAATCGTGCTGAGCCGCCGACAACTTCTCGAAATAATCCGCGACGAACCCTGGGTCGGCAACGAACACCTCGTCGACGTCCACATCGGACACTTACGACGCAAACTCGGCGACGACGCCGCACGCCCCCGCTACATCGCCACGGTTCGAGGTGTCGGATACCGGATGGGAACCGGACAGTGACTCCCCCACCTACGTCGACCCCTCGCCGGCGTCGACGGCCGGGCCGTCCCGGTATCGGCCTGCGACTCCTGGCGGCCCAAGCCATCGTGCTGGCGGCCGGAGCGGCGACGACCGCGGTGGTCGCTGCCGTGGTCGGCCCACCGCTGTTCCGCGAACACCTCCACCGTGCCGGTGTCCCGATGGACTCCCTGGAAGAAGTCCACGCCGAAGAGGCCTACGGCTACGCAACGGTGATCTCCATCGGAGGCGCTTTAGCGGTGTCAGCACTGGCCGCCCTCGCGGTCAGCTTCTACGTCAGTCGACGCCTCCAACGGTCCATCACCGAAGTCGCCGCCGCGGCCACCGATGTCGCTGAAGGGAACTACGACATCCGCGTGTCACCGCCGCGCCTCGGCGATGACTTCGACGCCCTCGCAACCGCATTCAACCAAATGGCCTCCCGGCTTCAAGCCGTCGATTCGACACGCCAGCAACTGTTCGGAGACCTCGCGCACGAGATCCGCACACCCGTGGCAGTACTCGAGGCCTACATCGAGGCACTCGAAGACGGCGTGCGCTCCTTGACACCCCAGACAGCAGCCATGCTGCGCGACCAGACCCGTCGGCTGGTGCGATTCTCCGATGACGTCGCCGCGCTGGCGAAGGCCGAGGAAAGTGCGGTGTCTATGTCATACGCCTCCCTCGACGTGGACCGCCTAACCCGCCAGTGCGTCGCAGCAGCACAAGAACGCTATGACGCCAAGGGGGTCGGACTGCACGTACACCTCCCGCAACCGCTACCGCCGCTTTGGGCCGACGAACAACGACTGTCTCAAGTGTTGGGAAACCTGCTGGAGAATGCGCTACGGCACACACCGCCCGGCGGGTCGGTACACCTTCACTGTCTTCGTGACGGCGACCAGGTAAAAATCGCTGTCGCTGACACCGGAGAAGGGATAGCCGCTGAGCACGTCACCCGAGTGTTCGAACGGTTCTACCGGGCAGACACCGCCCGCGACCGCGAGCATGGCGGCGCCGGTATCGGGCTCGCCATCGCCAAAGCGCTCATCGAAGCGCACGGCGGATCGATCTCGGTAGCCAGTGCTGGACCCGGCGCCGGCGCAACATTCACCATCGCCCTGCCCATCACCCCGATACGCAGCGAACACCACCCTGCGACGGCTGCTCAACGCGTCCCTGACTAGTGCCCTCTCCGCGCTACTTGTCCAACATTCCCTGCATCGTGTCGATCTCTGCTTGCTGAGAAGACACGATGTTGCGCGCCATCTCGACTGCCGCCGGGAACTGGCCGTTGTCAACTTCCTGCTGCGCCATCATGATCGCGCCCTTGTGATGCTCGATCATCTGCGTCAAAAAGAGTCGGCTAGCCTCAGCGCCCTGCGCGTTCTGCAGTGCAGCCATATCGGCTTCCGACATCATGCCCATACCGCCGCCGCTCATACCCGGCATATCACCCATGTCTCCGCTGGGCATTTGATGGCCAGGCATGTCATGACCGGGCATTGCGGCGGTGCTGGGGGCCGTTGTCGACGAGGACACTCCCCAGTCCTGCAGCCAGCCCTGCATCTGTTCGATCTCAGGACCCTGAGCGTTCTTGATCTCGTTGGCGAGTGACACTACTTCAGGATCAACTCCCTGCTTGCCGAGCAGCATGTCGCTCATCTCGATCGCCTGCTGATGATGAGGGATCATGCCCTGAGCGAACGTCACATCAGCATCGTTATGGGCAGCGTCACTGCTCGCAGCACTGGGCGAAGCCGACGCCGACGCTGCTGCCGAGGTGGTGCTCGACGACGATGACTGAGACTCGTTCGTTGCATTCGAACAGCCGCTGATATACAGGGCCGACGCCGCAAGCGCCGCAAGCCCGAATCCAAAACGCTTGTGCTGCATCGCACATCCTTCCTCGAACATCTTCGTGACACCATGCGTCCACACGGCAAGCCCTTGCGCCGCCGCACCCCAGCCTCAGCATGCCGAGTATGGGTCGGTTCGTGATCCGATGAAGATTTGATGAAGACTGAAGCGCCCCAGGTTTGATGCCGCATCTTTCTGAGTTGGAAGGATGCAAGCCATGCCGAAGAAGATCGACCCGAACGTCAGGGAGCGCTGCGTGCGGCAGGTGCTGGATACCTTGCCGCAGTACCCGTCGGTGACTGCCGCGTGTGAGGCCGTCGCGCGGCGTGAGGGCGTGGGGAAGGAATCGGTGCGCCGCTGGGTCGTGCAGGCCCAGATCGACGGGGGTCAGCGCCACGGCGCTACGAGCGAGGAGCTCGCTGAGATCAAGGAACTCAAGGCCAAGGTCCGTCGGCTCGAGGAGGACAACGAGATCCTGCGGCGGGCCTCAATTTTCTTCGCGGGGGAACTCGACCCCCGCAACCGATGATCGTCGCGTTCATCGACGAGCTGCGGGCCCAGGGCCACGCGGTCGAGTCGATCTGCCGAGTCCTGCGTGAGCAGGGCCCTCAGATCGCCGCGCGGACCTACCGTGACTGGGCACGAGCCAACCGGCCTGTCGCTGACCGGACGATCACCGACGCCATGGTCGCCGATCAGGTCCGCGACCTGGTCTGGAAGGTCGATCACGCAGGAGTGCGGCGGATGACCCCAGAAGGTCTTTACGGCCGTCGGAAGATGACAGCGCTGGTGAAGCGCACCACTCCGGCCGCGTCGCCGGGCAGTGTGGACCGGGCGATGAGATTGCTTGGCCTGCAGGGTGTCCGACGCTCAAAGGGGATTCGGACCACTATCGCGGCCAAGGACGGCACGCGCGCCGGCGATCTCCTTGATCGGGACTTCACCGCCGAAGCGCCCAACCGCACCTGGGTCATGGACTTCACCTACGTCCGCACCTGGGTGGGATTCGTCTACGTCGCGTTCATCCTCGACGTGTTCGCCCAGAAGATCATCGCGTGGAACGTGGCACCCACCAAGGCCGTCGAGCTGGTCGACGTGCCGCTCCGCATGGCCTTGTGGGCGCGCAACCGTGAGGGCCACCCCGTCGTCCGCGGAGAGCTCATCGGTCACGCCGATGCCGGGTCGCAATACACCTCCATCACCTTCACCGACCACCTTGCCCAGGAGGGCATCCTGCCCTCGATCGGGTCGGTAGCCGACTGCCTGTTGACCGGCTAATCCGGGAGAATGCAGGCACGTAAACGACACGCCAGCAAGGAAAATGCTTGACTGGCGGTAGGCGGCGGGGTTGCACTTGTCTTATGGCGATTCAGCATCAGCTGCGTCTGCACCCAGGCACCGATGTCGCCTGGGTGTTGTCCGGTCCGGGCTGTGAGAAGTACGCGTTGGTCAACGAGTACCTGGGGTATTTGGCCGACCGGAATTATTCTCCCCGCACGCTGCGGGCCTACGGCTATGACCTGCTGGCATTCTGCCGTTGGCTCGACGACGTCGATGTCACATTGAGTGCGGTGACCACCGAGACGGTGCTGGACTTCATGCGGCACTGCCGGCAGACTCCGATCGCGGGGCGCCCCGCCAATGTGGTGTCGATGACCGGCGCGGCCTACGACCACTACTCGTCGATGACCATCAACCACCGCCTTGCCGCATTGACCGGCCTGTACCAGTTCCGCGAACTGCGTGACCCCAGGCTGCGGAGCCCGATCCCTAGTGGCCGCGAAGCCCGTCGGGTCAGCGCTGAGGAACGCACCGGCTTGCTTGGACATTTGGTCCGGCCCAAACGCCGATCGGCGCTGCGGCTGCGCGAACCGCGTCGGCTGCCGCGGGCCTTGAATCGTCATCGAGACCGCTCAGCTGTTATCGAGCCTGCGGACGTGGCGTGACCGGGCACTGGCTGGGCTGATGTTGTTGTCCGGGCTTCGATCTGGAGAACTGCTGACCCTCAACGTGACCGATGTCGATATCGGTGCCCGCTGGGTGAAGGTGATGGGCAAAGGCGCCAAGGAGCGCCGCGTGCCTCTCGATGTGGAGGTCGCCGGGCTGATCCAAACCTATCTGCTCGTTGAAAGACCCGAATCGGACAGCAACCTCCTATTCCTGGTCGCGAAAGGCCCGCATCGGGGCCAACCCTTGACCGCGGCCGGTTTACGCACAATCTTCCGGTATCACCGAGCCAAGACCGGGGTGCTCGCGGGTCACCCGCATGCGTTACGACATACCTTCGGCACCGCGATGGCCGAGGCCGGGGTGGATCTGGCGGTGATGCAAGCTCTGCTCGGGCACTCCCACATCGACACCACAGCCCGCTACATCCATCTGGCACCCATCCACGTCAAGGCGGAATACGATGCTGCCCGAACACGATTACGTTCCCGCCCCTGAAACACCGGCGCAGATCTACGCTGCCTACCTGGTTCACCTACAACGCCGGGACCGCGGCAACACCGCTTATGCCCAAGCCGCCCGATCGTTTCTACGGCGCTGGCCCCGAGTCCAGACCTGGGCCGACATCCCACTGCAGCAGCAGTTGGCGGCGAACTGTTCGACGCGGCCGTTTATCACGTTCCTGATGGTCAGCCGACGGCTGCAACCGGGTTACGACTACCTCGTGCACCGCAAACTCTGCAGCCTCTGGCACGAGCTGACCGACAGCTGCCTGCAACCCGACCTCGATCAGTTCCTGCGCGCAGCAGCCGAATTGGGTTTCAGTCAGCGGGTCGCTTCGGCGATCGGCTCGCAGATCATCGCCCGCCTGCTGATCCAGACCGCCCGCCCCCTGGCCGATCTGCGGGAACATGATCTGCAAGAGTTGCTGCACGCTTGCGATAGCCGACAGGAACGCACCGGCCGCGGTGCCAGGCACTATCGCAGCACCACCCACAGTGCCCGCCAGATCCTGTTCCACCTCGGCATCCTCGACGACCAAGCACCTCCGGCGGTCGCCCCGTTGACCCTCGAGGAGCGCATGGCCGACGTCCCGGCGGCGCTGCGGCCGGAGTTCGTGGCCTATCTGAACCGCAAATACGCCACCTGCGTGCCCAAAACGGTCAGCTCCTGGCCACCCGATTGGCACATTTCGGCCGCTACCTCGCCGCCACCGACCCCAGCCTGACCTCGCTGAACCAACTGGACCGCCGCCGGCACATCGAGCCGTTCATCACCTCGCTGACCACCGCCACCAACAGCGTCACCGGTGAGCCGATCACCATCGCCGACCGGATCCGACGCATCCACGCGGTGGGCAACTTCCTGGCCGAAATCACCGAATGGGGATGGGACGACGCCCCACCGCGGCGCCTGATCTTCCGCACCGACATGCCGCGGCCACCCCGCTGTCTGCCCCGATATCTACCGGTCGATGCAGACCGCACACTCACTGCCGCCCTGGCGAAATCACCTTACCGACTCGCCGCTGACGCCCTGCTGGTGCAGCGGGCCTGCGGACTGCGCATCGGTGAACTGCTCGACCTCGAACTCGACTGCATCCACGAGATCCCGGGCCAGGGATCGTGGCTCAAAGTTCCCCTCGGCAAGCTCAACTCCGAACGCATGATCCCCGTCGACGACGAGGTCCTCACCCTCGTGGACCGCATCACCACAACCCGCTCCTGCGGGCGACCGATGATCCATCCCCGCACCGGCGCCCCCGCCGACTTCCTGTTCACTCACCACGGGAAAAGACTGTCCCAGAACGCAATACGCGAAGAACTGAACCGGGCAGCCCAAGCTGCTGGCCTAGGACACATCACACCGCATCAACTGCGACACACCTATGCCACTGCACTGATCAACGCTGGAGTATCGCTGCAGGCCCTCATGGCACTGCTGGGCCACGTCTCCTCCCAGATGAGTCTGCGATATGCCCACCTCTTCGACCACACCGTACGCACCGAATACGAACGCGCCTTGGACCTGGCCAAAAGTCATATCGGAGCGCTGCCCACCACCACCGCAGTCGGGTTGCCGCTGACCGATATCACCGGCACCGGCTGGAAAGACACCCCGGCCATCAAATCCCGCCTGGCCGGCGGATACTGCCTACGCGCACCCGCGCAAGGGTCCTGCCCGTATGCCAACATCTGCGAACACTGTCCCAGCTTCCACACCGACGCCACCCACCTCGCTGTCCTTGCCGCCCAACGCATCGACGCCCACGATCTGGCCGTAGACGCAGAAAAACGGGGATGGATCAACGAAGCCGACCGCCACCGCAAGCTCGTCTCCCGACTCGACGCGCTCATCACCGCAGCGGCATCCGCATGAACGAACCCGCCCTGCTGCGCGTCGAACGGGTCTGCGCCAACCTCGCCACCGCCGGCCAGCCCATCACCTTCACCGCCGTCGCCGAGCACGCCCAGATCAGCCGCGCCACCCTCTACCGCGACCGCCAGCTCCGCGCCATCGTCGACGAACACCGCACCCGACAAACCGACGCCCGCACCCTCACCGGCCTGGCCACCGACGTCGCCCACCTACGCACCGCCGTCGAAGCACTCGCCGCACGCGTCAAACGCCACGACGAACAACTCCGCAAACTCACCACACCACCCCGACAATGAACCACTCCGCACGCCAACACAGCTCCCTGAGCCCGCATTAGCCGGTCAATGCTGGGATAACGCCGGTGCCGAATCGCTGTGGTCGACGTTCAAGCATGAGTTCTACTACCGGCACACTTTCGCGACGAAAGTCGAATTGATTGCAGCAGTTGACAATTGGATGCGATTCTACAATCATCAACGTAGGCACTCGGCGATCGGTCAGCGCTCACCAATTAGCTACGAACGCACCATGAGTGTCACCCTGGAAGCAAGCTAACCGCGTCCACTTTTTCTGGGGAACCCCACGCTGGTGCGGGGACGAGCAACGGGGACATTGCGTCGTTACGCCTTGTCGCTGAAGGTGTGGCTCGATTTTCTGCACGCGATGGGCGTTCGCTGGGATCAGGCGTCGCGATCGGAACTGGCTGCGTTCAAGGAATGGCGTTTGTCGGCTGAGGAGAATCCTCAGCACGTGAGTTCAAATAGTTTCTGTGTCGATCGCGCGGCGATCCGCGGTTTCTACTCGTGGGCGGCCGAGCAGCACGGAATTGACAACCCCGTCCGGGCCCGTGCGATTGCCACGTCGTGGATGGGCGGGAACCAAGCCGTGTTGGAGAGCACGCCGTCGGGAATGCGTAGAGCCGACGTGAAATGGCTTACCCCGCAAGCATTCCGGTTGTGGCGAAACCTGGGGTTGCGCGGTTTCGAAAGGGAGGGCGTGCCGCGCCAGGATTGGCGGGGAGCTACTGAGGATCGCGACGTCGCGTTCGTGGAGGGGTTGTTCGGGACGGGTTTACGAATCGGCGAGTGGGCCAGCATGCTGACCATTGAGGTGCCCGAGCCGGGCTTTGAGGGGCTCATTCGTTCGCGCGTCGCGTCTCATTGCGCGAAGGGTGGCAGCGGGCGAGCGTTCTGGATGCGGCGCCGCGTCGCCCAACAAGTCTACTTCTATCTCCAGGAAGGTAGTCGTACTGCTGCTATCGCCCGTGCGCAACGTGCTGGTCGCTATGAGCAGGTAGCCGACCGGTGGATCGTTGAACAGGCTCGCCGTGATGGACAGCTGGAGGTCATTGATGCGACGGGATCGCGTCGTACGGTTCGGCTGGATGCACTCGGGCCGTCGACACGAATGACGTTGTTTCGCAGGGGACGTGGTGGCCTGGAGCCGATGTGGCTGTGGCTGAATCACGACGGAACACCTCGCCCCAAACATTCCTGGTACAAGACATTCGACCGCGCGAATTCTAGGGTCGCGAAAGCGCTTGCACCATCAGGGGAAACGCCGTTGTGGTGCCGTCCCCACATGCTGAGGCATTCTTTTGCGCTGCGGTGGTATTGCATCGCCACGTTCGTCGCTTGGCGCCGTACCGATATGTTGACCAAGCAGGAGCAGCGCGACTTCCGTAATCAGCTCGGTGATGTGTGGTTCCTTTTGGCGACACTTCTCGGCCATCGCAGTGCCGAGGTGACACGGAGCGTCTACCTCGAGCCGTTTCAGGTGCTGCAGGTCGAGGAGCTCATCGCGCTGATGGATGCCGACGATCGGCAATCACTCGAGCGTCTCGTCGCAACAGTCGGTGGCGGCGAACCGCGTGTGCTGACGGCCCCAACGTGACGGGTCGCCCTGCGACGCAGCCGGATTCAGCGTGGCGACCCGAATCGAGGCGACGCGGGCTGATCGTGACGTTCGTCAGCGAGGACGGTACGCAGTCGAAGGACTTCGACTTCGGGTCCCTGCCCGGCAACGACGGAATCCGCCACGATTTCGCGGCTGCGTTCGAAGATGCCACCGGTGTTCTGGGCGTATCCAAGCGGCTCAGGGGCGCCGGTGCGCTGTGGCAGTCTGCCCGGCACGCCTGCTGCTGGCTCGCCGAAAACCGAACAGGACTGCAGGGACTGGCAGGTTTGTCCGCCTCGGATGCCCGGCTACTCACCTTGTCGTGTCGGGTACCCAGCGGTCCTGGCCCGTTGCATGACCTGAAGACACTGCTGCGCTGCAGTCCCGTCGTCTCCGACGAGGCACGCCAGGCGTTCACGCGCGTGCGTCACCCGAAGACGAACACGGCACGCCAGCCCTACTCCGCGGAGGAGATGCGCCGCATCAACGTCGTGGCACGGGGAATGGTTCGACGGGCGCGGACCCGGCTGAAGACTCATTGGAAGATGGTCGACGACTATCGTGCGGGACGGTTCGATCACCTACCCCGCGCAGACCCCCGTCGTAGTCTGGCCGAAGTGCTCGACCACTGCGCCCGTGAGGGCGACTTCCCTCGTACTGCCTCGGGTGCACGGGCTTACGTGACGCGGCGAGTAGCCGCCGCGGCCGGTGGATGCCACCTTCAGTTGTTCCTGCATCTCAGCCCGGGCGAGGCGTGGGCATCTGGTGTTCTCCTCGCGGGCCTGACGGGCCTGAATCTGTCGACGCTGGACTCGCTGCCCGCGCCGCACAGACACGCTAGCAGTCCCGATGAGCCCGGCATCGTGTTCGTCAGCGCCAACAAGCCCCGCCGTGGGAAACGGTCGGCGATGACGGTGCCGGTGACCGCGTTGCGCCCCGAGCTGCGGCCGCTTGGTGGCCAGAATCGGCGCGCTGCAGTGCTCAATACGTCGCTGACGACCGCGTACGGAGTCTTCATGGTGCTGCTGGAACTGACTGAACCGGCCCGCGCGTTGACCGGGTCCCAGCACGCCTTCGTGTACTTTAGCGCCCAGCCTGATAATGCCGAACGGAAACTTTTCGGATACGGCATCAGCAGCACCGCCTCTGGGGTGAATGCTCGACGGCGGTGGCTGGCGCCGTGGCTGACCGGCGGTGCCGAGCATGACGAGTTGCTCCTCGGGATCAGTATGGACCGGCTGCGCAAGACCTACCTGGAGCAGGTCCGAAAACCCATATCTCACACCCCGGCCACGTTGGCGCGCTATCTGAGTCGCATGGACTCTGTGCGCCACGAGGGATTCCAGATCGTCGCCGAGGCCCTCGATGACCAGGTTGCACGCGCACTGGCCCGACGGTCGATGACGGTGCAACCGGATACCGACGACGACGGATCCGGCCAGGACGCCGTGCTGGGCGCGTGCGCTGATTTCGACCATTCGCCGGTCGACGGTAAGCGGTGTCGCCAGTCGTTCATGGCATGCCTGGACTGCAGCAACGCTCGCGCCTTCCCGCGCCACCTACCTGTTCAATTGGTCGTTGCCGACCGGCTTCGCGGCCTGCGCCAAGAAATGCCCATCGAGCGGTGGATCGCCGATCACGCGGGTCCTCTCGCTCAACTGGACGGCATTTTCGCCGAGTACGAGCAGGCCCAGCTGAGCGCCGCGCGAGACGACATCACCGCCGCCGATCACCAGACGGTCAACCTCCTGCTGACAGGAAACCTTGAAGCATCATGACGAGCACAGCTGAAGCACTCGACGTCGTGGCTGGTGTCTCCGTCGCCCCCGCAACAGAGGTCGTGATCAACCGCACGCTTCATATCGACGGGATCCGATGCCGATTCGGCGACCCGGTGTGGGATCTGTCCGCGGCGATCGAGGACCGCCACAGCGCGGGACAAGCCGTGCACTGGGAGGGGTTCCCGACGCCGTTTCGCCACGCCTGCAAGCTCTATCTGTTCGCCCTGCTCAACATCGTCGACGACCCACCGCGCCTTGACAGTGCCCGATCGCTGTATCCGCACATCAAGACGATCTTGGGCGAGCTGGTGCCGTTGCGACGGTTCGCGATATGGCTGGCGGACATGGGTGTCACATCGTTCGGCCAGGTCAGCACCGAACACCTCGATGGCTATCTGCGCCACGTGACCGAGACCAGCGGTGTCAGCGCCGGCTCCAAACGCTCGGCGCTGCAGGCCGTCAAACGTCTGCACGCGTACCGGGAAGCGCTGCCCCCGCATTGCCGGCTCCCCGCAGAGCCGTTGTGGGGCGGCGCGAGCGCACGAGGTCTCGCCAACTACGAGTCATCCTGGGGCAAGCCGAACACAACCCCGCGCATTCATCCCGAGGTCATGGAGCCGCTGCTCTCGGCGGCGTTGATGGTGACCCGCACGGTCGCGGCTGATCTCCTTCCCGCAGCGCGCAAACTCCTCGCAATGCGGCGCCTGGCCCACCAGATCGCACCCGACATTCGTCGGGCTCCCACCCGTACCGTGTCGCTGTTCGACACCACCAAGGCTCAACTGGACTGCCTGCTAGCTGCCCTGGGCCGCAATGACGCCTCACTTCCGGGTATCCGGACAGGCGGCACGACCAGTGTCGATCTGAAGGGTCTAGCCGTGGGCGGATGGCTTAACCACACCGAACTGAAACGCATGAAAGAGACGTCAGTCCTGCTGGCCAAGCATGGATTACCGATCGACGTCGACATGTTGCGCGTCGACACATTCAGCGCCATCGGCACCCATCGCTGGCGTGAAGACCCAGTCGGCGCGAGTGCACTCGTCGATCTGCTTCGCCACGTCACGACTGCCTGTTTCATCGTGATCGCCTACCTTTCGGGTGTTCGGACCGGCGAGGCACTGAACCTACGACGTGGCTGTATCAGTCGGGACTCGAAACTGGCGTTGACGCTCATGTCCGGTCACCAGTTGAAGGCCGATGAGCAGCGTCGGAACCGATCGCCGGCCACGATCCCGTGGGTCGTGACCGACGAAACCGCCCACGCCATCAGCGTTCTCGAGCAGATCACGGTGAGCGATCTGCTATTCCCGGCTTTCAACATGTGCTCCCAGGAACGGTTCCTCTTCGGCGCTACCCGGACCAGGACGCCCGGCTCCATCAACACCGACATCACCAGCTTCATCGGGTGGTTCAACCGTGACATCGCTCCGGCAGTCAGCCATCCGCTCATCGGCGCTGACCCGAACGGCACGATCCAGGTGCCGCGGTTACGCCGCACACTGGCCTGGCACATCGTGCGGCGGCCCGGCGGAACGATCGCCGGCGCAACGCAATACGGTCACCTGCACACACAAATGATCCACGGTTATGCCGGCGGCGCTGATTCGGGATTCCTCGACGACATCACCTTCGAGCAGTTCCTCCACCGTGCCGAGATCATCCACGACGATGCCCAACGACTCGTAGGCGGCGAGCACGTCTCCGGCCCGGCGGCCGATGAGTATCGGGCCCGCATCGAGCGGGCACGCACGTTCGCGGGCTTAACAGTGACCACCAAGAGTCAGGTCGCTAACGCATTAAAGAATCCGGACTTGCAGATCCACCACGGCGCCGTCGTGACGTGCGTGTTCCGGCGCGCCACCGCAGCCTGCCTGGAACCCAGCGACAGCTCCGCTGAACCCTTCTGGAGTCGATGCCGTCTGGGCTGCGTCAACGCCGCCCATACCGACCGCGACGTAGCCAGCCTTCGCCAGCATGTCAGGGCACTCCAACGCGACCTGGTGACTCTCGAACTCCCCGAGCCGTTGCGGCAACGAATTCAGACGCGCCTGATCGAGCACCGAAAGGCCCTCGCCGAACACGAATCCAGCCGACCGCCGACAACGCCACAGCAGGACGGGGAAGACGAATGACCCTCCTGGGAAATGTCACCGCAGGCAACGGCGAGGAACGCCAACTGGTCCGGGCCGCTATCAACCGCCTCCGAGACAATAGAGCCGAGCGGAGCAGCGGCGCACACACTGTCGTGGCCTTGGCCGACGAATCGGGAATATCACGTCAGAGACTCTACGAACATCACAGCGATCTGCTCAACGAGTTCAAGGCGACGGTCGGGTGCGGACCCGTCACGGCCACGGCCGAGGCTCTGCAACGTCAACTTGCACAGGCCCGTAATCACAACCAGGATTTGGCTGCCGAAAATGCTCACCTGCGAAGCAGGGTTAGAACGCTCTCAGCGGTGATTACCGAACTCACGCACGAAACCTCCGGAGCCAACGTCGTTACTTCAATGCCACGCAAATACCCATGTCGATGACCGGGGACTATCTGGGACTATCTCGTTAACCGTTAACGAGATCGTCCGAAAAAAGGATGGTGAGGGCTTCAGGGACCGATTCGGCTGTGGGGATCTGACGCGCGGTGTCGCCGATCTGCAGTAGTCGGCTTGCCGCGGGTCCAGGTACTACGATCCAGGGGGTTGCCGTGGAGGCGTGTCGTCGGCTGATGGCCAGGAGCGTTCGCAGCCCGTCTGCGCCGAGGAACGTGACCGCGGTGAGGTCGAGGATCAGCGGTGCGTGACGAATGACGGTGCGGCCGCGCGCTTCTTGGAGGAGATCGTAGGCGTTGGACGCGTCGATGTCGCCACGGGCGACAACGATGGTGGTGCTGTGTTCGACTCTGTAGACGAAGCGTGCACGGTCGCGGTGTCGCCGTCGAGTGCGTGGTCGTCGGAACGTCATGGTTACGGTGACGAGGCCGGAACACTGGGTCACGTCGGCTTGGCCGGCACGGTGCGGGCCTCCCGTCACGTAGGTGGCGGGAGGGCGTTCAGAGGGCAGAGGTCACCGACTTGCGTGTCTTCTTCACCTTTTTGAGGTCGGTTTCGAGGTCTTTGACCGCGTCGCGGTGCTCGGTGAGGGATTTCTTCACCTTCTTGATGGTCTTCGTTTGTTGGTCAAGGGATTTGCGCAGCGCGGCTTCGCGGCGTTCGACCGTGCGCAACACCTTCTGGGCGGCGGCAACACTGGCTGCCGGCGGTGTCGCGGTCTTGGCGGTGCCGCGGCTTCCGGTCTTTGTGGAAGCCTTCGCCGTGCGTGATCGTGACGGGGAAGCGGACCTCTTCGTGGTCGACGTGGTGGGTGCAGTCTTGCGGCTGCCGGTGGTCTTTTTGGTGGCTCGTTTGGTGGCCATGGTGTGTCCTAACGGGAGGTGGTCACTTCTGCGGCGCGTCGAGGGTGGTCGTCGCGGGCGGCGGTGCGATGGGTGGGGTGTCAGGTCGCGGGTTGTCGATGAGGTCGTTCCGGTCGTTGCCGCGGTTGCTGCGGCGCCGGGTGAAGGCTGACACCGAGAGCAGTGCCCGCGACAGTCGGGTGGGGGCGCCGCCGTTGCGGCGTTGCAGGTAGAGACCAACCTTGGCCAGGGCAAAGGCGAGTAGTGGCAGTAGCAGCGTGGCCAGCAGCCAGCGCCGCACTGGTGAACTCAGGAGTGCCAACATGGCGGTTCCTTTCAGTGCCGGGTGACATTTGCAGTGCCGCCGATGGGTGTTTGACTTGTCACCGGCGTGGCTTGACGGCCTGTCGGCTGGATCGGCGGCGGGGGTGCGGCGCGCGGGTTAGCGGGTTCGGGTGCTGCGGCGGCCGGTGATGCCGAGGTAGCCGGCGATGAGGATGACGGCGAAGATGATTCCGACAAGGAACGGGATGATCTTGAAGCCGCCGTTCTGGTTGGAGTATCCGAGTTTGTAGGACACCCACGTGCCCAGGAATGAGCCGATCGCGCCGAGTAGCACGGTGACGATGACCCCGATGTTCTGCTTGCCGGGCATGACGAGTCGGGCCAGCACACCGACGATGAGTCCGACGACGATGGCGCCGATGATGGTTCCGATCACGGGTTTCTCCTTTGATGGTGGGGGCCGCGTGTGCTGCGAACCGCGGCGTCGAGAGACGGGGGTGCTGGCTGCCCCGCCGGGGCGGCGGGGCAGCTCACGACTTGACTACTCGGCGGCTTTCTGGCGTGCTTCGTGGGTCTTGGCTTCGCCGCGGGCGGCTTCGGCTTCGGCTTCCTTTTGGGCGACGTCGCGCTGGGCGTCGGCTTTGTCCTGCTGGGCCTTACCCTCCTCGGTCAGGCTGTCGTTGCCGGTGACCGCGCCGATGGCCTCTTTGGCCTTGCCCTTGACGCCTTCGACAACGCCCTTGATGCCTTCGGCCGGTCCGCTGTTGCTGTCTGTCATGGGTTTATCCCTTCTCGATGGTGTGGTGTGTTGACTTCTCCCGCCCGTACATGAGCGGGAAAACCTGTGGCGCTCGGTGCGTTCCGGGCGTGCCGGGCTAGTGGGCGGAGGTCACGCGAGCCGGCGGGGGTTGGGTTTGCGGGTGTTGACGTGTAGGCGGGTTTGCACGGCAATGGAGTCGCCGAGCATGCCGACGGTGGTGGCGGCGATCTCGTCGGCCGCGTGGGCGGCGTGGGCGAGGGTGTCGGTGCCGGCGGCGGTGACGTCGAGGTGGATGCTGGGTTTGCCGCGGTCGATGACGGCTTTGCCGCTGGCGGATTTGATCGCGGGGCGCTCGCGCAGTTCGGCGGCCGCGGCGTCAGCCAGAGAGCCGAGGTTGGCCGACAGACAACCTTCGGAAAGGTTGCTGTCGGCCAAGGTGAGGTCCCCGGCCCGACGGGCGGGCCGGTGCGCGATCAGCCACCGCACCCCGAGCAGCACCAGCAGGACTCCGGCGGCGGTGACGGCCCAGGGCCACCATGCGGTTTGGGCGGCGGTCATCAGCCCCGGGGCGGTGAGGTAGACCGGGGTGCCGTCGATCAGGTGAGTCGTCCAGATGATCATGGCCACGCCCAGCACAAGAAGGAACAGGCCGAGGATCAGGGCGGCGAGGCGGTCGACGAACGTGGCGGTACCGGTCATGGTTCAGGGCCTTTCCACTCGGGTGCGCACCGAGATGCGTGGCGCTGAGGCCAGCGGCGCCAAGGCGGTGCGGACGGCGCCGGCGATGGCGTCTTTGGTGACGTCGGGTCCGGTGGTGCGGGCGGTCACTTTGACCGCGCGGCGGGTCGCCGAGGCGGTGGCCTTGGTGACGCCGGGAACGACGCGCGCGGCGGCGGCGGCGAGTTTGGCGGTGTCGGCGACGTCGAGGTAGACGCTGGTTTTGGCCTGCACGGGGATGGCTTTGCGGCGGCGCGGGGACAGCGCTGTCCCGACGAGAATGAGGCCGACGGCGGCGAGGATGGCGCCGATGGGGACCATCCAGCCGGCCGCGGATTGGCCGTCGAACCAGTTGATGGCCGCTTGGGTCCAGGAGGGTCCGGTGATCCAGCCGGCCGCGGCGATGCCGTCGCGGATGCCGGCCGCGCCGAGGGCGATCAGCAGCAGGGCGCTGATCACGCCGACGTAGTGCGCGGCCGCCGGTGCCAGCGGCGGCGGGGCCGATGCCGGGGATTGTGGCGTGGCCTCGGGTTGGCGGGTGCCGTTGTGCAGCGGCCCGGAGGTCGAGTGTGTCGACGGAACGTGTTCGAGGTGTTCGGGGGCGGTCATTGGACCCGCTTTCCGGTGGTGGCGTCGTTGGTGGTGACGGCGGCGACCGCCACGTCGACGCCGTCGACCTGCAATCCGGCCAGGTGCGAGAGCGCGAAGGTGACATTGTCGCGCACGGCGGCGCTGACGGCGCTGAGTTGGTAGCTCCAGGGCACGGCGATGTCGACTTTCGCGCGGACGCGTCCGGCGGCGATGCTGACGCGGGTCTTGGGTTTGGTGCGTCCGGTGAGTTTGTCCAGGCCGCTGGCCTGAAGCCGAACTCCGGCGGTGTCGAGGGCGGCTTTGGCGGCGATCTGTTCGGCGACGCGGTCATGCACGATCAGCGAACCCCGACCGCCGGGGTCGTGGTCGACTGCGGGCGCGGTGTCAGCCACGGCCGCGTCCCCGCAGGAGGGTGGCGAGGTCGAATTCGCCGTCGCGTTGCCCGCCGATCGCGTAGCCGATAGCGCCCAGGATCACAGCGATCAGGAAGCCGGTGAATCCGCCGGCGGCGGCGGCGACGCCGAGCAGCAGCCCGGCCAGTAAACCTACGGTGGCAGTGGTCATTGGGGTGGTCCTCTCACATGGTGGAAGTCGTTGTCAGACAGAGCAGTCGGGGCGTTAGAGGGTGAAGTAGCGGCGGCTGGTGTGTCGGCGCCGCCACTGACGGAGCCAGCGGTGCAGTCGTGCGCGCCGCGACCGCCGGATGATCAGCACCACCTCCGGGGGTGGTCCGCCGTCGGGTTGGCGGTCGATCTCGGCCAGCGCGGCGATGAGGTCTGCTGCGGAGCCGCCGCGATCGGGATGGTGCGCCCAGGCTGCCGCGCGCCGAGCGCTGTGGCGGTCGCGGTCGGCGGCCACGTGCTGCCCGCCCGGCGGGGTGTCGGTCATGATGGGGCGGGGGCGACGTCTTCGACGGTGACGTTGACCTCGGCGCCGGGATGCCGGGCGCTGACGGTGGCGCGGACCGCGGCGGCGGTGTCGCGCACCGCGACGCCGAACACCACGACGATGTGGACGTCGACGACGTTGTCGGTGATGCGGATGCCGGCGACGCGCCGTCCCGGTAGGTAGGTGCCGACCTCGCCGAACATGCCGGGGTGCAGCGCGGCGACGCCGGGAACCGCCAGCACCGCGGCGGCGAGCCGGTCGGCGGGCTCCTGCGGTGCCGGCGTCGCCGCATACCCCTCGGTCACTTACTGAACCCGCGCCGGGCGGCTGCTGTCGGTGCTGGTGTCGTCGTCGCTGTCGTCCTCGACGTGCACGTCGTTGACGGTGATGTTGACCTCGGTGACCTCCAGGCCGGTCATCTTCTCGATCGCGGCGATGACGTTGCGGCGAATCCCGCTGGCCAGATCGGTGATCGCGACCCCGTACTCGGCGACGATGTCGATGTCGATCGCCGCCTGCTTCTCGCCGACCTCCACCGACACGCCCTGGCCGTGGTTGACGGTGGCGCCGGGGATGCGCTCACGGAGCTGGCCGACGATGCGCTGCGCGCCGCCGCCCAGGTCGTAGACGCCGTGGACTTCGCGCGCGGACAGGCCGGCGATCTTGGAGACCACCGTGTCGGCGATCGTGGTCTTTCCGTGCGACGTGGTCAGGGCGGTTTCGCTGGCGGCCGCGGCCGGGGACTTCGGCGCGGTGGCGGGGGGCTGGGTGCTCGTCATGGGCACGGTTCCTTTCACAATTCTCGTCTGGGGTACATGGGCGTAGACGGGGCCGCATCACCGAAGTGCACGTCCGACCGCACGATTGTGATGTAGAACACATGTACCCGATTTTTCGGGTGCGCGTGAAAGGTTTTGTCTCAGCCCTTGTGCGGGTGTGGCTGGTTCACCTCGCGCCGCGAGCCGGCTTTCGGGAGGAGGTCACGGCTTGGTGGACACCCCACCCCGTGAAACGCTCTCGGCGGCAACGCACCTGGGTGACCGCACCCTGGCGGCGGCCGCCGCCCTGGGTGAACGCGCGGCGTTCGAAACGATCGTGCACCGCTACGGCCCGCTGCTCTACGGTTATGTTCGGCGCATGATCAGCGACCGCGACGGGGTCGATGACGTGGTCCAGGAGACGTTCGTCGCCGCCTGGCGTCAAATCGACAACTACCGCGGTGAAGCGGCCCTCAAGACGTGGCTGTTCCGCATTTGTGACCGCAAGATCATCGACTCACGCCGAGTGCGCTACGCCGAACCGATCGATGACCGCCTCATCGACCCCATCGATCCATCGGCGGCCCGAGATCCGGCGATCGTGTTGTCCAACACCGAGTTTCTCGAGGCCCTGGAACGTGCGCTGGCCGAGCTACCGGTCCGTCAACGCGCGGTGTGGGTGTTGCGGGAGATCGACGGCTTGACGTTCCCCCAGATCGGCGTGACCCTGAACTTGAGTCCCGGGGCGGCGCGCGGACATCACCACCGGGCTCAATCAACTCTTCGACGAAGGATGCAGCGATGGCAGCAATGAACGGGGACGACCCGCTCGGCGTACTGCTCTCGCGCGCCGGACAAGCATTGCGGGAGCTGGGTGAACCCGGCTGGGATCGCATCGCCGACACCGTGATCGCCGCAGTCCGCAACACCCCCCGCTCCGGCTGGCCGGTGACCGCCGAGGACCCCGACCCCCAGCAGCCGCCGCTGCCAGGGTGCATCGCGGTCAGCGATCTGGTCATCCGCGCCGCCCTGGCCGCAGCACTGCGCGTCGATCAGATCTGCGCCCCTGCCGCCGTCGACGTCCACCTCGACGGCACCGACCTGCAGCGCATCAGTGTCGCGATCACCGGCCGCTACGGCAACCGGCTCACCGAGGTCGCCGACCACGTCCGCGACCTCGCCGCCGGCATCCTCGACGACCTTCTCGGAGTGGCCGCCCTCGGGCACCAGATCGACGTCGCCGTCATCGACATCGTCCGGGGCAACCCGCTCGCCGAATAGCGCGCCACCCTCGAGCCAAAAGAGCGAGTTTCCCTGCGTAGAAATTAGGGAATTGACTCCGCCGAACGTCACGTGCCCCGGTTTTCGTAAAACGCCGAGACTACGACGACTTTCGCTATTGGCTGCCGCGCAACGTGGCTCTCTAGGGAATGGACGTGTATATGAGGGACGCTCTGAACGACATGTGGCGCTCGGTGGCCACCTTCGCCCCCAAACTGGTGGCCTTCCTGCTGATCCTGATCATCGGGCTGATCGTGGCCAAACTGATCTCCAAGGCGGTCGACAAAATCTTGGAACGGGTCGGGTTCGACCGCGCGGTGGAACGCGGCGGAGTCAAACGCGCCCTGGCCAACAGCCGATACGACGCGTCAACCATCGCCGGGAAGATCGTCTACTACGCGCTGGTGCTGTTCGTGCTGCAACTGGCGTTCGGGGTGTTCGGCCCCAACCCCATCAGCGAACTGCTCAGCGGAGTGATCGCGTTCCTGCCCAAACTGTTCGTCGCCCTGATCATCGTGGTGGTGGCCTCGGCGATCGCCGCCGCGGTGCGAGATCTGTTGTCCAACAGCCTCAGTGGACTGTCCTACGGCAGAATGCTGGCCAACATCGCCAGCGTGTTCATCCTCGGCCTGGGAATCATCGCCGCGCTCAACCAGATCGGCATCGCGCTGACAGTCACCTTGCCGGTGCTGGTCGCGGTCCTGGGCACGATCGGCGGCATCCTGGTCGTCGGGGTCGGCGGCGGCCTGATCAAACCGATGCAGCACCGCTGGGAGGACTACCTCAACAAAGCCGAGCAGGAAAGTCGTAACGTCCGCGACAAGGTGTCCTCCCCGCACGGCACGATGCCTCCGCAGCAACCCGGTCAGGTCGGGGCAGCAGCGCCGGGCTCCTACGACGGCCCCTCCGGGCAGCGACACGCCCATGCGGGCGGTGAGCCGCCCCACGGCTACCAGCAGCCCGGCTACCCACCCCCAGCGCAGCAGCAACCGCCCTACGGCACCAATCCGCCCCCGCGGCAGGGGTACTGACCGCTGCTCCGAATCCACCTGTGCGGCGCTGGTTCCGGTGCAGCCTAGGGCCGACGATTCGTCAACAGCGACCCAGACGCCACCCGCACGGCGTCTGGGTCGCTCACGGCGAGCGGGCCGTCAGGTGGGGGCAGCGGCCGGCGACGCCGTCGCACACCGAATCACCGACGCGCTCATCGAGACGCCCACACAGGCTGATGCCCGATCCAGCGGCGATGACGAACAAGTGCCAGCCATAGCCGGTGCAGCGAAAACTCGCTGCCGCCTGTCCGCGTGCGCGGCCGCCCGGAGGCGCTGCTGGGGCACCGTCGGCCTGCTGCTCAGGTTCGGACTCGCCGCACCGCATCTGTACCGCGGACGCGCTGGAATTGGATAGCCGGGTTACGGTTCACCGCAAGACGCCCGCTGAGCGCAAGCCGCTAAGGAAGCAGGATGTTAGTGTCCAGGCCGATGCCACTCGTCACCACCCGCGCTCGCCGCAGGCTGCGCCGGCCGGCGGCCCGCCGCCGCGGCGTGCGCAGCACCTCAGGGCGCCCTGAGACCGCGATACTGCTGGGTGTGGTCATCGTGTCCGTCGCGGTGGTGTGGGCGCGCCGCCAACGTCGCCGCCAGTCGTTAGGGCGTGTCTCCCATATGGCGTGTCCAGATGATGCACGCGCTGAGGACTACGGCGGCGCGGTAGACGATGGCGAGCTTGTCGTAGCGGGTGGCCAGTCCGCGCCATTGTTTGAGCAGGGCGAAAGATCGTTCGACGAGATTGCGCTGCTTGTAGCGGATCTCGTCGAACGCCGGCGGTCGCCCGCCTCGTCGTCCACGGCGTAGCCGTGCGGCGATCTCGTCGCTTTTCTGCGGGATGACCGCGGCGATCCCACGATCGCGCAGCATCCGTCGTGCGACCCCGCTGGAGTAGGCGCGGTCGGCGATCACCGCATCCGGGTGCGAACGCGACCGTCCGTGGTGGCGCGGCACGACGATCTCGTCGAGCACACCTGCCAGCATCGCCTGGTCGTTGCGTTGCCCACCGGTGATCACCACAGCCAGTGGTCGACCGTTGCCGTCGACGGCGGTGTGGATCTTGGTGGTCAATCCACCCCGTGACCGCCCGATACCGTGACCTGCGGGTTCGCACTCGGTCAGCGGCAGATTCGTGTAATTCGACCCAGCCCCCTGTGTCCTGATCGGGTCGGGTCGTGTTCGTCGCGTGCTGATGCGCCCGGTTGATCGTGGCGTCTACCGATACCGTCCAGTCCAATCGGCCGTCGGCATCGGCGGTCGCCAACAGTGCCATCAGCACCCGATCCCACGTACCGTCACCGGCGTAGCGACGATGGCGCTTCCACACCGTCTGCCAGGGCCCGAACTCCGAACGAGGCAGGTCACGCCACGGAATCCCGGTCCGGTACCGGTAGATGATGCCCTCGACAACCCGTCGATCGTCACCAAAGGGGTGCCCGCGACGCCCCTCATTGGAGGGCAACAGCCTCGAAATCAACTCCCACTGGGCATCATTGAAAAACCGGAACCGCGAAGCCATCGTCACCTCGACAGCATCGCCTCAAAACCGAGTCCCATAAGGGAGACACGCCCTAGCCGGTCCCGGTGACGACAAGCCTGCCGGTTACGAGAATCCCGCGATCTGAATCGCCCAGCGTCAGACAGGCCGTGCAACCTTCGCCGAAACGCCGGGTCGCTGTCTTCCTCACGTAGTGGCAGTGGCACGCTACCGCGCTCGGGCCGCGTCGGCGACGATGTCTGCGTCGCCGCCTTAGGTGTAGGCAGCTTCGCGCACGACCTCATCGGTCTCCAATCCAGCACCCAGCGCGCCACCGAGAGTGGCCAGCGAGTACGTCAGCCACGCGACCGGGGAGCCTGGCCGTTTTGCAACCTTCAAGTGTTGGTGTTTGAATCGGGTCCAAGTGTTTGCCAAGGCGAGATTGTCGGCCGTCGCTAACTGACGTCGGCTCTGCTATCAGGAGGGTGATGTGGGCACCCCGAAGGACTCGCGGTGAGTCGCTCCCCGAGGGGACGCGCCCTGCGGGTTGATCGCGACGCTGACTGGTCAGTGGTGAGCGAGACTGCTGACGACCACGGCGTGGTTTACCGAGTTCTATGGTCAGCCTATTCCTGGATGTACCTCGGGTTGTGCGATTCGTATCCGCATCTGTCGTGGCAGGCAACAACAGAAGACGGCGCGTTGAACGGAATCCGCCGGCAAATTCGACAACGCGCCGACGTTTCGTCGCCAACGGAAAGTGGATCGCGAGGGTGTTCGCCGGAAGGCTCGACCGTTTGAGTCATTCCAGCGGCGTCGATCCCCTGCTGCCTGCACTACGGCAGCGCTTCCAAACCGCCCTCAACACTGCCCTCGTCGTGGGTCGGCCACCCGAGTGCGCCATCGACCTTGGACCGCGAACCTTAGCTGCAGTAGCGCTTATTGCCGCCGAGCACCCCGACGCCAGCGCCCAGATCATCGCCGCAGCCTATGACACCTTCCTGGACGAACATGGTTAGCACAACCTGATTGGTAGTACCGGAGATCACGGCCGTCTCAACGAGGAGGGGATTGCGGGTGGCCGGCAAAGCCAACGCGGAGAGAAGCTAACTACGTCGTGCGCGTTCGGCCGCCATCACGCTGGTTGGTTGTCGCGACCATTCAAGAGACAGAAGGGATGATCCGTTGCGGTGGGTGCTGGCCATCGGCAGCGCGCTGGCAATCACAGTCGGCGCGGCGATCGCGCTCAGTACGCCGATCCAGTTAGCCAGTGCGGATCACCTCGGGCGGCCGATTGCATGCGGCGATGCGCTGCGGGCAGACAGTGCCGCCGCGGAAGCTGCCGACGACTATAATCGGCGCCTGAACGACAGCAGCCCTGATCGCTTCATTGCCACGGACTACGAAAACCAGTGCGCAGCGATGATCGTTGAGAAGCGCCGACACGCCGTGATCGTCAGCGCCGCGGCAGCAGTGGCCGTGCTGACAACAGGCGGTCTAGTGTCCTGAGTCATTAATTCGGTTGCAGTAGTTGGCGATGCTTGCCAGGATCTGGTCGGCGGTCTTAGTCCAGACGTAAGGCTTGGGGTTGTCGTTCCAGGTGTCGATCCAGGCACGGATATCGGCGTTGAGTTGCCGCACCGAGGTGTGAGTGGAGCGGCGCAGTTTCTTGGTGGTCAGCTCGGCAAACCAGCGCTCGACGAGATTGAGCCACGAAGAGCTGGTCGGGGTGAAGTGCAGGACGAATCTGGGATGGCTTGCCAGCCAACGCTTCACCGCAGGCGTCTTGTGTGTGGAGGCATTGTCGAGGACCAGATGCACATCGAGATCGTCGGGAACTTCGGCATCGATCTTCTTGAGGAAGGCCAGGAACTCGGTGGCCCGGTGCCGGGAGTGCAGCGCGCCGATGACCTTGCCGGTGGTCAGGTCGAGGGCGGCGTACAAGCTGGAGGTGCCGTGGCGGACGTAGTCGTGGCTGGCTCGCGCCGGGGTTCCGGGCAGCATCGGAAACACGGGCTGGGTGCGATTAAGGGCCTGGATCTGCGTCTTCTCATCCACGCAGAGCACCAGCGCCCGCTCCGGCGGGTCCAGGTACAGGCCGACGACATCGCGGACTTTGGCCACGAACAGCGGATCCTTCGATAGCTTCCATGAGTCCTGCTTGTGGGGAGCCAGTCCGAACGCTCGCCAGACCCGCGACACCATCGACTGACTCAACCCCAAATGAGCGGCCATCGAGCGGGTCGACCAATGAGTGGCATCCGGCGGGGTGGTCTCCAGCGTCTTGGTGATCAACGCTTCGATCTGGTCGTCGCCGACGACCCGCGGACGACCCGGGCGAGGCTCGTCAACCAACCCGTCTAGACGTAATTCGACGAACCGGTTGCGCCATCGCCGCACCGTGCCGATCGACAGTTCCAGCCGATCGGCGAGTTCGGTGTTGGAGCCACCGTCGGCGGCTGCCAACACAATTCGAGCCCGCATCGCCAGACCCGCGGCACTGGATCGTCGCCGCGCCCACCCCTCCAACTCGGCCCGCTCGTCAGTGGTCAAGACAATCTTCGCGGCATGAGGTGTCGGCACAACCCAGTCTAACAACTAGATCGCAATTAATGACTCAGGACACTAGGCTTTTTGATCCACCGCGTTCGATCACGCGGATCAGGCTCGAAGTGAAGTCACGTTCGCTGATGGACCTGAGTTAACTGACTATGGAACGGGAATCGCGAGCCAGACCTACGCGCGACAGGGGAAGACGTCAGTCACGCTGAGGCCCAGTCACCGCGTTTGAACCGGTCTTTCGCACGGCCCGCACATCGCAGAGGCGGATCCCCTGATTCCAGCCGCTGTCCCGTTCTGTCTCGCATATCAGGCGATCGTGGTAGATCCGTCGACAACTGTCGAGTGGGTGAGTGAACTCCCGGCCCGTGGCGACGCTGAGGTGAGCCCCCTGTAGTGGTCCAGTCGTTGTGGGACTCTGTTGCCCGAGTGCTCGGGCAGGAAGAATCAATGACGACATGGCAACGAACAAGCGCCGGCGGCACACTCCGGATCAGATCATCCGCAGGCTGGCCGAGGGCAACAAGCTCCTCGGGACCGGCCAGGAACTCGGTGAGGTGTGCCGGCACCTGGAGATCACCGAGTCGACCTGGCATCGCTGGGTCGCCCAGTACGGCGGCATGAAGGCCAACGAGGCCAAACGACTCAAGGAGCTCGAAGCCGAGAACGCCCGGCTCAAGAAGCTGGTCGCCAACCAGGCCCTCGATATCGACATGCTCAAGGAGATCTCGTCGGGAAACTTCTGACCCCGAACCGCAAGCGCAGCGCCGTCATAGCGCTGCGTGAGCGGTTCGGGGTGTCGGAGCGCCGCGCCTGCTCGGTGGTCGGCTTGCACCGCTCGACGATGCGGCTGACGCCGGCACCGATCACCACCGAGGAGGCTGAGCTGCGGGCGTGGCTGCGCCGGTTCTCGGTCGACCGGCCGCGCTGGGGGTGGCGCCGGGCCGCGAAGATGGCGCGGCGAGCCGGCTGGAAGGCCAACAACAAGCGCATCCGCCGGCTGTGGCGTGAGGAGGGCTTGCGGGTGCCGCAGCGGCGCCGCAAGAAGCGGCTGACCGGGATCGGTGTCGCCGTCGGTGCGATGTCCCCAATCCGACCGAATGTGATCTGGGCGATGGACTTTCAGTTTGACACCACCGCCAACGGGCGCACCCTCAAGATGCTCAACGTGATCGACGAGTTCACCCGCGAAGCCCTCGCCATCGAGGTGGATCGGTCCATCGACGCCGCCGGTGTCGTCGACGTCTTGGACCGTCTGGCGCTCACGCATGGGGCGCCGCACTATGTGCGTTTCGACAACGGGCCTGAGTTCGTCGCGCATGCCGTGTCGGATTGGTGCCGATTCAACAGTGCCGGTTCACTTTTCATCGATCCCGGCTCGCCGTGGCAGAACGCCTGGATCGAATCATTCAATGGCCGACTGCGGGACGAGCTGCTCAACCTGTGGCGCTTTGATTCGCTGCTGGAAGCCCGCGTGATCATCGAGGACTGGCGAGCCGATTACAACGCCAATCGGCCCCACTCCGCCCATGGCGACCGCACCCCAGCCGAGTTTGCCCTACAGTGGGCCGCGACCCATCAACCGAAAGTCGCATAACGACTGGACCACCAAACGGGTCCCTCTCAACGCAACGACACCCCCGCCGTCACCCGCGGAACCGTGCTGTGCGGGCTGAACAATGGGCGCCCGCGCGTGGTGTGGACCAACGACGCGCAACGGCTCATCGCCGACGTGCAATCCGGTGGCCCCACCGACCCTCGGCTGGACCAGCTCTACGCCTGGTGGGGCACCCACTCGTAATCAGCCGGGCGCCGCGCCGGCATCGCGCGGCAAACACACCCCCGACACGGGCGCAGTACGGAGTCCCTTCCACGACGCGTGGCGCAGACCTTTGCCCGCGTGATACTCGCGGTAGGCAACTTCACCGACATACCGCGGCTTGAACCACTGGACCCCCGACATCGAGGCCCCCTCCGCCACCGGCGGCGCTGGGACCTCGGTCCCGGCCAACAGTGTGGCCAGACGGCGACGTTCGGCACCGCTAAAACCGGTGCCCACCTGACCCAGCAGCACGAGTTGGCCCGCATCGTCGTGGGCGGCCAGGATCAGGGCCCCAACCTCACCGCGACGGCCGGCTGCGGGCAATGCGAAATATCAGTGGATGCCGAATGGTCATCCGTCTATGTCGGCGGCGGCGATTTCGACGGTGCGGCGCACCAACACATCGAGTCGAGGTGACGGCCTTCACCATGGCCGTTCGTTCGATGTTGAACGACGCGATGGCTGCCACGGCGGCCTACCACCGACTCCGGTGAGTCCGGACACCCCGACGGACCGACGCGTAGCGTTTGGAAGTGATGTGCCACTACTGCGGGTGTCGAGAGATGCCGCTGCTGCGCGACTACATCGCCGAACACGAACGTGCCATCAACTTCGGCGGCGACGCGGTGCGGGCCATCGATCGGGGCGACCTGGCCCAGGCACGGCACCTGCTCGCTGAGATGGCGACAGAACTGGCCGCGCACTGGCTCGGCGAGGAAACCGGGCTGTTTCGGGTGATGTCGCGCGAGGAGATGTACGCAGAGCACATCGCTCCACTGGTTCGCGAGCACCGCGAGCTGGCCGAACTGCTCGCCACGGTCGAGATCTCCACAGCCGACGGCAAGCAGGCCATCCGCGACGCGATGTCCGACCTGTATGAACACATCAGCAAGGAGGAGGACGGACTCTTCCCCGCCTCGCTGACCGCGCTCGACGGCGACGAGTGGGACGCATCGATCGACGCATGGCATGCCGCGCACCCAGGCAGACGCATGATCGCCCGGTGATTGACTGCACCACCGGCCGACTCCACGAACGTGTCGCGCAGCGTGATCACGCGCGCGGAAGCTGCGCAACGACCGTCAGCAAAATCACCGAGTCTTCAATCGCCGTCAGCGCGTGCCGCTCGGATGGGATCGTTACGTGATCGCCCGTCTTACCTTCCCACGCATCAGATTTCGTGTGGAGGCGGACGTGGCCGCGTAGCACCTGAAGCGTCGCCTCACCCGGGCTGTCGTGCTCAGCCAGCTCCTGCCCAGCCGCCAACGCCATGACCGTCTGCCGCAATTCGTGATCGTGACCACCGTGAATGGTGTGCGCAGCCCGGCCGCTGTGCGCCGTGCGCGCCTCGGTCAGCTTCTCTTCGGCCATGTCGATCAGTGAAATTGATTCCATCTCGGGATATCTCTCCTGTTCAGCCGGACAGCAACAGTATTCCGCCGAGGGCAAGGCCGATCACCTTGACCACTTCGAGCAAAACGTACGCGTAATGCGCGCGCGAGCGGGACCCCTCGTCGCCCGCCAACACCGCATCGGAGCGGCGCGCCAACCGCGGTCGCACGCCCAGCAGCTGGCCGACCAGCGCGACGACGGCGATCGCGAACGCCACGACGACGCTGACTGATGGGCGACTGAGCGTCAAGGCAGCGAGGATGCCGACGGCGAGTAGCGACTCAACGGTGTTGAGCGCACGAAAGACCATGCGCCCGATGCCCAGTCCGATCTGCAGCGTTACGCCCGGAGCCCGGAACTTCAGTGGCGCTTCCAGGAACGAGATGGCCAGCACCATGCCCAGCCAAACGAAGGTGAGAGCGACCGCGAACGCCGACGCAGGACTCACGATGCCGCGGCCGGCGTGAGGTGGGCCAGACACAAGTCCGGCTCCACGAACGGATCCAGCCGGTCAACTGTGACCGGTGCACTCCACGTCGCCAGCGCCCCCTGCATGAGCCCCAGGTGGATCGGGCAGACGACCGCCGAGCGATCCTGCGCCAGTTCGAGGAACGGGCAATGACGCAGCCCGATTTGCGGCTGCCCGTGAGCTGTCCGTCGTTGCGGTGCGAACCCGAGTTCGTCGAGCAACTCGACCAGCCGATTGATCGACTGTTGGGCGCCTGGCGCCTTTCTCGTCGGGCCGGTCACCCGCCGTGCCCACGCCTGGCCGGCCTCGAGTGCCTTGGCGCTGGCGTTGCGGTCCCCGGCAAGGGCCAACGTGAGGATCTCGGCGAGCACTCGGTAGCGCCGGGTCCCGCCGGGGTCCATCCCACGCACAGCGCGAAACATCAGCGGCGGACGGCCCGGGCGCCTGCGGTCGGGCTCGACACGTTCGACCCGGCCCTCGGTGACCAGGGTGTCCAGATGGAACCGGACCGTATTCGGATGCACCCCAAGCTCATCGGCGATCTGCGGGATCGTCAACGCAGTGGTCGCACCCCTCAAAACGGCCAGCACACCTTCTCGACTCACTCTTGTACCCTCGGCAGCCCCGACACCAGTGGCGTGTCCACCCCGAGCGGACCGACTTTCGCCGCACCGCCCGGTGATCCCAGTGGGCTGTCGCGGCCGGGCAGAGATTCTGTAAAGAAAGCCGCATTGTCGGCCAGGTGAGGCCCCTGCTCTTCGGGGAGGTCGTCCTCGTAGAAGATCGCCTCCACCGGGCACACCGGCTCACACGCGCCGCAGTCGACACACTCGTCGGGGTGGATGTACAACGCGCGCCCGCCTTCGTAGATGCAGTCGACCGGGCACTCCTCGATGCAGGACCGATCCATCACGTCGACACATGGCTTCCCAATCACGTATGTCATGAACTAGAGTTTATACAACAGCACCTGTAAAAACATAGAGGGAGATATGAATGTCTCAGCGCGACACGGCCGACGCCGATCTGCCCCTGCCGTTGGCCACTCGCCACGACGCCGCGGTGCAGGGCCACTGGTTGCTGGCGCGCCTCGGCAAGCGTGTGCTTCGACCAGGAGGGGCAGAACTCACCCACAAACTGTTGGCGCTGGCCGACCTAGCAGCCAGCGATGTGGTCGAACTGGCACCAGGACTGGGTCGCACCGCAGCCGAAATCATTCACCGCCGCCCGCGTTCCTATGTGGGAGTCGAGCAGGATCCCAACGCCGCCGCGGCGGTCCGGTCGATCGTGTCCGGATACGGCCACGCCCGCGTCGCCGACGCGGCCGACACCGGGCTACCCGACGGGAGTGCAGATGTTGTGGTCGGCGAGGCGATGCTGACCATGCAGAACGATAAAGCCAAGGCGGCCATCGTCGCTGAGGCGACGCGGCTACTGCGGCGCGGGGGCCGATACGCCATCCACGAACTCGCCCTGACGCCCGACGAGCTGCCCGACGATGTCAAGACCGACATCCGCCAGGCCCTAGCCAAGTCGATCAAAGTCAACGCGCGTCCGCTCACCGTCGCCGAGTGGCAACAGCTGCTGGCCGACCAGGGCCTGCGCGTGGACCACATCGAGACCGCCCCCATGGCGCTGCTGCAACCACGACGGCTGGTTTCCGACGAGGGCCTTCTCGGCGCGCTGCGGTTCGCCAAGAATGTGCTCACCCACCGCGATGCGCGCCGACGTGTGCTTGGCATGCGTCGCACCTTCGTCAAGCATCGCGACCGATTGACCGCCGTGGCCATCGTCGCGCGCAAATCGGGCGACCTATGACGGATCTGGCCAGCCGTGCTGACGTGGAGGAGTTGTTGCGGCGCTTCTACGGCCGGGTGTTCGTCGACGATGTCCTCGCCGAACCGTTCATCGAGTTACGGGCGAAGGGGCTCGAGTCGCATCTTGCGGTGATGTGCGACTTCTGGGAGACCGTCCTGTTCCGCGCGGGGCTCTACCACGGCAGCGCCCTGGTGGTTCATCGGCGGCTTCACGATCGGCATCCATTGTCCGCCAACCACTTTGTGCGCTGGCTACAACTGTGGAATGCCGCCATCGACGAGAAGTACCACGGTCCTGTCGCGGAACGCGCGGCGATCCAGGCCGCCAGAATCGCCAAAGCGATGCACCGCCGGCTGCGAGGCGTCGACGCAAGCGAACTCGACGCATTATTGGTGGGCTGAACTTGTTGCTCCCCGCACATGCATTCCAGTCGGCGGGTTGGTATCGAGGACGCTTTAGCCTCGATCCACCGATGAATCGCCTGTTCGGAGGGTGTTGATGTAAGGAAAGTGCCCTTTGAGCTGGGATGATTGGAGTTACCACACTTCGATCAGCCCACGTTCAGAAAGGCACTTCCGGTGCAAGTGTCCCATAGGTTCGCCGTGTCGTCGGCGGTCTTCGATGATGCACATCTCGTGTCGTGCGCCGGGCTGGTGCCGGTGATGACCCTGGCCGACCAGACCGGTCTGTCGCAGCTATTGGCCGACAAGATCCGGTTCACCTGTGAGCGGATCCGTTCGGGTGCGGCCCATCCGTCACCGAAGCTGACCACGCTGATCGCCGGGATGTGCGCCGGCGCGGACAGCATTGATGACCTAGACGTTGTGCGCTCGGGTGGGATGAAGACCCTCTTCGGTGGTGTGTACGCCCCGTCGACGATCGGAACCTTATTGCGGGAGTTCACCTTCGGGCATGCCCGCCAGCTCGAATCTGTCCTGCGCGAACACCTGGCCGCGCTGTGCGGGCGTGTCGATCTGTTGCCCGGCGCCGACGGACGGGCGTTCATCGACATCGACTCACTACTACGCCCGGTCTACGGGCACGCCAAGCAGGGCGCCAGCTACGGACACACCAAGATCGCCGGCAGGCAGATCCTGCGCAAAGGCCTCTCACCGTTGATCACCACGATCAGCACCGACCACGGTGCGCCGGTGATCGCCGGGGCGAGGTTGCGGGCGGGCAAGGCCAACTCCGGCAAGGGCGCAGCCCGCATGATCGCTCAAGCGGCCGCTACCGCCCGTGCTGCCGGGGTCACCGGGCAGATCCTGGTGCGTGGCGATTCGGCCTACGGCAATAGCACCGTGGTCACCGCCTGCCACCGAGCAGGTGTCCGGTTCTCGCTGGTGCTGACCAAGACCGCCGCAGTTGCCGCCGCCATTGACGCAATTCCCGAGACCGCGTGGACCCCGGTGAACTATCCCGGTGCTGTGCGTGACCCCGACACCGGCGCCTGGATCTCCGATGCCGAAGTCGCCGAAACCACCTACACAGCCTTCGGTTCCACCAAGACTCCGGTGACCGCCCGGTTGGTCGTGCGCCGGGTCAAAGACGCGCGGTTCCTCGATGCGCTGTTTCCGGTGTGGCGGTACCACCCGTTCTTCACCAATTCCGACGAACCCGTCGACGCCGCTGACATCACTCATCGCCGCCACGCCATCATCGAAACCGTGTTCGCCGACCTCATCGACGGACCTTTGGCGCACATGCCCTCGGGGCGGTTCGGCGCGAACTCGGCCTGGATCCTGTGCGCCGCGATCGCCCACAACCTGCTGCGCGCCGTCGGCGTCCTGGCCGGAGGTGCCCACGCGGTCGCCCGCGGGGCGACACTGCGCCGCAAGATAATCACTATCCCGGCCCGCCTGGCCCGTCCGCAACGCCAACCTATCCTGCACCTACCAGCGCACTGGCCCTGGACAGAGCACTGGCTCACGTTGTGGCGCAACACCATCGGCTACAGCCCACCAGAAATCGCCACCACCTGACCATATGCCGAAAGGCCCGACCGGAGCGCACAGGAACAGCTGGACAGACCAGCAGATACCCCCTGCCCGCGACCAGGACCAGCCCTCAACAGCCCAGCGAGGCACACCTACCCCAATTCATCAGTGGATCGAGGCTTAGCCTCGATCCACCGATGTATCGGCTGGTCGCAGGGTGTCGGAATGAGGAAAGTGCCCTTTGAACTGGGAAGATTGGTGTTCTCTACGCACTAATCAGTCCAGGTCAGAAAGGCACTTCCGGTGAAAGTGTCCCATAGTTTCGCTGTGTCGTCGGCGGTCTTCGATGATGACCATCTCGTGTCCTGCGCTGGATTGGTCCCGGTGATGACCCTGGCGGCCCAGACTGCCTTGCCGCAGCTATTACGTGACAAGGTGGTCATTGCCGAGCCGAGGATCAAGTCCGGGGCGGCCAACCCGGCACCGAAGCTGAGCACAGTCATCGCGGGCATGTGTGCCGGTGCGGACTGCATTGACGATCTCGACCTGGTGCGGGCAGGTGGGATGAAGACACTGTTCGGCGGCGTGTATGCACCCTCGACCATCGGAACTTTGTTGCGCGAGTTTACTTTCGGACACGCCCGCCAGCTCGAATCGGTTTTGCGCGAGCACCTGGCCGGACTCTGCGCGCGGGTCGATCTGTTGCCTGGCGCCGGCGAGCGCGCGTTCCTCGACATCGACTCACTGCTGCGTCCGGTCTATGGCCACGCCAAACAAGGTGCTTCCTACGGACACACCAAAATCGCGGGCAAGCAGATCCTGCGCAAGGGCCTGTCGCCGTTGGTCACCACGATCAGCACCGCCACGAGTGCGCCGGTGATCACCGGCGCCCGGTTGCGAGCCGGGAAGGCCAACTCCGGCAAGGGTGCGGCCCGGATGATCGCCCAAGCCGTCGCCACCGCCCGCACCGCCGGGGTCACCGGCCAGATTGTGGTGCGCGGCGATTCGGCCTACGGCAACAGCACCGTGGCCACAGCCTGCCGCCGCGCCGGTGCCCAGTTCTCGTTGGTGCTGACCAAGACCCGCGCCGTCGCTGCAGCCATCGAGTCCATCGACGAGAGCGCCTGGATTGCAGTGGAATACCCCGGAGCGGTCCGTGATCCCGACACGGGAGCCTGGATCTCCGATGCAGAAGTCGCCGAGACCACCTACACCGCCTTCACCTCCACCGACAACCCGATGACCGCCCGGTTGATCGTGCGTCGGGTCAAAGATGCCCGCTTTCCTGATGCGCTGTTTCCGGTGTGGCGGTATCACCCGTTCTTCACCGACACCGACGAACCCACCGTTGCGGCCGACATCACCCACCGCCGCCACGCGATCATCGAAACCGTGTTCGCCGACCTGATCGATGGACCCCTGGCTCACATGCCTTCGGGACGTTTCGGAGCGAACTCGGCGTGGATCCTGTGCGCCGCGATTGCCCACAACCTGCTGCGCGCCGCCGGCGTCCTGGCCGGTGGAGCCCACGCAGTCGCCCGGGGCGCCACACTGCGCCGCAAGCTCATCACCGTCCCCGCACGCCTGGTCCGACCGCAACGCCGACCCCTTCTGCACCTACCGAGCCACTGGCCCTGGGCTGACCACTGGCTTACGCTGTGGCGCAACATCATCGGCTACGATCCACCTCTACTGGCCACAGCCTGACCACCTGGCCGAATAGGCCCCTACCGGAGCGCACAGGGAAAAGCTGGGCAGACCAGCGGTTACGTCACGCTCACAAGCCCACCAAACGACAACCAGCCATGGCAGACACATCAATCACTCAAGTCCACGGATCGAGGTTTAGTGGTCATCGATAACATCGCTATCTGATCGGTCAGAGGAGCTGAGGCTTTGAAAATTGCGATCAGCGGAGCTGGTGTGGCGGGGCCGGCGCTCGCGCACTGGCTGCACCGAAGCGGCCACGAGCCGACATTGATCGAGCGAGCGCCGCACTTTCGCACCGGCGGCTACGTGATCGACTTCTGGGGAGTGGGCTACCGCGTCGCGCAACTGATGGGGATCGAGGCGGCCATCCGCGAGGCCGGCTACCAGGTGCAGTCGATCCGCTCGGTCGGGCCCGACAATCAAGTGCGAGCCAGCGTGGGCGTCGACGCTTTCCGGCGCGCAACTGGCGCCGGTTTCACCAGCCTGCCGCGCGGGGACCTGGCCGCCACCATCTACGCCACCATAGAAGACGACGTCGAAACGATCTTCGGTGATTCCATCACCGCCATCAACGAACACCCCGACGGCGTGAATGTCAGCTTCGCCCAAGCCAAGTCCCGGGATTTGACCTCGTCATCGGTGCCGACGGGTTGCACTCCAACGTGCGTCGCCTGACGTTCGGGCCCGAGTCAGACGTCGAACACTATTTGGGCTGCCGGGTCGCCGCCTGTGTTGTCGAGACGTATCGGCCCCGCGATGACCTGGTCTAAGTGACCTACAGCGAGCCGGGTCGATCTATCGGACGGTTTACCCTGCGGGGCGATCGTACCTTGTTTCTGTTCGTGTTCCGCTCTAGCCACGCCGCCGACCCCGGCAACGTTGAGGCGCGCAAGGAGATTCTGCGCCGCGAATACGGTGCTGCAGGCTGGGAATGCCCCCACATCCTTACAGCGCTGGACGGCGTCGATGATCTGTACTTCGATGTCGTCAGCCAAATCCGGCTGGACCGCTGGTCGCGTGGCCGGACCGCGCTCGTCGGCGACGCAGCCGCCTGTGTCTCCTTGCTGGCCGGCGAGGGCACCGGTCTGGCGATGACAGAGGCCTATGTGCTAGCGGGCGAACTCGCTTGTGCCCGTGGGGATTACCGGCGGGCTTTCGACGCCTACGAGACGCGACTGCGCCATTTTGTCGAAGCCAAACAAGGCGCCGCCCAGAAATATCTTCCTGTCTTCGCGACACAGACGAGGCTGGGCATCTGGTTTCGCAACCTGGCCATGAGAACGATGAACTTCCGTCCGCTCGCCGAGCTGCTCCTCACCCGAAGCGTGCGCGACGACTTCGAATTGCCGAACTACCCGACCATGAGCACATGACCCGTCACGGGGCCCACACCGGCAGCGTGCGCGTCGGTCCCGCATTTCGTTAACGATGCGATCAGATGGCGTCACCAGCCTCGCCGCCGCGGGTGCGACCCCACCAACTCGTCCTTCGCTGCCACCTCGCGACTGCGGTAGACGATGTAGGGCCGGAACAGATAGCCGATTGGTGCACTGAACGCGTGCACCAGTCGACTGAATGGCCACAGCGCGAACAACACCAACGCGATCATCACGTGCAGCTGGTAATACAGCGGCGCCTCGGCCATCAGGTCACCGCGGGGCTGCAGCACCCAGATGGAGCGGAACCACACCGACACCGATTCGCGGTAGTTGTAGGCCTCGCCGACGACGCCCGAACCCAGCGCCGTGGCGTAGAGGCCGGCGACGATGGCCAGCACCAACACGACGTACATGATCTTGTCGTTGACGGTGGTGGCCATGAACACCGGTCCGCGGGTGCGGCGTCGGTAGATCAGCAGCGCGGCGCCGGCCAGGGTGGTGATCCCCGCGATCGTGCCGAGCGTCACGGCCTGCACGTGGTAGGCGTGCTCGCTCATCCCGATTGCGGCGGTCCAGGACTCCGGGATCAGCAGGCCGATGACGTGGCCGGCGACGACGACAAGGATGCCGAAGTGAAACATCGGACTGCCGATTCGCAACAGTCGTGACTCGTAGAGCTGCGAGGAGCGGGTGGTCCAGCCGAATTTGTCGTAGCGGTATCGCCACCAGGTGCCGACCACCACGATGGCCAGCGTCACATACGGCACCGTGTTCCAAAAGGCTTCGCCCAGCATCTCACCGGTCTCCTTCGGGCCGCCGAGGCGGCACGGTCAACGTGAACGGTTGCAGCCCAACGGCTTCGGCAGGCGGCCCGGCTTGCGTGAGATGCCGCGCGCGTTGCACATCGCGGTCGGTGGCCGCCGGCAACGTCTGGCACACCGCGGCGACGGTGTGCGCGTACGGCGAATCCATGTCCGTCAATGCCGTGCACAGCACGTCGATCGGCACCCGGTGCTCGGTGAGCAATCGCCGCCCGGCGTCGGGGTCGACGGTGGCGGCGAACTCCAGCGCCACCGGCAGATAATCCGGTGCCTCATCGCGAGGCGGATCAACACCGGCGGCACGGTAAGCCGCTGCGAACGCCAGCATTTCGCTGCCGCGGTTGCGGGTGTCACCGGCGGTCCAGTACGTCAGGTACATCGTCGTACGGCGCCGTAGGTCGAAGGTTTCGACGTAGTCGGCGGCCGCGCGCAGCGGATCGGATGCCCGCAGCGTCGCCGCGGTCAGGGCCAGCAGTTCGCCCGCCCCGCCGGTGACCTGATTCAGGAGGCGCTCCACGGTGTCGAGTCGCTCGGCGCACCGATCGTCGGGGTAGGCCAGCAGCAGTGAGGCCGACTGCCATATCAATCGGTCCTGCAGCGTCTGCTTCGGGGCGCGGGTCAGCAGCTTCATCAGCGTGGCGCCTTCCCGTTGCCGTGCCCGCCGGGGAATATGCCGTCGGGTACACCGCGGCCGTCCCAGTTGAGCAGGTTCACTCGCGACGGGTGCTCGGCGTTGGCGGCCATCCCCTCGTCGGTCTGCCGTTGCCGCAGCGCATGGAACGTCTCCACCGCCACCGGCACCGGGCCGCCGCTGGCCTCACCGAACGGACCGGACTCGTACATGCCCGGCCCGCCGTCGAACGACAATGAGCAGGCGGATTCTTCGAGCTGCTTGCCTTCAGCGGCGTACGCGGTGGGAATCACGTACCGCTCTTCATATTTCGCCAGCGCCAACAAACGGTACATCTGATACATCTGCTCTTCGGTCATCCCGACCGCCTGCGGAATATGCGGCTGTGTTTCGCG
Organism: Mycobacterium sp. SMC-8; assembly: GCF_025263565.1. Taxonomy (NCBI): domain Bacteria; kingdom Bacillati; phylum Actinomycetota; class Actinomycetes; order Mycobacteriales; family Mycobacteriaceae; genus Mycobacterium; species Mycobacterium sp. SMC-8. The sequence goes on from NZ_CP079865.1 coordinate 136,908, forward strand.
GCCAAGATTGATATCGCGCATGTAGGACCGCATCGCGGCCAGCCGGCGCAACACCCCCTCCACCACCGTGGTGTCGCCGGCGGTGAACAACTCGGCCAGATACTGGATGGGAATGCGCAGCGCCTCCAGCGCTCCGAACAGGTTGCCGAGCTCCTCCCCGTCGTGACCGTCACGGCTGACGGCGTCGACCACCGGCGACAGCGGAGGGATGTACCACACCATCGGAACGGTCCGGAATTCCGGATGCAGCGGCAGCGCGACCTTGTAGGTGTTGATCAACGCGTACACGGGCGAGCGCTGCGCGGCCTCGATCCACTCATCGGAGATGCCCTCCGCGCGCGCCCCGGCGATGACCTCCGGATCGGTCGGGTCGAGCAGGATCTGCCGGTGCGCCTCATACAGATCCTTCTCGTCTACCACTGACGCGGCTTCGGTCACCCGGTCCACGTCGTAGAGCACCAGCCCCAGGTAGCGCAGCCGGCCCACGCACGTCTCGGAGCACACGGTGGGCAGGCCGACCTCGAGCCGCGGGTAGCACAGCGTGCACTTCTCGGCCTTGCCGGTCTTGTGGTTGAAATACACCTTCTTGTAGGGACATCCAGACACGCACATGCGCCAGCCGCGGCAGCGGTCCTGATCGACGAGCACTATGCCGTCCTCGGTGCGCTTGTACATCGCCCCGGACGGGCACGACGCCACGCACGACGGGTTCAGGCAGTGCTCGCAGATCCGCGGCAGGTAGAACATGAAGGTCTGTTCGAGCTCGAGGCGGACCTGTTCGCTGACTTTCTTCAGGATCGGGTCGCCGGGCACTATCTCGGGCGAGCCGGCCAGGTTGTCGTCCCAGTTCGCCGACCACGACACCTTCATCGGCTTGCCGCTGATCAGGCTGCGCGGCGGCGCGACGGGCATCTGTTCACCGAGCGGCGCGTTGATGAGGTTCTCGTAGTCGTAGGTCCACGGCTCGTAGTAGTCGTCGATACTGGGCAGCTTCGGGTTGGAGAAGATCCGCAGCAGCTTGTGCAGCCGGCCGCCGTCGCGCAGCCGCAGCCGCCCCTTTCGATCGCGTATCCAGCCGCCGCGCCAGCGCTCCTGATCTTCGTAGGTGCGCGGATAGCCTTGGCCGGGGCGGGTTTCGACGTTGTTGAACCACACGTACTCGGTGCCGGCCCGGTTGGTCCAGGCCTGCTTGCAGGTCACCGAGCAGGTGTGGCAGCCGATGCACTTGTCGAGGTTCATCACCATCGCCATCTGTGCCATGACCTTCATCGTCTGCCTCGCTCATTCTTCACTCGGCGCATCAGTACTCAACCTTCTGGCTGCGACGGCGAACCACCGTCACCTCGTCGCGTTGGTTTCCGGTCGGGCCGAGATAGTTGAACGCGAATGTGTTCTGTGCGTAGCCACCGGCCAGGTGGCTGGGCTTGATCAGCAGCCTGGTCAGCGAATTATGGATGCCGCCGCGGTTTCCGGTCGTCTCCGACAGCGGCACGTCGATGGTGCGTTCCTGGGCGTGGTAGACGAAGACCACACCCTCGGGCATCCGGTGCGACACGATCGCGCGGCAGACCACCACGCCGTTGCGGTTGACCGCCTCGATCCAATCGTTGTCGCGCACTTCGATCTTGGCGGCGTCCGCCGGGCTCATCCACATCGTCGGGCCGCCGCGCGACAGCGACAGCATCAACAGGTTGTCCTGATACTCCGAGTGGATCGACCATTTCGAGTGCGGGGTCAGGTACCGCACGGTTAGCCCGATTCCGTCCTTCTGGTCACCGACCTCCGGCTCGCCGAACAACCGCGACATGTCCAACGGCGGCCGGTAAGTGGGCATCTGCTCCCCGAGTTCTTCGAGCCAGTCGTGGTCGACGTAGAAGTGCATCCGGCCGGTAAGCGTATGGAAAGGCTTGAGCTCCTCGATGTTCACGGTGAACGGCGCGTACCGGCGTCCACCGGTTTCGCTGCCCGACCACTCCGGGCTGGTGATCACCGGCACCGGGCGGGCCTGGGTGTCGGCGTAGGTGATGCGGCGTTCCTCGCTGCCCTCGGCCAGATGCACCAGGGGCCGCCCGGTGCGCTTCTCCAGTTCCCGGAAACCCTCGACGGCCAGACGACCGTTCGACGTGCCCGACAGTGCCAGGATCACGTCGGCCATCCGCTCGGCCGAGGTGATCGCCGGGCGGCCCTGTGCCGGGCCGGAATCCATCACGCCGAACTTGGCGGCCAGCTCCTCGACTTCCTGGGCCGGGTGGGTGGTGATGCCCTTGGTGGTGACACCCAGATTGTCGACCAGCGGCCCCAGCGTCGACCACTTCTCGGCGATGGCGGTGTAGTCGCGCTCCACCACCGCCAGCGGACCCATCGTCTTGCCCGGCTCCGGCACCTCTCCAGCGATCCGCCAATCATGTTGAGTACCCGAGGGGTACGCCATGGCGCCCGGGGTGTCGTGCTGGAGGGCACCGAGTACGACATCGGTGCGGGTGCCCAGGTGTTTGATGGCCAGCGTGCTGAACGCGCGGGCGATGGCGCCGAACGCCTCGTAATCCGAGCGGGTTTCCCACGGCGGGTCGATAGCGGGGCTGAACGCGTGGACGAAGGGATGCATGTCGGTGCTCGACAGGTCGGCCTTCTCGTACCAGGTGGCCGCGGGTAGCACCACATCCGAGAGCAATGTCGTGGACGTCATTCGGAAGTCGATCGACATCAACAAGTCGAGCTTGCCCTCCGGGACGTCGTCGGGCCACGTCACATCGTTGGGCCGCAGCGCCTCCGGGGTGAGCCCCGCCTGCACGTTCGAGGTGGTGCCCAGCAGATGGCGCAGGAAGTATTCGTTGCCCTTGCTCGACGAGCCGAGCAGATTCGCCCGCCACACGTTGAGCACCCGCGGCCAGTTCGCCGGATCGTCGGGATCGGTGACGGCGAGCTTGAGTTTCCCTGATGCCAACTGCTCGGCGACATACTCGGGGATCTCCCTGCCGGCGTTGCGCGCCTCGTCGGCGACGTCCAGGCTGGATCGGTCGAATTGCGGATAGAACGGCGTCCAGCCCATCGCCACCGCGGAGGCCAGCACATCCATGGTGTGTTTCCCGGTAAACCGGCCGCGGCCCAGTGGGCTGGCCAACGCGTCGGCGCGGTAGCCGTCGTAGCGCCACTGGTCGGTGTGGGCATACCAATAGGACGTGCCGGCCATCTGTCGCGGCGGCCGGGACCAGTCGGTGGCCATCGCCATGGTGGCCCACCCGGTGACTGGCCGGCATTTCTCCTGGCCGACGTAGTGTGCCCAGCCGCCGCCGTTGCGGCCCATCGACCCGGTCAGTAGCAGCAGCGCCAGCACGGCGCGGTAGGTGGCGTCGCCGTGGAACCATTGGCAGATCCCGGCGCCCATGATGATCATCGACCGGCCGCCGGATTCCTCGGCGTTGCGGGCGAACTCGTTGGCGATCCGGATCGCCTGCGCCGCAGACACTCCGGTGATCGGCTCCTGCCAGGCCGGGGTATACGGCTGACTGGCGTCGTCGTATCCGGTGGGCCAGTCGCCGGGCAGCCCGGGCCGGGCCACCCCGTATTGGGCCAGCATCAGGTCGAAAACGGTGCAGACCAGGTGCTCGCCCACCCGCCGCACGGGCACCCCTCGGGCGAGAGACTCGCCATGCCCGTCGACGGTGTCGAAGCGCGGCAGCTGGATCAGCGCGGTCTCGCCGTGTTCGCCATGCCGCGGTGCGACCGTGAGCGCCGGCGCCACGTCGCCGAGGTCCAGGTTCCACTTGCCGACGCCCTCGTCGCCGTAACGGAATCCCAGCGACCCGTGTGGCACGGCGACGCTGTCGGTGGCCCCGTCGAGCAGCACCGGCTTGAACGCGGCATTCTCGACCTCATGCCTGAGATCGGCTGCCGTGAGGTTCTTGCCCGGCACCAGGGCGCCGTCACGTTCCTCGAGCTTGACCAGGAACGGCAGGTCGGTGAAGCGGCGCACGTAATCGACGAAGAACGGGACACGCTGCTGCACCAAGCATTCCGAGAGGATCACGTGACCCATGGCCATCGCCAGCGCGCCGTCAGTGCCCGCCGCGCAGGGCATCCACTCGTCGGCGAACTTGGTGTTGTCGGCGTAGTCCGGACTGACGCTGACGACCTTGGTGCCCCGGTAGCGCACCTCGGCCATCCAGTGCGCATCCGGAGTGCGGGTCACCGGAACGTTGGAGCCCCACATCATCAGATACGACGCGTCCCACCAATCCCCGGACTCCGGCACATCGGTCTGATCACCGAACACCTGAGGCGAGGCCACGGGTAGGTCGGCATACCAGTCGTAGAACGACGTCATCGCGCCGCCGAGCAGTTCGACGAAGCGGGATCCGGCGGCGTGGCTGACCATCGACATTGCCGGGATCGGCGAGAAGCCGGCGACACGGTCCGGCCCATAGGTCCTGATGGTGTGAACGTGGGCGGCGGCGATCATCTCCGTCGCCTCGGACCACGTCACCCGCACCAGCCCGCCTTTGCCGCGGGCCCGCTGGTACCGGCGGCGGCGCTCGGGATCGGCCTGGATGTCGGCCCACGCCAACACCGGATCGCCCAGGCGCGCCTTGGCCTCCCGGTACATCTCGACCAGAACGCCGCGCGCGTACGGATATCGCACCCTCGTGGGCGAATAGGTGTACCAGGAAAACGCCGCGCCGCGCGGGCAGCCACGGGGCTCGTACTCTGGCCGGTCCGGGCCGACCGAGGGATAATCGGTCTCCTGGGTCTCCCAGGTGATGATGCCGTCCTTGACGTAGACCTTCCACGAGCACGACCCGGTGCAATTGACCCCATGGGTGGAGCGCACCACCTTGTCGTGGCTCCAGCGGTCGCGGTAGTACACGTCGCCCTGCCGGCCGCCGCGGCGGGTGACGGTCCGCAGATCGGCGGAGAACTCGCCGGGGGTGAAGAACCGCCCGCTACGTTCGAGCAGTTCCTCGATCGGCCCGCCGGTGCGCGGTGTCCTCGTCACGTCGCAACGCCCTTCGTTTGAGTGGCCGGTTCGTGTGCGTGCAGCCGAAACACGGTGTAGCCGAGAGCGACCAGCGCAGTGGCCACCAGAAGAAGCAGCCCGACCGTGTAGTTGTTGCCCACGGGGTCGTACGTCGCGCCCATCACCAGCGGCGGGAAGTAGCCGCCCAGCCCGCCCGCCGCGGCGACGATGCCGGTGATCGACCCCACGGACTGGGCCGGTGCGCGCCGGGCCACCCACGCGAACACGCCGCCGGTGCCAATGCCCAGGAAGATCGCCAGCGTGATGAATGTCGCCGCCGACCACACATCCGGCGGCGGCTGGAACACGGCGACGAACGCCATCACCGCCGTACCCGCGAACGACGCCAACACGACGTACTTGGGTGCGATCCGGTCGGCTAGCGCGCCGCCGACCGGCCGGGCCAATACGGCGGCCAACGCGAAACCGGCGCTGCGCGCGCCCGCATCAATCGCGGAGAACCCGTAGATCGTCTTGATGTAGGTGGGCAGGTAGTTGGCGAACGCCACGAATCCACCGAAGACCACCGCGTACAGGAACGCCATCTCCCAGGTCACCGGCAGCTTGGCCGCAGCAACCAGCTTCGGCATCACACGACCGGTGTTCGGGCTGAAACGGGGAGAGTTACGCATCACCAAAATGCACGCCACCGCAGTGAGCGCGAGCGCGACCGCGATGATGACGTGAGTAGTAAAGAGACCGAACCAGCGCACGAACCGCGGTGTGAAGAACGCAGACAACGCAGTGCCCACCATTCCCATGCCGAACACGCCCGTCGCAAAGCCGCGCCGCGACGCCTCGAACCAACTATTCGCGAACGGGATACCGACCGCGAAGATCGTTCCGGCGATGCCCAGGAAGAAACCGCACACCAGCAACAGCGGATAGGACCCGGCCGTTCCTGCCGCCCCAACCGCCAGCACCGGCACGATCGATGCGACGGACACGGCGATGAACATCGTCCGCCCACCGAACCGGTCGGTAAGCGACCCGATGACGATCCGGCCTAAGCCTCGATCCACCGATGAATCGCCTGTTCGGAGGGTGTTGATGTAAGGAAAGTGCCCTTTGAGCTGGGATGATTGGAGTTACCACACTTCGATCAGCCCACGTTCAGAAAGGCACTTCCGGTGCAAGTGTCCCATAGGTTCGCCGTGTCGTCGGCGGTCTTCGATGATGCACATCTCGTGTCGTGCGCCGGGCTGGTGCCGGTGATGACCCTGGCCGGCCAGACCGGTCTGTCGCAGCTATTGGCCGACAAGATCCGGTTCACCTGTGAGCGGATCCGTTCGGGTGCGGCCCATCCGTCACCGAAGCTGACCACGCTGATCGCCGGGATGTGCGCCGGCGCGGACAGCATTGATGACCTAGACGTTGTGCGCTCGGGTGGGATGAAGACCCTCTTCGGTGGTGTGTACGCCCCGTCGACGATCGGAACCTTATTGCGGGAGTTCACCTTCGGGCATGCCCGCCAGCTCGAATCTGTCCTGCGCGAACACCTGGCCGCGCTGTGCGGGCGTGTCGATCTGTTGCCCGGCGCCGACGGACGGGCGTTCATCGACATCGACTCACTACTACGCCCGGTCTACGGGCACGCCAAGCAGGGCGCCAGCTACGGACACACCAAGATCGCCGGCAGGCAGATCCTGCGCAAAGGCCTCTCACCGTTGATCACCACGATCAGCACCGACCACGGTGCGCCGGTGATCGCCGGGGCGAGGTTGCGGGCGGGCAAGGCCAACTCCGGCAAGGGCGCAGCCCGCATGATCGCTCAAGCGGCCGCTACCGCCCGTGCTGCCGGGGTCACCGGGCAGATCCTGGTGCGTGGCGATTCGGCCTACGGCAATAGCACCGTGGTCACCGCCTGCCACCGAGCAGGTGTCCGGTTCTCGCTGGTGCTGACCAAGACCGCCGCAGTTGCCGCCGCCATTGACGCAATTCCCGAGACCGCGTGGACCCCGGTGAACTATCCCGGTGCTGTGCGTGACCCCGACACCGGCGCCTGGATCTCCGATGCCGAAGTCGCCGAAACCACCTACACAGCCTTCGGTTCCACCAAGACTCCGGTGACCGCCCGGTTGGTCGTGCGCCGGGTCAAAGACGCGCGGTTCCTCGATGCGCTGTTTCCGGTGTGGCGGTACCACCCGTTCTTCACCAATTCCGACGAACCCGTCGACGCCGCTGACATCACTCATCGCCGCCACGCCATCATCGAAACCGTGTTCGCCGACCTCATCGACGGACCTTTGGCGCACATGCCCTCGGGGCGGTTCGGCGCGAACTCGGCCTGGATCCTGTGCGCCGCGATCGCCCACAACCTGCTGCGCGCCGTCGGCGTCCTGGCCGGAGGTGCCCACGCGGTCGCCCGCGGGGCGACACTGCGCCGCAAGATAATCACTATCCCGGCCCGCCTGGCCCGTCCGCAACGCCAACCTATCCTGCACCTACCAGCGCACTGGCCCTGGACAGAGCACTGGCTCACGTTGTGGCGCAACACCATCGGCTACAGCCCACCAGAAATCGCCACCACCTGACCATATGCCGAAAGGCCCGACCGGAGCGCACAGGAACAGCTGGACAGACCAGCAGATACCCCCTGCCCGCGACCAGGACCAGCCCTCAACAGCCCAGCGAGGCACACCTACCCCAATTCATCAGTGGATCGAGGCTAAGGACCCGACCAGAATCGGCGTCGCGACCAGCATGGAGGCCTCGGTACTGCTCAACGACAGGTCGCTGGCATAGGTGGTGGACAGCGGGCCGATCATGTTCCAGGCCCAGAAGTTGATTGCGGAGACCCAGGTGGCCAGCACCAGGTTCAAACTTCGCCGAGCGCCGGTGTCCGGCGTGGTCGCCGTGTTCACACCCACAAGAGAACCACCTCTCGGGCGTGAGGTGAACAGTTCAGCCAAAAAGACTGTGCCCCAACACCGTACGAAAGCGTTGTTGAACGTCGCGCGTCGCCTCTCACCGTGTTTCCGGCGCTGGTGGTGCCGTGACCCTCGTGAGCGGGCGCCGCGATCATCGGGCTCCGCTCATCATTCGCACGGTCATCTCTGGCCGGTTCGCTCCCAAGCACACCCTGAGGATGACTGACCCCCCGGCGGCACGATACCGGCGTTGGCCTTCACAAAAAGGGACCAACGTCCCTACCCGGCACACGATCGTGGGTTCCCTGAATCGCGTGTACGAAACGCCACGACCAAAGGGGTTCAGCAAGCACCTACAGGTGAATTAGTTTCGTGACAGTCGGGGACAAAACGCACTGGGAGGTTTTGGTCGACCAGCCCGTAGGTACGCCCACAAAGCCGGCCGAGTGCTGCGCTGCAGCACTAACTACGATCTTGGCGCTCGCCGTCAGCTGATCTAGTGGGAGAGCAGGCCGGTCTCAAGCCTCGGTGGTTTGCCTGCGCGCCAGGGCTGCGGCGTACTCGGCGTTGCCGGATCCTGCGAACGAGTTCCACAGTGCGGCTGATGTTGCGCTGATTCCGAGTAGATCGCTGAGCACTTTGGCCGGCAGCGTCGAGGCCATGTGCATCAACGCGGTGTTGCGGCCGTCGCGAACCGACACGCCCGCATCTCGGAGCCGGCGTGATAGAGCCAACGGATGCAATGGCTGACCCGGATCGCCTCCGGGGAATAGCCAGTCGTGAGCGTCCGAGTGACCGACCGCAGCTTTCCCACGCCTCCGAATGACGAGTTGTCGCAATAGGTCATCGAGGGGGCTCGGCAGGGCGACGGGCTCGGCCCCAAGGCGAAGCTGCACAAGCACCGATGTGTCAATCACGTCGTGAACCGTCAATCGCACGATGCGACTGGTGCTTTGACCGTAGAGCAGAACAAGAAGGCCGGCTACACGGTCAACGACGGCGACAGTGTCGGATTGCAGGAGGTTCCGGGCTACGGCCCAGCGGTGATCGTCATCGAGCAAATGACGGTCCTGCCTTACTTGAGGCGCGGGGATCGCTACCGGCGGCAGGTATCGTCGCTGAACGCACCACGCGACGAAACCTCGCGCTCGCAACGGCATTCGCCCGCCTTGTAGGCACCACTGGTCGACGTCGGGCTGCGTGCAGTCGCTCAGCTCCACGCCGCGGCCATGCAGCCACTGGAGCAACTTGACGATGCTTTTAACCTCGTCGCGGATACTGGCACTTTGACCCGGCGATGTCGGCTTCCTCGCCGAACGAAGCCGGCGAAGATGTGACCACGTCACATAGCCTGTGAGCAGGCGCCGTTCGTTTGAATCGGCTACCTCGGGAAGCTTTGTGTGCAGCCACCGCTCCAAGGCATGAAGGTGTTCGTCGCGCACCGGCAAAACGCCGTGGGTGACGAGTGCGTGGCGCAGCCACCGCGCGCCTCGGGAAGGTGAAAGGTCGTCCAGTGTGTTGTGACTGACTGGTCCCGGCGCGGCCGCTAGTTGCGATAGCAGCGTGGTTGCGTTCGTGCCTGTGAGCCAGGTGAAGAGGGAATGGCCCGGGCTGGCGGTCAGCGCTTCGTGTACCGGCTTGAGGTGACGCGGAACGCCGCCCGATGAGCCAGCCAGCATACCGATGAGCTTGTGATTGGCTGCGCAGCCGTCACAGCGTCCGGCCTGGCGCATTCGCCCGAAAACTCCGCACTCGGTGCAGAATCGAAACAGTGCTGGCTCCTTCTTCACGCAGTTCCAGCAGCATGGCTCAGCGCCAATTCGAGCGGTCACGGGCAGAAACCGGCCACATCTTCCGCAATGCTCACGGCGGCGAGAGCAATTGCTGCACAGCGGTTCTCCTGTTTCTTCGCGGGTGCTGACGGGTCGGATCCCGCCGCACTTGGAGCACGGAATGGCTTTCGCTAGGCGTGTGCAGTTGAGGCATCGCGGCGTGGCCGAGTCAGGGAAGTAGCACGGCCTTGTCATTTCGCACGTGGAGCACAGGGCGAGCGGCATCGTGCGACAGTCAAAGCATGTGGGGCGACCACCGCGGCGCGTGCCGATGGGTTTGAAATCACCGCATACGGCGCAGATTTCGTGATTGAACTCGGCCCGCTGGGTGCACGCCCAGCACAGCGGATCACCGTCCACAGTCCGAGCGGCGATCGGCAGTTCTCTGTCGCATCGGGTGCACGATGTGCGGCGCGTGTCCTGATAGCAGCTATGGCAGCACGGTTGTCCGTCACGCAACGACTCGAGGCGTCTGGTGTGCCCGCAAAAGGGGCAGCAGGGAGCTGTGACGTCGATTCCGTGCTTGCGCAACGCCAATATCAGCCGGCGCACTGTCGGCGAGCCGGAGATTGCCTGGCCAGTGAGCAGTGTGGGGTTGTCCTGAAGGTCCCATGCCAGCTGGCGCCGTCGGGCCGGCTGCCGTACACATTCATTGATTAGCTTCTTCAACGCCGCTCGGTCGTCAATCGGGCGGACCGCTGTGACGAGTTCACAGATCACCTCGACGTGGTCAACGTCGGGTTCAGGCGGGCACCACTCACATCGCGGCCCACCGTTCCTGTCACGGGTGCGTGGCGTGAGAACCTTTCCGCAGTTCGCGCAGGGTTGAGGGTCAAATCGTCCGACTGCACGGTTATCGCAGGTGACGCAGATTCGTACCCCGCCGCTGTTGTACTTGGACATTTGTCGTTGAGGCTTTCCGCAGCTTCCACATAGCGGTTGCACCAACTGTGTTGCGCCGCAATCGCGGAGAAAGCGGATTAAGCCGTCAACCATCGGCGGCCCCTCAGCAATCCCTGAAGTCAACAGAGCCGGGTTCTCATGCAACGCCCGGGCGAGACGGCGCTGCGAGGCTCGATTCCCGGCGACAGTCTCGACTGCGGCCGTGATGTGGCGGCGGTGCTGCTTGCGGGGTGTTCCAGATCCTGCTCAGCGTTCTGGGGGTCGCACGGTTGATGCGGTTCATTCCGCGCAGCGTCATGGTCGGCTTCGTCAACGCCCTGGCAATCTTGATCTTCACCTCACAGTTACCCCATCTACTGGGGGTGCCCGCGATCTACTGGGGGTGCCCGCGCTGGTGTACCCGTTCGTGGCCGTCGGCCTGATCATCATGGTTTTCCTGCCGAAGCTGACGACGATCGTTCCCGCACCGTTGGTCGCGATCGTGCTCCTGACCGCTTTGCGGCGATCGTCTTCTCCGTGCAGATCCCCACGGTGGGAGACGAGGGCGAGCTGCCCTCGAGCCTTCCGTCCCTGTTCTTTCCCGACGTGCCGTTGACCTGGTCGACCCTGACACTCATCGCGCCTTACGCGCTGGCGATGGCGTTGGTGGGACTGCTGGAGTCGTTGTTGACGGCCAAGCTGGTCGATGACATCACCGACACCCACAGCAACAAGACCCGCGAGGCCTGGGGTCAGGGTGTCGCCAATGTCGTGACCGGCTTTTTCGGGGGCATGGGTGGTTGCGCGATGATCGGCCAGCAGCCATCGCCTCGTTCACGAACAACGGTCCTGGTGCAGACCGTCACATTGAGGCCACGGTTAGTGCATCGGCGGTCGAAACCGCGGCCGCCAGCGCGACAGCGGGCCGTTCTCGGTTGGGACGCTTGTTCACCGCGTCCATGGACGAGGCGATCGAGCTTCTCGCCGACGACATCTGCTCGCTCTTACGTAAAGGAGCCCTCGGTATCTGTTGACCGTCCCTCTGTGTGACGACCACGGCGGGGGTGATCGTCATTGAAGTTGTCGAAATCCCGGGTCGGGGACGGCGGTCGTCTGCATCATCAGCGTGCCCACGAACGGACCCCGCGCTGGTCTGCTCGCGCAGAGTCCATTTCGGCTCCGGCGCGATGCCGAATCCCGAGATCGTCACAATCGGTGACGGCGGACGCGTCGATTCTGCGGTCGCCCAACACGAACTGACCCCTATCCCGGTTCCCGGGTGATAGGTAAGGCTGGTGGATCATGGACTGGCTCTGCGGTGATCGTCGCGCGCACCGGCGAACTGGCCGAGAAACTGCTCGCCGCCGGCGAACTCCGCTGCCCGCGGTGCCGCGACGGCCAGCTGACTTCTTGGGGCTACGGCAGGCGGCGCTCCGTGCGCGATCACGACGGGACCACGATCACGGTGCGCCCCCGCCGCACGCGATGCCGGTCCTGCTCGTCAACGCATATCGTGATGCCCGCCGCTCTGCAGCCACGCCATGCCGACACCACCGCAGTGATTGGAACAGCATTGCTGCACAAAGCAAATGGACTCGGACACCGGCGTATCGCGGCGACCATGGGGCGGCCGGTGTCCACCGTGCGCCGCTGGCTTCGCCGACTACCGCCAGAGCACCTGGACCGTCTCGCACGCGACGGGACCGAGCAGCTGCTCGCCCTGGACCCCGACACGTTCACCGCGCTGCGCTACCGAGGGAACATGTTGCACCACGCGCTGTCGCTGTTGTCGGCAGCGGCCTACTGGGACCGCCGCCGCTACGCCCTCGGTGAGCCGCCGTGGACCCTGATCGGGATGTACACCCGCGGCCGCCTTCTGGCGCCACCCGGCTGACCCTCCGACGTCCCCGCGCTGCCGCCGGGGGCGTCATCACCATGCCTGCCGACAGTCGTCACCATGACGACCACCGCGTCGCCGCGACGATTACCCCGTCACAATGCAGACCGACCCCCGAAATCACGTCTGCATCCACAGTGACGCCATCGTCTGCATCCTGAGCGACGGCCAACACGGTATCTAGCAGCCGTGCGGATGCTGAGTTTGTCGCTGGCGCAGCCCGGCAACGCGCGAGGCTGGAAAACCGACTGCCGTTCAGCCGTGTCCGTGGTGGTTTGACGGTGGCTGCGGGTCGTCGGCGCTGGTCGCGGGCAGCGCAGGAATGTTCAGTGCGATGGCGGCGCCGCTGGGAGCCGGTGGCCGTGGTGAGTAGCTGATGCCGTTGGGGCCCATGCCTACAGGGATTGTCGCCATCACTGACTGAGTTGGTATGTCGATGACGGACACGGTGTCGTCGTAGCTGTTGGTGACCCAGGCGTGGGTGCCGGTGGGGTCGATGACCACCCCGTGTGGGCCTGCGCCGGTGCTAACGGCGCGGAGCAGGGTCATCGCCGTCGTGTCGATCAACGAGACGGTGTGCCCAGCAGCTTCCCGGGTGCCTTGGTCAGCTGAGATCACGGTCGATTCATCGGGGGTCAGGTATAGCTGCACCGGGGCCGTCGGAACGGCGACGCTGCCGACCACTGTGCGGCTAGTCAAATCGACCTTCACCACCGCCGGGGGTTCAGTGGTTCCGGTGTAGGCGTAACGGCCGTCGGAGCTGACTGCTACCTGCGCTGGTCCGCTGCCCACGGCTATGCTGCCCGTAACTTGATCCGTGCCGGGGTCGATCAGCTCCACCGTCCCTGTCACTGGGTCGGCGATAACGATCACCGAGCCGTCGGCAGCGGAGCGCAGACCGTGTGGGGTGCCTCCCACGTCGATGCGGCCTATTTGCTGCAGGTCGGCGCCCTGATACACCGACACGGTGCCGTCACCCGAATTGGTTACATAAATCTTCTTGTTGGGCGCTTCGATCACATGTGCGGGAGCGGGTCCGGTGGCCGCGGCTGCGGCCACTTGGTAGGTCTTGGTGTCGATGGCCACAACCATGTTGGCGCTACTGGTCGCATACACCGTGTGGCCGTCATGGCCGATTTGAACGTTATGCGGCCCTGCCAGGCCAGTGAGGGTCGTGGCCACCACATTCCTGGCCGCGTCGAGGACCGTCAGGCTGTTGTCGCCTTCTTCAGCCACCCAGACAGACCCTCCAAACCGGGCGGATTCGGTGGCTGGCGTTGGCGGTGACGGCTGCGGCGCATCCGATACCGCCGAACAGCTTGCCAGAACAACACCGAGCACCGTCGCCGCCACGGCTGTCCGGAGTTCAATCCTCATGAAAGTCCCCCCATACCGGTGCGACGTGCTGGATGGCGGATTGATATCGGTAGGCCAATGATGATCAACGGTGCTCGCATAAAACGGCCATACGACTGCGATATTCGTTTCGTCGATCCCACCTCGGGCGAACCGCTCGGTGAGCAGACTCTCCGAGTTGTCTGCAATGTTGGCGGCCGGTTGCGGTGAGACCTGTTGCGAGGCAATCAAATATCGGATGCCGAAAACGATCGCCGTGACCATTGGGCGTGTCAGATGGTTTGTGTAGCTGTGGCTCCTAGTGGATGGAGCACTATCGATGGATATGACCGCTGAAGAGCAGCTCTCTGGTGCTGATGCTGTGGAGCAGCTTCGCGCTGCAGGGGTGTTGGATGACGTGTTGGCCAGGATTGATGCCGGCCAGCTGCAGTTGACCGGGCAGGGTGGGTTTCTGCCCGAGATGGTCAAAGCTGTCTTGGAGCGCGGACTGGCTGCCGAGCTGACCGAGCATCTGGGCTATGACAAGGGCGATCCGATCGGGCGGGAGCTGCCCAACGCCCGCAACGGGTTCACACCCAAGACGGTGGCCAGCGAGGTCGGCGACGTCGGATTGGCGATCCCACGCGATCGTGACGGCAGCTTCCGCCCGACGCTGGTCCCCAAGGGTTCGCGGCGCCTGGGCGGCCTCGACGACATGATCATCTCGCTCTACGCCGGCGGGATGACCATCCGCGATATCCAGCATCATCTGGCCGCCACGATCGGCACCGAGCTCTCCCACGAGACGATCTCCAAGATCACCGACGCGGTGCTCGAGGAGGTCACCCAATGGCAGAAACGGCCGCTCGAGGAGCTCTATCCGATCGTCTACCTCGACGCTTTGGTCATCAAGATCCGCGACGGCCACCAGGTCAAGAACAGAGCGGCCCATATCGCTATCGGTGTCGATCTCGACGGCATCCGCCACGTGTTGGGGATCTGGGTGACCGCCAACGAAGGCGCGAAGTTCTGGGCCGGGGTGTGTGCTGAGTTGGCTAATCGCGGCGTCAAGGACATCCTGATTGTGTGCACTGATGGGCTGACCGGGTTCGCCGAAGCCGTCGAGGCGACCTGGCCGCAGACCACGGTGCAGACCTGCGTGGTGCATCTGATCCGTAACTCGATGCGGTTCGTGTCCTACGGCCAGCGCAAGACGATCGCGGCGGCACTGAAGACCATCTACACCGCTCCGACGGTCGACGCCGCGGCTGAGGCGTTCGAAGAATTCGCCAATTCCGCTCTGGGGCAGTCGAATCCGACGACAGTGATTGCCTGGCGTAACGCCTGGGAGCGGTTCATCCCGTTCCTGGCGTTCCCGCCGGAGTTGCGGCGCATCATCTACACCACCAACGCGATCGAATCGCTGAACTACCAACTGCGCAAAATCATCAAGAACCGCGGCCATTTCCCCAATGACCAGGCCGCAGTGAAACTGCTGTGGCTGGCGATCTGCAACATAGAAGACAAACGCGCCCGAGAACGTCAAAAGTTCATCGACGACCCCCTCGCCACCGGTGACCGCTCACGCCACAACCGCCTCGTCGAAGGAGCCCGCACCAACGGCTGGAAACAAGCCCTCGGAGCCCTCGTTCTCAACTACCCCGACCGCATCAACCCCTACCTGTAAACCGCCACCTACACAGAAACCTTGACAAGCTCTGACCATTGCCACCAGAATCAGCACCATCACCACGCTGATGGGTACCCAGACAACCCCCGCCCCAGCCGTGCCCCCACATCCAGTGGTCGCCGTCGTACATCGTCGCCACACCCCTTGTGTCCATCCACCGTGCTCTGCAAGTGTTGGCTACCAGTCAGTGTCGGGGCTAGGGCATATGGTCCCCGGCCGTGGCGATTTCAGAGGCTGTGAACGTGATCTCCCGCTACCACCGCGACGTCCTCGCCGCGCTGATCCACCACGAGGACTGACGGGCAGTCAATCCCGGCACACGCTGATCAGCGCACCGCATGAAAGGGGACAGTAGGAGATGGATGCGATTCGCACCAATGCAAACGAACCGTCCGCCCGACCGATCGCGGGAGCCGCCAGCCGGCCCACGTACAGGAGCAGCAATGAGCAAACACAAGGTGCAGGTGCGCCGCGTCTACGACGACCCGGCCCCCGGGGACGGGAACCGCGTACTGGTGGATCGGATCTGGCCGCGCGGCATGACCAAAGAGAAAGCGGAGCTCGACGAGTGGTGCAAGACGATCGCGCCATCCACCGAGCTGCGCACGTGGTATCACCACGACCCGCAACGTTTCACCGAGTTCACCCGCCGCTACCACGACGAACTGACCCAACCCGAACGGGCCGAGGCGCTGGCACATCTGCGGATCCTGGCCAAGGACCGAAACCTCACCCTGCTTACGGCGAGCAAGGCCGTCGACATCAGCGAAGCCACCGTGCTTGCCGAGATGCTGAGTTGAGCGGCGGCGCCGCCACCGCAGCCCGTCGATGACGCCCGGCCGCCCGGCGAGTTCCCGCACGGCGAGCACGTTGACGAAGTCGTGTTCAGCTTTGGCCCCCATTCCAGGACACGTCGCTCGCCTTGAGAAGGACTCGTCCGTCGAGGACTTGCAGTGTTCATGGCAAGTCCGACACCGGTACGGTTTTTCTGCGGCCATAGCGTGCGGCCATAGCGTCCTGAACCCCAGACGTGGCACGGAAGCCGACGCAGCGGAGTGGGCGACTGTGTCGACCTACGGGCTGAACGACCGCGGAGCCGTTTGTGAGGTTGTTCTGAAGGCGACGTGAGGAACCGTGGGAATCGACCGGGGCGCTGCGCCACCCGAGACCGAAGATTTGCCAAAGCAGCGTCTCTATTAGAGTTCGGACAGTTCTGGTCGTCGCCGCGACCGTGTTCGTCGCAGTCCACCTAACAGAGGAGCCCACATGTTGTTGTCTGCTGAGTCCACAGCCGTCGTCAAGGCGACTGCCGGCGTCGTCGCCGACAACTCCGTCGAGATCACCACGCGGTTCTACCCGCATATGTTCGCGGCGCACCCTGAGTTGATGCGGGTGTTCAACAAGGCGAACCAGGCGATCGGCGAGCAGCCGCGCGCGCTGGCGGCCAGCGTCGTCGCCTACGCCGTGAACCTCATCGACCCGAACGCGCCCGACTTCGGTCCGGTCATGCGCCGGATCGCCCATAAGCACGTGTCACTGGGGATCAAGTCGTACGAGTATCCGATTGTCGGCCACCACCTCATGTGGGCAATCGGTGACGTCCTCGGTGAGGCCGTCACCCCCGAGATTGCCGCCGCATGGGATGAGGTCTACTGGCTCTTCGGCTGTCAGCTCATCGCCGAGGAGGCCAAACTTTACGCGCTGGGCGGTACCGACCCCGAACGGCCGTGGCGCAAGTACCGGGTCGTCGAGCGACTCGACGAGAGCCCGGAAATTTTCTCGCTGATCCTCGCGCCCGTTGAGGGAAAGACCCCCGAACATCACACGGGCCAGTACGTCGCGATCGCCGTCGACCTACCCAGCGGCGAGCGGCAGCCACGTCAATACACGATCTCATCCGGACCCCGCGGCGACTCGCTCCGGGTGACCATCAAGCGTGTCCGTGGCGTCGGCGGGGCTCCAGACGGCCAGGTGTCGAACTGGTTGGGCGACAACGCCAAACCCGGCGCCGTTCTGGATGTCTCGCAGCCATGCGGTGATCTGATACTCGATGAGTCCGACGGCCCCCTGGTGCTGGTCTCGGCCGGTATCGGCATCACACCGATCGCGGCCATCGTCGAGGACCTCTCGCGCCGTCAGCCCGACCGCCAAGTGCGGATCTTCCACGCCGACACCTCACATCGCAACCACGCCTTGTACGCCCACCTGCGCCGCCAGGTGCTGGCCATGGGCGACGCCAAGGCGCAGAACTGGTACGAGGAGGACGCCGAGTCCGCACCCACCCTGCATCCGGCCCTACCCGGCTACATGGATCTCTCAGACATCCAGATCCCCTCTGACGCCACCGTCTTCATGTGCGGTCCCCTGCCGTTCATGCGGGCAACCCGCAGGGCCCTGCTCGACAAGGGCATCTCAGGCGAACGGATTCACTACGAAGTGTTCGGGCCGGACCTGTGGGCACAGAACCCCGACTCGGCCGAAGACGCCGGATAGTCGGCACCCAGCCGACCATCTGAATGAACTTCGCGGGTGACATACTGATTTCCGTGCAACGATTTTCGCTCGACGCGCTGGCCGCCCAGCAGCTCGAACTGGCTGCCGCACACGGCGGGCGAGTTGCCTCCGACACGGTAGTCGGCGGTCATGAGCGAGTGCTGCGCCAGACGGTGGTGGGCATGATGAAAGGCGCTGAGCTACGCGAACACAACAACCCTGGAGAAGCCACGTTGCATGTGTTGCGGGGACGGGTCCGCCTGACATCCGAAGGCAACGCATGGGAGGGGCGGTCCGGTGACCTGCTGGAAATTCCTAATGCCCGCCATGGGGTGCTGGCGCTCGAGGACTCAGCCATCTTGCTGACTGTGGCCAAGCTGCCCTGAGTAGACCCTGCTCCAGCCAAAGTTGCGGGAGGGTGTCGTGTCGAGATACGACGCATGCCCGCGGTCGAGTTCGCAGTGGTGCACTCGTTGTTCTAAAAAGTTCCTTTTGGTTTGGGGTTGAATGTTTCGGCCGGTTCTTGAAGCTTCAGATCAGGCCGAGCTCCTCAGCAGGTCGAAGAGGTGTTTTGCGACCCGGCAGCAGCGGGTTGGTCGTCGGTCGGTCGGTTCGGTCCTGGTCAGCGCCGCAGGGCGTCCCAGGCTTCCGCGCAGAGTCGTGCGATGACGGCGGCCGCGGGTTCGACGGCGACGACGTCGCCGACGCCCAGGCCGGCGTTGACCGGCGCCAGTCGGTAGTCGCCGTCAGCGATGGCGGTACGCACGTGGGCGAGCGCGCCATGGTCGGCGGCCAACTCATGCTCGCGGCCGTCCCAGGCGTCGGTGAACCCGTTACCGATCACCCGTTCGGGCATCGAAGCGGGCCATGGATAGCCCAGCGCGATGTCGAAAGCCCGGGTGACGACGGTGTCGGTACCGTCCGCTGCGATCATCGCCTCGCGCGCGGCGTCGGAGAGAGTGGATTCACGACAGGCGGCGAACGCGGTGCCTATCCACGCTCCGGATGCCCCGGCTGCCAGGGCCGCGGCGAGGGAGCGCCCGGATGCGATGCCCCCAGCAGCCAGCACCGGCACGTCCACCCGTTCGAGAAGCTCGCGAAGCAGCGGCAGAGTCCCCCTCAGCGGCTGGCCGTGCCCGCCGCCCTCCGCGCCGCGGGCCACCAGCACCGCAACCCCGGCGTCGACGGCCCTCAGTGCGCCGTCGAGGTCAGCGACTTGAGTTGCGGTGACGGACCCACTGCCTCGGGCGCGTTCCACCCATGACCAGTCCTCGCCGAAACTCACCGACAGCAACGCAGGCCGCGACGCCAGGGCAGCCTCTAGAAGGGCGGGCTCGACCCGCACTCCCCAGCCGATCAATCCAATGCCGAACGGGCTGTCAACGTCCGAGAGGTACGCGAGTTCCCGCTGCAGCAGCGCGGTTGACCCCGCGCTACCGATCCCGATCATGCCCAAGCCACCGGAGCGGGTGACCGCTGCCGCCAGCGCCCCACCGGCGACGCCACCCATCGGAGCGTTGAGGATCGGGGCGGACAGGCCCATCGCCGCCGCCCACGGCGTGGAAAGTCTGTTCATATCGCTCATCAGCGTCGCACAGGCTCATTCCGCTTACCTGCAGGACGCTGACGTCGATGCCGGCGCGGCGAAGGTCGTGGAGAACGCCGTCGCGCAGGGTCCGTTCCGAGGCGGGACATCCGCGGCAGGCGCCGTCCATCGCGACCTGCACGGCATCGTCGGTGAGCGACACGATGCGCAGGCCGCCGCCGTGGGACAGCGCTACCTCGCCGGTGCTGCGGGCGACGATGTTGCGGGCCCGGGCCAGGTCGTCGACGGCGTCGATTTCCTCAAGGATCACCGTGCGGCAGACCGGCGCGAGCGTGGCCCATTGATCCCCAGGCCGGCAGCGGGTGAGGTGGGCTTGTTCACCACGGACCTCGATGCGGGCGAGCCGGCCCTGTTCGAGCAGCTGCGCCAACTTGCCGGGGCAGCCGTCCGGCGCTTCGGGCGTCCACCGGCCGTCCGGGGACCATCCCAGTGCCGCGATCACGAATCGGATGGTGTCGGGATCCGCGGTTCGTTCGGCATGCAGCCGCAGCTGTGTTCGGGGTCGGGGTCGGTCCGGATCGGTCTGGGACATGGTGCGCTACCCGGCGATCATGGTGAAGACGCGGTTGCCGATGAATGCGGCGGTATAGGCGATGACCAGAAGCCCTGCGAAGGCTGTGAGTGGCCATTTCCAGGAATTCGTCTCCCTCCGCATCACCGCGACCGTGGACATACATTGCAACGCGTAGGCGAAGAACAGCAGGATGGCGGCCACGGTGCCCGGCGAGTAGAGGGGCTTGCCGTCGGCTCGGGTCTTGGCCTTCAAAGCATCGGAGATGCTCTGGTCTTCATCTCTCTCCGCGGCGCTGATCTGCCCCAGTGTGGAGACAAACACCTCGCGGGCCGACAACGACGACAGCACAGCCACGTTGATCTCCCAGTTGAAACCCAGCGGGGCGAAGGCCGGCACCATGGCGGTGCCGATTTTGCCGGCGACGCTGTTCTCCATCTGGTGGGCCGCCGCCTGCGGCGGCGTCAGGTCCGCCGGGGCCTCGACGCGGGGAACGTTGAGCAGGACCCACAGCACCGCCGTGGTGGCCAAGATAATGGTGCCTGCCTTGCGGATGAACATCTTGGCCGAATCCCAGGCCTGGATGACGACCTGCTTGGCCCCCGGCACCCGGTAGGGCGGCAGCTCGAGGTAGAACGGCAGGCTGTCGGAGCGCAGCACGCTGCGCTTGAGCAGTGCGGCCAGCCCCATGGCCGAAACGGCGCCGAGCAGGTACAGGCCCAACAACACCAGACCTTGCGCCCGCAACGGGCCGAGAACCGGGGTGTTCGGGACGAAGGCGGCGATCAGCAGGGTGTACACCGGCAGCCGGGCCGAGCAGGTCATCAGCGGCGAGACCAGGATCGTGGCGATCCGGTCCCGCGATGAAGGAATGGTCCGGGTTGCCATGATGCCCGGGACGGCGCACGCGTAGGAACTCAGCAATGCGACGAAACTGCGGCCCTCCAGACCCACCGCCCCCATCACCCGGTCCATCACCAGGGCGACCCGGGACATGTATCCGATGTTCTCCAGGAACGAGATCATCACGAAGAGAAGGATGATCTGCGGCACGAAGCCGAGGACGGAGCCGACGCCGCCGATCAGCCCGTCGGAGACGAACCCGGCGAGCAACTCGTTGGGAATGCGCGACGTTGCCAGTGCGCCCAGCCACTCGAAGAAAGTGTTGATCCCGTCGGTCAACGGTGCCGCCCAGGCGAAGATCACCTGGAAGAAGGTGACCATGAACAGGGCGAAGATCGCCGTGCCGACACCGGGGTGGAGCAGAATTCGATCGACCCGTTCGGTCCACGGATTGCGTTCACCGGCGACGTGGACCGCCTGGGCCGTCACGGAGTCGATCCACCCGGCCAGGCCCTCGGGGTCACTCGGAGGCTCCAGAACCGGCCGCGGCCAGCCGGCGGGGTTCTCCAGCAGGCCGCGGACGGATTCCACGCCCCGGCCCGAGGTGCCGACGGCACCGATCACCTCGATGCCCAGGGCGTTGGACAGCGCTGGAATGTTGATGCTGCCGCCGCCGGCCTCGACCTCGTCGATCATCGTCAGCACGAGAGCTGTGGGCAGGCCCAGCCGCAACGCCTGTCCGACCAGCACCAGCGAACGCTCCAAAGTGGTCGCATCCACCACCAGCAGCAGCGCATCCGGCGGCGGCGCGTCGGGATTCTTGCCTTCCAGAAGGTCGCTGACCACCTGCTCGTCGGGGCTGACGGGTTCCAGGCTGTAAGTGCCGGGCAGGTCCTCCAGTGCAACCTTGCGATCGCCCAGCCGGACCGTCCCGACCCGCCTTGTCACCGTCACGCCAGGATAGTTGGGTCTGCTGCAGGAATAGGTGACATCTGAGTTGGCTTGCCCACAGGGGCGAGCTGGAAGGATGTCCTTGTGCCCAGGCCTTACCCCCGCGAGTTCCGCGACGATGTCGTGCGGGTCGCTCGCAACCGCGATGACGGTGTGACGATCGAGCAGATCGCCACTGATTTCGGTGTGCACCCGATGACCTTGCACAAGTGGATGCGCCAAGCCGATGTTGATGAGGGCACCAAGCCCGGCAAGAGCACTGGTGAGTCTGCTGAGCTGCGTGAGGCGCGGCGCCGGATCAAGTTGTTGGAGCAGGAGAATGAGGTCCTGCGCCGGGCCACGGCCTATCTGTCACAGGCCAATCTGCCGGGAAAAGGATCTACCCGCTCGTAAGTGAGCTCGCCGCCGACGGGATCCCCGTCGCGGTGACGTGCCGGGTTCTCAAGCTCGCTCGCCAGCCGTACTACCGCTGGCGGGCCAATCCCATTACCGACGCCGAGGTCATCGAGGCGTATCGCGCCAATGCCCTTTTCGACGCTCACAAGGACGACCCCGAGTTCGGCTACCGCTATCTGGTCGAGGAGGCCCGCGAGGCCGGCGAGTCGATGGCCGAGCGCACCGGCTGGCGGATCTGCTCGCAGCATCGGTTGTGGAGCGTGTTCGGCAAGAAGCGCGGCAAGAACGGCAAAGTGAGCCCGCCGGTGCACGATGATCTTGTCGAGCGCGACTTCACCGCTGGTGGTCCAAATCAGCTGTGGCTCAGCGATATCACCGAGCATCGCACCGATGAGGGCAAGCTCTATCTCTGTGCGATCAAGGACGTGTTCTCCAACCGCATCGTCGGGTACTCGATCGACTCCCGGATGAAGTCCCGGCTGGCCACCACAGCGCTCAGTAGTGCGGTGGCTCGCCGTGGTGATGTAGCCGGGTGCATCTTGCATTCGGATCGCGGATCTCAGTTCAGGTCAAGGCGATTCGTGCACGCACTCGGCCGTTACGGGATGGTCGGATCGATGGGTCGCGTCGGTGCATGCCTGTTGACCGGCTAATCCGGGAGAATGCAGGCACGTAAACGACACGCCAGCAAGGAAAATGCTTGACTGGCGGTAGGCGGCGGGGTTGCACTTGTCTTATGGCGATTCAGCATCAGCTGCGTCTGCACCCAGGCACCGATGTCGCCTGGGTGTTGTCCGGTCCGGGCTGTGAGAAGTACGCGTTGGTCAACGAGTACCTGGGGTATTTGGCCGACCGGAATTATTCTCCCCGCACGCTGCGGGCCTACGGCTATGACCTGCTGGCATTCTGCCGTTGGCTCGACGACGTCGATGTCACATTGAGTGCGGTGACCACCGAGACGGTGCTGGACTTCATGCGGCACTGCCGGCAGACTCCGATCGCGGGGCGCCCCGCCAATGTGGTGTCGATGACCGGCGCGGCCTACGACCACTACTCGTCGACGACCATCAACCACCGCCTTGCCGCATTGACCGGCCTGTACCAGTTCCGCGAACTGCGTGACCCCAGGCTGCGGAGCCCGATCCCTAGTGGCCGCGAAGCCCGTCGGGTCAGCGCTGAGGAACGCACCGGCTTGCTTGGACATTTGGTCCGGCCCAAACGCCGATCGGCGCTGCGGCTGCGCGAACCGCGTCGGCTGCCGCGGGCCTTGAATCGTCACGAGACCGCTCAGCTGTTATCGAGCCTGCGGACGTGGCGTGACCGGGCACTGGCTGGGCTGATGTTGTTGTCCGGGCTTCGATCTGGAGAACTGCTGACCCTCAACGTGACCGATGTCGATATCGGTGCCCGCTGGGTGAAGGTGATGGGCAAAGGCGCCAAGGAGCGCCGCGTGCCTCTCGATGTGGAGGTCGCCGGGCTGATCCAAACCTATCTGCTCGTTGAAAGACCCGAATCGGACAGCAACCTCCTATTCCTGGTCGCGAAAGGCCCGCATCGGGGCCAACCCTTGACCGCGGCCGGTTTACGCACAATCTTCCGGTATCACCGAGCCAAGACCGGGGTGCTCGCGGGTCACCCGCATGCGTTACGACATACCTTCGGCACCGCGATGGCCGAGGCCGGGGTGGATCTGGCGGTGATGCAAGCTCTGCTCGGGCACTCCCACATCGATCACCACAGCCCGCTACATCCATCTGGCACCCATCCACGTCAAGGCGGAATACGATGCTGCCCGAACACGATTACGTTCCCGCCCCTGAAACACCGGCGCAGATCTACGCTGCCTACCTGGTTCACCTACAACGCCGGGACCGCGGCAACACCGCTTATGCCCAAGCCGCCCGATCGTTTCTACGGCGCTGGCCCCGAGTCCAGACCTGGGCCGACATCCCACTGCAGCAGCAGTTGGCGGCGAACTGTTCGACGCGGCCGTTTATCACGTTCCTGATGGTCAGCCGACGGCTGCAACCGGGTTACGACTACCTCGTGCACCGCAAACTCTGCAGCCTCTGGCACGAGCTGACCGACAGCTGCCTGCAACCCGACCTCGATCAGTTCCTGCGCGCAGCAGCCGAATTGGGTTTCAGTCAGCGGGTCGCTTCGGCGATCGGCTCGCAGATCATCGCCCGCCTGCTGATCCAGACCGCCCGCCCCCTGGCCGATCTGCGGGAACATGATCTGCAAGAGTTGCTGCACGCTTGCGATAGCCGACAGGAACGCACCGGCCGCGGTGCCAGGCACTATCGCAGCACCACCCACAGTGCCCGCCAGATCCTGTTCCACCTCGGCATCCTCGACGACCAAGCACCTCCGGCGGTCGCCCCGTTGACCCTCGAGGAGCGCATGGCCGACGTCCCGGCGGCGCTGCGGCCGGAGTTCGTGGCCTATCTGAACCGCAAATACGCCACCTGCGTGCCCAAAACGGTCAGCTCCCTGGCCACCCGATTGGCACATTTCGGCCGCTACCTCGCCGCCACCGACCCCAGCCTGACCTCGCTGAACCAACTGGACCGCCGCCGGCACATCGAGCCGTTCATCACCTCGCTGACCACCGCCACCAACAGCGTCACCGGTGAGCCGATCACCATCGCCGACCGGATCCGACGCATCCACGCGGTGGGCAACTTCCTGGCCGAAATCACCGAATGGGGATGGGACGACGCCCCACCGCGGCGCCTGATCTTCCGCACCGACATGCCGCGCCCACCCCGCTGTCTGCCCCGATATCTACCGGTCGATGCAGACCGCACACTCACTGCCGCCCTGGCGAAATCACCTTACCGACTCGCCGCTGACGCCCTGCTGGTGCAGCGGGCCTGCGGACTGCGCATCGGTGAACTGCTCGACCTCGAACTCGACTGCATCCACGAGATCCCGGGCCAGGGATCGTGGCTCAAAGTTCCCCTCGGCAAGCTCAACTCCGAACGCATGATCCCCGTCGACGACGAGGTCCTCACCCTCGTGGACCGCATCACCACAACCCGCTCCTGCGGGCTACCGATGATCCATCCCCGCACCGGCGCCCCCGCCGACTTCCTGTTCACTCACCACGGGAAAAGACTGTCCCAGAACGCAATACGCGAAGAACTGAACCGGGCAGCCCAAGCTGCTGGCCTAGGACACATCACACCGCATCAACTGCGACACACCTATGCCACTGCACTGATCAACGCTGGAGTATCGCTGCAGGCCCTCATGGCACTGCTGGGCCACGTCTCCTCCCAGATGAGTCTGCGATATGCCCACCTCTTCGACCACACCGTACGCACCGAATACGAACGCGCCTTGGACCTGGCCAAAAGTCATATCGGAGCGCTGCCCACCACCACCGCAGTCGGGTTGCCGCTGACCGATATCACCGGCACCGGCTGGAAAGACACCCCGGCCATCAAATCCCGCCTGGCCGGCGGATACTGCCTACGCGCACCCGCGCAAGGGTCCTGCCCGTATGCCAACATCTGCGAACACTGTCCCAGCTTCCACACCGACGCCACCCACCTCGCTGTCCTTGCCGCCCAACGCATCGACGCCCACGATCTGGCCGTAGACGCAGAAAAACGGGGATGGATCAACGAAGCCGACCGCCACCGCAAGCTCGTCTCCCGACTCGACGCGCTCATCACCGCAGCGGCATCCGCATGAACGAACCCGCCCTGCTGCGCGTCGAACGGGTCTGCGCCAACCTCGCCACCGCCGGCCAGCCCATCACCTTCACCGCCGTCGCCGAGCACGCCCAGATCAGCCGCGCCACCCTCTACCGCGACCGCCAGCTCCGCGCCATCGTCGACGAACACCGCACCCGACAAACCGACGCCCGCACCCTCACCGGCCTGGCCACCGACGTCGCCCACCTACGCACCGCCGTCGAAGCACTCGCCGCACGCGTCAAACGCCACGACGAACAACTCCGCAAACTCACCACACCACCCCGACAATGAACCACTCCGCACGCCAACACAGCTCCCTGAGCCCGCATTAGCCGGTCAAGCCTACGACAACGCGTTGATGGAGTGCGTAATCGGGCTGTACAAGACCGAGTGCATCCGCACCACGATCTTCCACGCCGGCCCCTACCGCAACATCGGAGACGTCGAGTACGCCACCGCCGGCTGGGTCGACTGGTACAACACCAGGCGCCTGCACAGCAGCCTTGAGATGATGACCCCCGTGGAGTTCGAGCAAGCCCACTACGCGACCCTCAACCGAGAGCCGCAACCCGTATAAAAGCGGCAGAGAACCTGGGGCGCTTCAGACGACTCCCCCGGTCCATCACTCGCGGTCGCGCCACCCGAGGCGCAGCCACCTCACACACCGCCCACCTACTATTGAACTACGTAGATCTCGTGACCGGAAGGTGTCCGTGTGCTGATCCGCAACCTTTTCGCCATCGCCCTGACCGGGGCTCTGGCCGCGGCCTGTTCGTCGAACGCCCCCGAAAGCCCGCCACCCGCCGTCGTGCCGGGCATGGTGCACATCCACGGCTTCGGCATCAACCCATCTGACGACAAGCTCTACGTCGCAACTCATTACGGCCTCTACACCGTTGAGCAAGATCAGGCGCCACAACGAGTCGGTGAGCTCTCGCAGGACTTCATGGGCTTCACCGTCGCCGGCCCCGACGAATTCCTGGCCAGCGGCCACCCCGACCCCGCCGATCGCCAACAACCGCCCCACCTCGGCCTGATCAAAAGCAGCGACGCCGGCCAGTCCTGGGAACCTCTGTCATTGCACGGTAGCGCCGACTTCCACGCACTCAAATACCGCCACGGACGGGTCTACGGTCACGACAGTCAATCCCGCACCGTGATGGTTAGTTTTGATCAGCGGTCCTGGCAGCAGCGCGCAGAAGTCCCCGCCGTCGACCTCGCAATATCACCGGATGCCCCGGATGAGATCCTCGCAACAGCACGCCAAGGGCTGCTCCGAAGCACCGACGGGGCGAGGACGTTCAGCGCAGTCACCGGTGCGCCGGCACTGCTGTTCATCAGCTGGCCCGACCGCGGTCCCCTGCTCGGCGCCGACCTCGAAGGACGGCTGTACACCAGCGCCGACGACGGGCAGACCTGGCAGCCGGGCCACTCGCTCAACAACAAACCCCAGGCCCTGCTCGCCGCCGGCAACGGTCAGGTCTACATCGCCACTGATACCGCCATCTACACCTCCACCGACAACGGCGCGACCGTCAACGTCCTCACCGCTGTCGAATAGACACCCGACCGCAAAACCCCCGTCGAAGCCGTGCGAGACGGGTTTCGAGTACGCAGAACGATTGCCTACTCAACCCTGCACATCGCTCACACCATCGACGACATCGGTGAATGGACCGAACCGCCAGGATTTCCTCTGCGATGGACCGGCCTCGCAGCGAAGCTCCTAGTACCGCCGCACGTTGTGAATCGGTGCCGACGAGATCGGCGCGACTTTCACCGGCGTTCCGTACGTCGACGCATGCACCATCAACCCGTCGCCGATGTAGATCCCCGCGTGAGACACGTCAGCATAGAAGGTCACGATGTCGCCGGGCTGAACGTCTGAAAGCGCCACCGGCTGCCCGCCCTGCGCAAGCGCCTGACTCGACCGAGGCAACGACTTGCCGTTCTGCAGAAACGCCCACTTAATCAGCCCAGAGCAGTCGACGCATCCGGACCGGTGGCTCCCCACGAATAAGGCGACCCCACCCGTGTCAGCGCCGCCTGGACCACCGCAACACCGTTCCCCGAGGAGGCCCCACCCGCCGGGCCCGGCATAGCAACGATGCTCGGATCGCTCACCGGCGGAGTCGACGGCAAAGGAGGCGGCGCGGGGCCAGGGTCGGCCAGAATCGCTCGCTGATCAGGCGTCAAAGCGTCGTAGCGGGCCTGCACAGCAGCAATCTGCTCCGCCATCCGACGCTGTTTGGCCTCCAGGTCGGTCCGCACTGCCGCGGCCTCATCGGCCGCACTCCGTGCTTGGGCTGCCGACTTCGCAGACCGCTCCGCAGTTGCCGCGGCCCGCGCGCTGGCCGACCGGAACGCAGCCATCTGCACAGTCAGCTCCGACGCAACCGTCTTCTGAACTGCCAGCTGATCGATCAAATCCTGAGGAGTGTTGACCGTCTCTCGGGATGACGATCACGGGGTATGTGGACGTCATTGAGCGTGCTGATGTGGCCTGTGCCGCCGTTGTCGAATTGATCTTGTTCGTGTGCACCGTCAGTGTGACGAGGAACTGATGGGTGCGCGGCACCTCGCTGAAGTCTTGGCGGGCTTGCGAGGTGCCGCGCTGTAGTGCTCGGAGGCACTGATGGTGACGGTAGAGGTCGATTCTGTCCGCGTCGAGTCCCGGCTGGCTGGTGGGGCGATCGCCTGTCCGGCTTGCCTGGACGGTGTGCTCGGCGGCTGGGGGTATGCCCGCGCCCGCCACGTCGAGGGGCTCGATGATCCGGTGCGGCCGCGCCGGGCCCGGTGCCGCTCTTGTCTGGTCACTCATGTGTTGTTGCCGGTCACCATGCTGTTGCGCAGAGCATATGCAGCCGAGCGGATTTGGATGGCGCTGTCGGCGCGGGCTGAAGGGGTAGGGCATCGCGGGATCGCTGCCCGGTTGCAGGTACCGCCGTCAACGGTGCGGGGCTGGCTGCGGCGGGCTGGGCAGCGTCTGGAGTCGATGCGGGCGTGGTTTGTCACGGTGGCGGTGCGTACGGGGATCGATGTGACGATCCCCGACGGACTCGGCTGTGGTTGGCGTGACGTCGAGGCGGCGGTCTTGGTCGCCGCGTCGGCGATCGGGCAGCGGTTCGGGTCGGCCGGGTTGCTGGGCGTGGTGACGCCGGCGCTGGTGATGGTGGCCGTCAGCGGCGGCCGGTTGTTGGCGCCCGGGTGGCCGCCGATGTCATCGGCGGTGCCACACAACACCAGTTGCCCCTGACGCGCTGTCAGGTGATCGGTGATCCTCGCCAGGGCGCCTGTCCGGCACCGGTTTCGGGTGGGGCCATCGACTGCGAGGAGGGCACTGCGGTGTCGTTGGAGGACCACAAGCGTCGGGAACGGGCCAATGCGATCGGGTTGTTCCGCTATCAGGTGATCTGCCCCGCGCTGGAAGAGGGGCTCTCCACCCGCCAGCGCGGCCGGGTGGTCCGTGAGATCGCCGAACGCCGCCATATCGATCCGTTCGGTTCCCAGGTCCAGATCGCCCGCGCGACGCTGGATCGCTGGATCCGGCGTTACCGCGGTGGCGGGTTCGAAGCGCTGGTGCCTGAGCCGCGCCGGCTAGCCACCCGCACCGATGTCGGGGTGCTGGAGTTGGCCGCCTCGCTCAAGCGGGAGAACCCGGCCCGCACCGCCGCGCAGGTGGCTCGCATCCTGCGCACCGCGACCGGGTGGGCGCCCTCGGAATCGACCCTGCTGCGCCACTTCCATCGGTGCGAGCTGATGGGCCCGGCCGCAGGTCAGAGCACGGAGGTGTTCGGCCGGTTCGAAGCCGCTGACCCCAACGAACTGTGGGTCGGCGACGCTTTGCATGGCCCGCGGGTCGGGGACCGCAAAACCTACCTGTTCGCCTTCCTCGACGACCATTCCCGGCTGGTCGTCGGGCACCGGTTCGGATTCGCCGAAGACACCGTGCGCCTGGCCGCCGCGCTCAAACCCGCGCTGGCCGCCCGCGCAGTGCCCGCCGGAATCTATGTCGACAACGGCTCGGCGTTCGTCGATGCCTGGCTGCTGCGGGCGTGCGCGAAACTCGGGATCCGGCTGGTGCACTCCGCGCCCGGGCGCCCGCAAGGCCGAGGCAAGATCGAACGGTTCTTCCGCACCGTGCGCGAACAGTTCCTCGTCGAGGTCACCGACACCAGCAGCGAGGACCTCACAGCGGCCGGGGTCGCCCACACCGCGGCGTTGTTGGAACTCAACCGGCTGTTCATGGCCTGGGTCGAAACCGAATACCACCGACGGACTCATTCCGAGACCGAACAGGCACCACTGGCACGGTGGGAAGCCGGCTTCGACCGGCTCGGCGGGTCACCGGCATTGCCGACCGCCGCGGATCTGACCGAAGCGTTCTTGTGGTCGGAGTTTCGCGTGGTGACCAAGACCGCCACCGTGTCGCTGCACTCCAACACCTACCGAGTCGACCCCGCCCTGGCCGGGCGCCGCGTGGAGCTGGTGTTCTCCCCGTTCGACCTGCACACCATCGAGGTCCGCTACCGCGATCAAAGCTTCGGCGCCGCGGCGCCGCACACCATCACCCGCCACGCTCACCCGAAAGCCCGACCCGAGGCCGCTGGCCCAGCGCCTGCGCCGGCGGCGACCGGGATCGACTACCTGGCATTGACCGCCGCCGCCCACCACGCCCAACTGCGTGACGATGAACGCATCGGCTACCACGCCCTCTACGGCACCGAGGTCACAGCCACCGACGACATTGTGGTCAACGACCAGGTCCTCGGACAGCTCGCGTTGACCGACCTCGGTGCCGAGAACTCTGACCATGAAGGTGAGGCCTCGGCGTGAGTATTCAACGACTGCAATCACACTGGGGATTCTCCCGGATGCCGTTCGGACGCGACCTCGCCCCCTCGATGCTGCACCGCTATCCCGGACACAGCGAAGCGATCGCCCGGATCTCCTGGTGTGTGGACCAATGCGCCATCGGAGTCATCACCGGCGAAGTCGGTGCCGGCAAAACCGTGGCCATCCGCGCCGCAGCCACCTCCTTGGATCCGGCGCGACACGTCATCATCTACCTGGCCAACCCCACCATCGGCGTGCGCGGCATGCTCACCCACATCGTGGCTGCCCTCGGACACACCCCGGTCTTTCACACCGCCCGACTGGCACCCCAGGCCGCCGACGCTCTGGCCGCCGAACACGCCGAACGCGGCCGCAGCCCCGTGCTGGTCGTCGATGAAGCCCACCTGCTCGACAACCATCAACTAGAAGCGATCCGGCTGCTGACCAACCACGACATGGACTCCGGATCCCCATTCGCCGTCGTACTCGTCGGCCAACCCACCCTGCGCCACCGGCTACGTCTCGGAGTCCTGGCCGCCCTGGACCAGCGCATCGCAGTGCGCTACACCCTGCCCGGCATGACACCAGACGACACCGCCGACTACATCAACCACCACACCAAAATCGCCGGCCGCTCCGACGTCCTATTCGCCGACGACGCGATCACCTTGATCCACAATGCCTCGCGCGGGCACCCCCGCGCGGTCAACAACCTCGCCCTGCACGCCCTGACCGCCGCGTTCGCCGCCGGTCACTCCATCGTCGGAGAGAAAGCCGCACGCATCGCCATCAGCGAAACAGCAACCGACTGAACCCAAGTCGCTTCACCGCGACGAACACCACGTCACCACGACGACGACCCCGTCACGACGACGACCACGGCCCCGCTCACCACACCGAGCGGGGCCGTTCCCATCGGCCACTCGTCACCAAACTCGATGATGCCCATATCCTCATCCACAGCGACGGGCAACAAGGAGACGTCGCCGTCAACGCCGCCGCTAAGGTATCCGTGCGCCCACCCATGTAGGCAGCCGCGGCCAACCTGTCGACAGCAGCCTGATACCTCACCAGATCGGCCGCCGCTGCATCCGCGGCCATGCGATCCGAAACCGCCCCCTTCTCCGCAACCTGCTGCGCTGCGAGCTTCTCGTCAAGGTCGATCTGCGCCGTGTGAATCTGCTCGGTGGTCTGCTCCGCCAGACGCGACAATTCAGTCAGTTCGGCAAGGGCATCAGCCGCCGGATCAGCGCGGACATCGGTTGCCAAAAGCGCAGCAACAACGCCGAAAGCCACCAAAATGCAGACGAGCCGCCTGCCCAACGCGCGCGGCAGGACCGCCAGCACAGATGAAGTCACAAGAGCGAAAACCTTCGGCAAAGTAGCAAGTACGTACTAGATACGTAGGTCACGGTTAGGTTACGAGGCCAGGCAGCCGCTGTCCAGCCGGATTTTCTAGGGCGCGCTCTGAACTGATGGCCCGAAACTGCGTCGGCTCAGCGGCATCCTTCGGTCCCGCTGTTCGTCACCCACGCGACGTCAAGCGCTAAGGGTATGAAGAAGGCGCAATCGACACCACCGACTCATCGCCCCTTATCAGCTACCGCCTCACGACCGCTTCCCCTAGCGTCACGACGCGCCCTTCTGGTTGAAAGCCCTATTCGGAGTCATACAGACATTCATCGTGGATAACGACTGATATCCATAGCGCGGTTGACTTGTCCCCCACGACCCGATCGAGTCGATGCGACAATATGCGGGAATCGAATATGCAGGTTTACCGGTATTAGTCTGCTTATTGCATCCGGTGAATTTGGCATCCTCGCACGGTCAGGACAACAAACATTCCCCAGCCGAGCGAGCGTCCAACAAGAACGAGCTGCAAGACGCTCCCCTGGGGCGGGGAGCAGGCCGCCGCCCCTAGTTAAGGGTGCCGCAGTTCTCCGTAGCGGATAGGTGTCAGATCCTCGCTGTGGCTGACGTGGAGCTGACCGGGGCGGGTCCGTTGTTCGTAGGCGGTGATGACCAGGCCAATTCCCCCGGCGGCAGGCACCAGTACGCCTTGCACATGCAGGAACCATGCGGCATGGCCCACCGCTTGGCACGCCGACCAGTCGTCGCCATAGATGTCGTCGTCCTCGAGCCCCACCGCTTCGCGGGCGTCAGAGGTGATGAGATCCAGGACGGCCAGGTCGGTGGCCTCGATGGTGTGCAGTCGATACGAAGCTTCGAGCATCTTCTCCGGGGTCGTCGACGCCGCCTGCGCGGCGCGTTCTACTTCGACCATGCACGCTTGCGTGGAGTCGGCCAGATAGATCGCCGAGAAGAGTCCGGCAGGGTTCCACCTTCCGCCGAATCTGCGCGCCCCTTCCCCCGACAAGGGGTCACGGTGGGCGCCGGTGTAGCGAGCGCACGTGCCCGACCACCGGTTGGTGCCGCGCGCGTCGATGCGCTGCACCAGGTCCTCGTCGAGCGCATCGCTCACACGAAGATCCCTTCGGCCATGGCGTCGATGAGGGCCAAGACGCGCTGGTACTCGCCGTCACGCACCAGGTCGGCGGGCTTGGCGTGGGCCAGTAATCGATTCGGGGAGAACATCCAGACGTTGGCCTGGTCCCGGGGAAGCACTTCGGCCAGCGCGTCGGCGACGTAGGCCAGTTCGATGAGTCGTTGTTTGTTGAGTCGTTGTGGAACGACCTGTCCTGAGGTCCAGCGCGCCACCGAGCGCGCCGACGCGTCGACGATGTCGCCGACCTCTTCGTAGGTCAATCCCAAGCGCTCGATCGCACTCGACACGGTCGAGGCGAGCGCGTTAGCTCCCATATCGTCTGCCTGTCTTCCTTTTGTCTGCGTGTGTGTCATGTATTCTGTCATGAAACAACGCCCAAGGGCGAGAGGACGTTTTCGCACGATGGGCATTCAGTTTCGGCTCGGACCCAACGACCACAAGCAGGTCGAAGATTTCCTGTCGCGTGAGCACGCTGGCACCGACGCCATCACCCTGGACACCAAAGCTGCACGTCACCAGGCCGCCGCGGCGGCAGCCGCCGTGGAGGCGGGCCTGCGGGTGTACTGGGAGCCCGCCGCTGAGCGGCTTGCCGACGAGGGCTTCGGCCTCGACAAG
The DNA here is from genome assembly GCF_025263565.1 of Mycobacterium sp. SMC-8. Lineage (NCBI taxonomy): Bacteria > Bacillati > Actinomycetota > Actinomycetes > Mycobacteriales > Mycobacteriaceae > Mycobacterium > Mycobacterium sp. SMC-8. The sequence goes on from NZ_CP079865.1 coordinate 170,895, forward strand.
CTGCCGCTGTGGACCGGCCGTCCCTACGGCACCAATGCTCTTGCCGAGGATCAGTCGGCACGCGCCGCGCTGGTAGACCTGACGGTGGAGAAGCACCCGGCGCTCGTCACCCACGTCACGGCCCCGCACTTCTACGTCACCGACGAACGCACTGCACGACTGAACGTCGATCTCGCCGAACGCACCCGCCTGGCCGTCGGCAAGGACAAGCCCACCCGGGCCGTGATTACCGTTCACGCTCAACGTCAAGTTCACCAACCTCAACAAGGAGTACGGCCTCACCGTCGAGAACGCGGTGCTGCACTACGCTCCCGAGCCGGTACCGAACGCCAACGCCAGCCTGACACTGCTAAAGCCACGCTGGACGATATTCAGCTGGGCAACATCACCCTTGACGACCCCAAGAAGCAGAACAAACTCACCATCGATGGCCAAGAAGCGTCGTTCAACGATTTCCTTGGCCTACTCGACACCTTCCCGTTCTGGTGCAACATCGTCACCCCATAGCCCGAAGCCGGCGTCGCCGTTCACCGAAGACTGACCTGAGATAAAACCGGCCCTAGCCATCGGCACCGATGGCACCTGTCCCAGATGTCGAGTCCGACACCGTGGGCCCGCACACCACATGGCGGTGAAACGCGCGATCTCCGAGGCGTGCGCCAGCCGGTCCACGATAACCTCGCCGCTCTCCTCAAGACCGGTGAACCTAACAGCCGGCACCTACGTTCACCGCGGCCCGCGTATTCGGCCACCGCACCACGCCGCACGCCCCATCAGACAGCGTCCGCGTCGACACGACCGCGACCCCGCAGCCGCGCTGCGGCGACGCATCGCTCAGTGCGCCCAGCAGGCCGGCGGGAGTGCGGGATCGCGGCCCCGCGGCAGCGTCCCCGCGACGGCATCAACTTGCGCGCTGCCCTGCGCCGTCGCAACGCCGCGCCGAGCGCCCTTCTGTCGTCGGGTTCAGGACGTAGCGCACCCTTGAGACTTCCGTCGCCGCGCCACCGCCGAACCGTCACGCTGGCGCCGCTCCGGCCGGCGGTTCGCCCGCGTCCGGGCCGACCTCCCCGTCCGCCGCCGCCTCCCCCGTTCCGGACACATTCCGACCTAGTGCCTGCGAACCGTTCCGCGATACCGGATTTGCCGCTTTCGGCGCATGCCGTGCCATCACGCGAACGATTGCGATCCCGAGGTCGTGTTTGGTGGCGATCGTCGTCAGCGTCTCACCCCGCTCACGCATCCGTTCGACGGCCGCGCCCGCCGCTTCGCGATCGTCGCCTACCCGTTTAGCTTCTTCGCGCGCCAACTGCGCGTCGGCCTGCGCGCGCAGCTCCGCGCGCCGCTGCTTCTTCCACTCGCCAATCGCGTCGAGTTTGTCGATCGCGTGAAGCAGGATCGTCGCGTCCTTAAGGTTCGCCTTCTCCCGCGCCGCAAGCTCCTCGTTGGCGCGCCGAGCCGCTTCCACAGCCCGGCGCCGGGCCTCCGCCTTGGATGTTCTCGCTGCCGTCATGGTTGAGGACCTTAGAAGTGTTCGGGCCGTGCAGGCCACCACCACAGCCACATTCGTCGCCCACGACTTTTTTCGTCCGCCCTCCTGACCGCTTCACCGTCGCCACCCTCAACCCACCGTCACCCACCCCACTCGCCAACCACCGCACCCCCCGCCAGCCGCCCTCCTCACACCCCGTTTACAGCCCGCCGACAGACCACACACCTCTTGCACTATGGGTCGCAGCGGACCGCTTATCGACGGACGAAAACGGGTACGGCTGCCGATCGGCCCCCGGTGCCGCGAGGATAGCGAGGCTCGCTGACGTCCGACGTCTGCCGCGGCGACGCTCGTCGAAGGCCACGGATTGCATCTCGGAGGCCCCGATCATTAAGACCTGCGGAAAGCGGTTGAACGACCAGGCCAATGCAGAGAAGTCCGCGCTACCGTGCAGCAATGGCATCGACGGTCGGCGCTCTGTTCGCCGCGGCCGGTGTTCGGCGCCTCGGCGCCGTTCCGTGGCAGACAGCCGTGCCATCGGTGTGTCCGGGCGTTTACGTCGTGGCCAGAGTCTCCGACCCCGCCGGGCAGGTTTCAGGCGACGCGGACATCGACCTATCCGCGGTCAGACAGCTGTTGGAGATCCGCAAGGAGTTGACCCTAGACGGGCAGCGACCCTCGCCAGAAGCGCTGTCCGACCGGCTCATGTCAATGTGGCTACCAGACGAACCTGCGATCTACGTCGGGCTGGCTAGCACGTCTCTGCGGAATCGCGTGAGCCAGTTCTACCGGACACGCCTCGCCGCGAGGTCGCCGCACGCCGGAGGGTGGCCCCTCAAGTGCATCAAGGACTTGAGTACCGCCTGGGTGCACTTCGGTGAGTGCGCCAACGTGAAGGTCGCTGAGCGCAAGATGTTGGAATCTTTCATGTCAGCGTTGGGGCCTGTTGCGAGGGAACGCACGATCGATCCTGAACTTCCCTTGCCTTACGCGAATCTCGAGATCAAGGACTCCTCGAATCGCCGCCGAATCAAGCGACATGGAATCAGCGGTGCTAAAGCTACCCGCTGAAATGCAAGATACGAGACGCAAGCTGGCACCAATAGACCAGTGCCCAAACCCGTTCGGCCGGTTCAGTACGGATCCAGCGCCGATGCACATCCCGAGTCGGATCTTGGGCAGACAAAATCAGTTCGTCTCAGTCTCTTGCAGCTCACGAATGATTCTGCGACCGAATTCATTTACTCCGGTGATGCTGTAGTTCTCAGCTCGGGGGATGCTGTACAGGCCGCTGGATACAGGCTGTGAACCCACCAATACAAGTCCGGTTCTTACCAGAACCGCCTTCACCGCCGGTGGCTCGTTGCTAAGTGCGGTCTGCAGGGTTTCGTCGTTATTGCCGGGATCTTTTCGGTTCTCGTCATCGGCGGCTATGAGTCTGACAAGTGCGCGAACGTGCGGACCCTCAAGCTCGCGCAAGGCGGCCACGATGAACTGAGCGTCATCCATCTTCGTGTCGTCCGTTAGGGCATTCGCCACCACGCGCGCAAGATAGATGCGCTTACCGCTGTCTGCCGCCGACATCGCGGCTTGGATGCCATCCCAGAGCAGATTCTGGAGCCCCGGATCTGCCCGGACCTGTTCCAACAGTCGGTGTGCATCCACGAGATCGGCAACACCATCGACGAACTCTTCCGCACGACCTTGACGAGAATCGATCAGCCCCTGAACCACGGCGCCGGTTCCCGCGCCAACACCCGGCACACCAGCCTGCCAGCCGAGCACCTCCGCGCCGGAAGCAACCGCAGCTCGCACGACTATCTGTTTCCACGAAGGCACATCTTCGTCGACCATGCGCCGATGCTATGCCGACGCTCGCGGCTGGAGCTGGCCTCGGCAGCGAATGCAGTCAGGCATGCGACCTGCAACCTCCCCGATCCAGTCGGCGCTAGCGGGTTGAATAGAGCGAGCGTACGACGGCTCCCGACGGCGATAACGGCACGATCGGGGTTGGATCGAAGGAGTCAGCCATTGCCCGAAAGCCGGCACCGATACCTCTACGAACGCCTTGGCGATCACGATTTTCAGCAGCTCGTCAGCGCTCTGTTGGCAATACAGTTCCCCGACTACCGCCCGATGGCGCTGAGGCAGACCGACGGCGGTGTCGACGGTCTCCGCAACATCGATCCGGAGACATTACTGATCTATCAGGTCAAGTGGTCGGTCAGCGGCACGGAGAAGAACCCCGTCAGCTGGCTGGACGCGGTCGTGAAGAAGGAGCTAAACAACCTGCGCCAGCTAGCGAAGGACGGCGTACGCAACTACGTCCTGGTGACCAATGTGGCAAGTACGGCCAAGCCAAAAACCGGCACGTTCTCCCAGCTAAACCGAAAGCTAAAGGAGCACGCCAAGAACGTCGGTTTTGACCAAATGACATGCATCTGGCGTGAGGCGCTTAATCCGTGGGTCGACAACGCTCCGGACTCGACAAAGTGGGCCTACGCCGACATGCTCGCAGGCTGGGATCTCATCCGATACTTGGTCGCTGAGCAGGTCGGCACCGCCAAGAACCAGGCAGACCGCAAGCTGATCCGCAAAATCGCCGCGGCGCAATGGGACGACGACCAGCGTGTCAAGTTCAGCCAGGCTGACGTCGACCGCGAAATGGTGGTGGACCTCTTCGTCGACGTCACCGCCGATCAGGTGCATTCCCCGACCGAAACCCGGATGCGATCAAGCGCGCCGACCCCACTCGGCGGAGCGGCCGCTCACCTGCTGCACTCACCAATACCGTTCACATTGGTGCGAGGCGCCCCCGGTCAAGGAAAATCCACTCTCAGCCAGTACATCTGCCAAGTGCACCGCAGCGCGTTCATCCCGGAATCGGAGCGGCCAGAATCGCTTCCAGAGCTGAAGAACCCTCGATTCCCGATCAGGCTGGACCTCAGCGACTACGCGCTCTGGCTCGCCGGCAACGACGTGTGGGACCACTCCGACGATCGCAGGCCGGCGACGAAGAAGCCACGCAAGGGTGAGCAGGCGGCCATCGAATGCTTCCTCGCCGACCTGTTGACCCATGACAGCGGCGGTATCACCACCACCGCGACAACCGTGCAGGACATATTCGAGCGAGTACCCAGCCTCGTCGTACTTGACGGTCTCGACGAAGTCGGCAGCGCCAGCATCCGGCGCAGGGTGGTCAACGAGATCGACGCGTTCGCCAGCCGGGCGAAGACTTACAGTGAGCCGCTGAAGGTAGTCGTCACCACGCGCCCCAGCGCCGGTGAGCTTGCGGAACCGTCGCCACACATGTTCGGGATCGTCACCTTAAACCAACTCACTGGTGACCAGCGGGCTGATTACCTACGCAAATGGTGCGCCGTCCGAGGGATCAAGAGCAAAGACGGTCGCGCGCTGCGCAGGAGCTTCCAAGAGAAGAGCCGCGAGCCCTACATTCATGAGCTCGCCGGTAACCCAATGCAGCTCACAATCCTGTTGGACCTTCTCCACCAGCAGGGGGCTGCCACCCCCACACAGCGGACCGACCTATACGACAAGTACGTTGACCTGCTCTTGGCCCGCGAAGCCAACAAGCACCCGAAGGCCGTCCGCGACCACAAGGAAGAGCTCCTCGAGATCATCCCGTTCCTCGGCTGGTACTTGCACGCACACACCGAAGAATCGCAGATCAACGGGCGCATGAGCATCGGCGATTTGAAAGCGGCGATGCGCCACTTCCAGCACACCTACGGCAACCGCGAGTCGATTGTCGATCAACTCTTCGAGGGCGCGAGCGACCGTTTGTGGGCTCTGACGAGCAAGGTGGATGGCACCTACGAGTTCGAGGTGTTGTCGCTGCGGGAGTAGGGCCCTGACCCCAGGTGTTGGACACGCTGAATCCCGCAAGATTGGCGGGGGAAGCGAGATGATCGACACCGATGGCAAGGAAAAATTACCCGGACGAGTTCAAGCGGGATGCGGTCGCGCTGTACCGAGACACCGAGGGCGCCACGATCACGCAGATCGCCGACGAGCTCGGGATCAGCGGGGTGACGCTCTCGGCCTGGTGCAAGGCCGCTGGGGTGTTGATCCGGCACCGCGGCGCCAGTTCTGCCGGTGAGCCGGGACCGGGGTCGGAAACTCCGGACGAGGAGCTGGCCCGGCTACGGGCCGAGAACAAGGCATTACGCGCCACCGAGGCTCGGCTGTCGACTGAACGAGACATCCTGCGGTCGGCGGCCAAATATTTCGCCGGGGAGACGAACTGGTGAGCCGCTTTCAGTTCGTCGCCGACCACTCCGACACCTACCCGGTGAAGTGGCTGTGCGCAGTCGTCGAGATCGCGCGTTCCTCGTTCTACGCCTGGCTGGCCGGCGCCGACGGGCGCGCCGCCCGTGCTGCTGCTGACCAGGCGCTGGCCGCGCGGATCCGCACCGTCCACGACCAGGACAACACCTACGGGGCGCCGCGGATCACCGCCGAACTCAACGACGGTGCCCCCGAGGCGCAGCGGGTCAACCATAAGCGGGTGGCCCGGGTGATGCGTGATGCCGGGATCGTCGGCTATCGCCGTCGACGACGGGTCAAGACCACGGTGGCTGATCCCGCCAAGCAGAAGGTCCCGGATCTGCTGGGCCGGGATTTCACCGCCGCGGCGGCCAACGAGAAGTATGTCGGCGACATCACCTACTTACCGTTGGCGACTGGTTCGAATTTGTATCTGGCGACGGTGATCGACTGCTTCTCCGGGCGGGTGGCGGGGTGGGCGATCGCCGATCATATGCGCACCGAACTGGTCGAAGATGCTCTGCTGGCCGCGGACGCACTGCGCGGTTCATTGTCCGGTGCTGTGTTTCATTCAGATCACGGAAGTCAGGGCGGATTCAACTGGTCGTCGCAACACCTTGATCACGGAGGTGTGGTGTGGCCAAGCGTAAGGACGCGGAATCGGTTGGTAGGCGACGGCAGTGGGCGGCTGACCGTGCGTTGCGGCCTGCGATGCGCTCACCAGGGCGCCCGGACCCGTCGCGGTCGGTGCAGCGTCAGTTTTGGCGGCTGATCGCCCAGGGTGTCTCCACCGACGACGCAGCCGCAGAGGTCGGCGTGTCGACACCGGTGGCGACCAGGTGGTTCCACCACGCTGGCGGCATGACGCCGATCAGTCTGGATGAGCCCACGGGCCGGTATCTGTCGTTCGCCGAGCGGGAGGAGATCGCACTGCTACGCGCCCAGGGCGCCGGGGTGCGTGAGATCGCCCGCGAGATCAAGCGTGACCCCTCGACAGTTTCGCGGGAACTGCGGCGCAACGCAGCCACCCGCAGCGGCACGCAGGTGTACCGCGCAGGGGTGGCGCAGTGGAAGGCCCAGCAAGCAGCAAAGCGCCCGAAACCCGCGAAACTGGCAGTCAACCCGCAGCTGCGTGAGTACGTGCAGCAGCGGCTCGATGGCAGTGTCCGCGGACCCGACGGCACCGCCGTCGCAGGTCCGCAGACCAAGGCCTGGAACGGCCGCAACAAGCCGCACCGACAAGACCGACGGTGGTCGACAGCATGGAGCCCGGAACAGATTGCCCACCGCTTACCGCTGGATTTCCCCGATGATGAGTCCATGCGCATCAGCCATGAGGCGATCTATCAGTCCTTGTTCATCGAGGGGCGTGGGGCGCTCAAACGGGAATTGGTCGCGTGCCTGCGGACCGGTCGTGCGCTGCGGGTCCCGCGGGCCAGGACACAGAACAAACCGCAGGGACATGTCACCGCGGACGTCGTGATCAGCAAACGCCCTGCCGAAGCCGCCGATCGCGCAGTTCCTGGGCATTGGGAGGGTGATTTGATCATCGGTGCGGGCCGGTCGGCGATTGCCACCGTGGTGGAACGCAAGAGCCGCTCGGTGATGCTGGTTCACCTTCCCCGCCTCGAGGGGTGGGGTCTGGCGCCGCCGGTGAAGAACGGGCCGGCGCTCAGCGGCTACGGCGCCGAGGCGATGAACGCTGCCCTGATCGCCTCACTGGCACAGCTACCCAAGCAGCTGCGTCAGACGTTGACATGGGACCGCGGCAAAGAGTTGGCCGCGCACGCCCAGTTCACCTTCGACACCGGAACGAAGGTGTTTTTCGCCGACCCGCACTCGCCATGGCAGCGGCCTACTAACGAGAACACCAATGGCGTTCTGCGTCAGTACTTTCCGAAAGGCACCGACTTATCTCGATGGTCGGCTCAAGACCTCGAAGCGGTCGCACTGACGCTCAACAACCGACCCCGAAAGGTCCTCGGCTGGAAGACTCCCGCCGAAGTCTTTGCCCAACAGCTACACTCACTCCAACAACCCGGTGTTGCAACGACCGATTGAACCCGCCCAGTACACCTCAACGGAGTTCGCGAAACTCTGCACCGCACTCGGTGTCACCCAGTCTATGGGTGGAGTGGGGTCAAGTGCCGATAACGCTCTCGCGGAGTCATTCAACGCGACTCTGAAACGCGAGATCCTGCAGGACCGCAGCCGCTGGCTCGACGCCGCCAGCTGCCGCGGTGAAGTGTTCCGCTGGCTGGTGCGCTACAACCTGAGGCGACGGCACTCCCGCTGCGCCTATTCCAGTCCCGCAACCTACGAACGCAACCACGAAACCGCTACGCTGCCAGAAGCGGCGTAACCACAAATCCCGTGTCCACTACATGGGGGCAAGGCCCGTACTTTGCTGCGCGGTTCCTCTACCGCACTTCAGGCGAGGACAACGCTGATTTCGACAGCACAACGGTGCTTCGGGAACTTCTGAGACGCCCGTACTGGCTCAACACCGCAAGGTTCTACGGAGGAAACGCTAAGGGCAGCGACGTTTACTCGTTGACCGCCGGGATCGAGCAGGAACTGGGGAAAACCTCAAATGCCCCGTCGTACCTCGCCGCGTGGGCGCTGCTCACCGATGGCGTCTTCCTGCGTCGTCCGCGTGAAGCTCGAAAGGTGCTGACCGCGCTTTGTTCGGACACCGGAAGCGCGATCTTGCTATCCGCGCTCGACCGCCGGGACATCGTTGCACTCCCTGAACTTCCCGACCTACCCGCCGACGACGGTGTCGACCCGACCTGGGCACGGCTGACGGCCCTAATCAGCAGGAATCCGAGCGATGTCGAGAACCCACAGCGTGTGCGAGTCCTGCGGGAACTGCTTAACCAATTGTCGTCTGCCAGGAGGATGGGACCAGTGTGAGCTGATTTTGCCAGGGTGATGGGACCACCTGGATTGCCAGTTATGGGACCACCGGCGCGTCGCGTCGGTGGTCCCTTCATCTGTTCGTTTGATCGCCGTGACGGTCGAAGTCACGGAGGCGGCGGGCATGGCTTTTCGGGAGGTCAGTGTGAACGAGATCAGGGAAGTGCTGCGGGTGTGGCTGGGGGTCGCCGGGCTACCGGCACCGGGCTACCGCACGATCGCCGCGCATTGCGGCGTGGACCGCAAAACTGTGCGCCGCTACGTCGAGGCTGCGCAAGCGGCTGGTCTGCACCGCAGCGACGGCGTTGAGGCCGTCGATGACGGGTTGATCGGGGCTGTCGCCGACGCGGTGCGCCCGGTACGCCCGGATGGCCACGGCGCAGCGTGGGAACAGCTGCTGGGGTTCGAGGACCAGATCACCGCGTGGGTGGCCGGCGAGGGTGAGCAGCGTCCGTTGACGATCACCAAGATCGAGACCCTGCTGGCCCGTCAGGGGTGCGTGGTGCCGTATCGCACGTTGAACCGATTCGCCGGTGAGCGTTGCGGTTTCGGCCGCAAGGACACCACGGTGCGGGTCGCCGACGGGGATCCCGGGGTGGAATGCCAGATCGATTTCGGCTACCTCGGGATGCTCACCGACGCCGATGGTGGGCGGCGCCGCAAGGTGCACGCGCTGATCTTCACCGCCGTCTACTCCCGGCACATGTTCGTGTGGCTGACCTACTCGCAGACCCTGGTGGCGGTGATCGCCGGATGTCAGGCGGCGTGGGAGTTCTTCGGAGGGGTGTTCGCGGTGCTGATCCCGGACAACCTCAAGCCGGTGATCGCCGCCGCTGATGCGGTCAATCCCCGATTCACCCAGGGGTGGCTCGACTACGCCGGTCATGTCGGGTTCCTCACCGACCCGGCTCGGGTGCGCTCCCCAAAGGACAAACCGCGAGTGGAGCGTGCGGTGCAGTACGTGCGCCGAAACTTCTGGGACGGTGAAACATTCGCCAGTATTGAGCAGGCGCAGCAGGCTGTCACCGTGTGGTGTCTTCGTACTGCCGGGACCCGCATCCACGGCACCACCTGCGCACGGCCGGTGGAGGTGTTCACCACCGAGGAGCAACCGCTGCTGCTGGCGGTGCCGGGGGCCTACGACGTGCCGGTGTTCAAAGCGGTCAAGGTGCACCGCGACTTCCACGCCGAGGTCGCCAAAGCCCTCTACTCGCTTCCTGAGCAGTGGATCGGGCACACCCTCGACGTGCGTGCTGACGGTGAGCTGGTGAAGTTCTATCACCGCGGTGTGCTGGTCAAAGTCCATCCTCGTCAGCCTGCGGGAGGCCGCAGTACCGACCGCGCTGATCTACCCGAACACAAAGTCGGTTACGCGCTGCGGGACTTAACGACGCTGATCGCCACCTGCGCCGCCTATGGCCCGAACGTCGGGATCTACGCCGAACGCATCCTCGACGATCCGCTGCCGTGGACGCGGATGCGCACCGTCTACCGACTCCAGGGCCTGGTGCGCCGTTACGGCGCGCAGCGTGTCGAGCAGGCATGTTCGGTGGCACTGGATCTCGACGTCGTCTCGGTCAACAAGATCGCCTCGATGCTCGAGCGCGCCACCGAGAACACGATCCCGGCACTGCCGCTGGCCGTCGGCCAAACCGCTACCCGGTTCTCGCGCGATCCATCCGAATTCGGCACCACCTCAACATCATTGACCGTCATCGCCAATGCCGACTCCGAGGAGACCTGCTGATATGACCACTACCAACCGCGTGGCCGCAGACCCGGTCGGCGCCGACCTGCTCCGACTGCTCAAAGCGCTCAAGCTCGGCGCCCTGGCCGACACCCTGCCCGAACGGGCCGCACTGGCCCGCCAGCACAAACTCAGCCACATCGGATTCCTCGAAACACTTCTTGCCGACGAAGTATCCCGACGCGAATCCCGATCAGCCGCCCTGCGGGCGGCCAAAGCCGGACTCGACCCGACGATGCGCTTCGACTCCTGGACCGCACAACAGGACCTGCGCTACGACCGTACCCTGCTCGGCGACCTGACCTCGCTACGATTCCTCGACGCCGGACAGTCCGCAATCATCCTCGGGCCCGTGGGCGTAGGCAAAACACATCTGGCAACAGCACTGGGGCACTTGGCCATTCGTCGCCGCCACACCGTCCTGTTCGCCCGATCCGACAAACTGTTCACCCGGCTACGCGCCGCCCGACTCGACCACACCGTCGACGCCGAGATCCGCCGACTGGCGGCCGTCGACGTCCTCATCATCGACGACTTCGCGCTGCGACCCCTCGACGCCACCGAAACCAGCGACTTCTACGAAATCGTCGTCGAACGCCACCAAACCAAGACCACCATCGTGACATCAAACCGGGAACCCGCCGAATGGCTGACCATGACCGCCGACACCCTGCTCGCCCAATCAGCCATCGACCGACTCACCGCTGCGGCCCACACCCTGGTCATCGAAGGACCGTCCTACCGCCAACGCACCCGACCCGGTCAGCTTGACCCAGAGGGACCCGACGAGCATCCTCGATAACGCGCCACGGTGGTCCCATCCCCCTGGCAATCAGGTGGTCCCATCACCCTGGCAAGCGACACCAATGCAGCGAGTTTACGGCGTGGTGGTACCAGCAGCTCACTGCAGCGATTGGCACGACCCAGCAGAACGCGTGGCTCGCTGTCGGTGCCTGCTGTGAAGCTGGAGCCGGCATCACCTCGAAATTCGAGAACTTGGATCTGTCCAACGGCGCCGCCGAACTCTTCCTCAGTACCGGGCTAACCCCGGAGCGTGGAAGTTCGTTGGAGGCAGCTCTGCTCACCGCGGTGCTGGATGGGCAATGTCCCTGCGTCACGTCGACGCGATCGATGCCTGCGCAGGTCGCGGTCGCCCTGGCGCCCGGAGAGTTCCTGACCAGCTCCACGACAGGCTTCATCTCCGGCGACGAGAGGGCGAAACGTCGCAGATCTGAGGCGATCAACCAGCTCAGAAGGGCCCGCTCACCGTGGGAGCAAGTCGGAAGGAAACGCACGTTTAGGTCCGGTTATAAGGCGAGCACATTTCCGTGGGCAGACACCGCCAAAGCGGTGTACGAGCAAGCCGGTCGTTGTTGGATCGCTACGGAGATCGCCATCATCGGCGCGGCCTCTCCGTTCGGACTCGCGTACAGGAAGTGCGCTGACGCTACGGCCTTTGGAACGATGAGCCTGGCTGTGACAGCCTGATTTGGCCCCGGGTGGGCGGCTGAAAGTGGCCCCACCTGTGTGGTCGCGGGTGTGCTGTTGTGACGGTCTGAGTTAGCCCCACCTTGACGACACTCCGCGTCGGTTATGACGGCGTGAATTGGCCCCACCTGACAGTGATCACAGGCGGTTCCGGATGGCCCGGATCGCTGGTGAAGGGTTGGTGGCTGGAAAGGTGAGGACACGGGTGGAGCAGTTCGCAGCGATCCGCCGGGATCGTCGGGTTGAGGGTTTGTCGATCCGGGCGCTGGCAGATAAGTACCGGGTGCATCGACGCACGGTGCGCCAAGCGTTGGATTCGGCGGTGCCGCCGCCGCGCAAGACCGGGCCGCGAGCGGCGCCGCGGTTGGAGCCGTTCAAGGCGGCCATCGATGAGATGCTGCGTTCGGATCTGGATGCCCCGACAAAGCAACGCCATACCGCGCGACGGGTGTTGGCGCGGCTGGTCGATGAGCATGACGCTGCCGGGTTGTCGTATTCGACGGTGCGCGACCACATCCGCAAACGTCGCCCGCAGATCGCTGCGGAGGCGGGCCGGGCGCTGGAGGCGGGATTTGTGCCGCAGACCTACCGCCCGGGCGCTGAAGCCGAGGTCGACTTCCACGATCTGTGGGTGGTGCTGGCCGGGGTGAAAACCAAGACCGCACTGTTTACGATGCGGTTGTCGTTCTCGGGTCGAGCAGCGCATCGGGCGTTCGCCACCCAGGGCCAGGAAGCGTTCCTGGAGGGCCACGTTCATGGGTTCAACCGCCTGGGCGGGGTGCCGGTTGACAAGATCCGTTACGACAATCTCAATAGTGCGGTCAAGCAGGTGTTGTTCGGACGGTCCCGTCAGGAGAATGAACGCTGGATCGCGTTCCGCTCGCACTACGGCTTTGAAGCGTGGTATTGCCAGCCCGGTCACGACGGCAGCCACGAAAAGGGCGGCGTCGAAGGCGAAGGTGGCCGGTTCCGCCGCAATCACTGCGTGCCGATGCCGGTGGTGGACTCCCTCGACGAGCTCAACGCGTTGTTGGCCGCTGCTGACGACGCCGACGATCGTCGTCGGATCGCCGACCGCGCCAACAGTGTTGGCCAGGACTGGGAAACCGAGCGGCAGTTCCTGCAGCCTGTTGCTGATCAGCCGTTTGAGACGGCGTTGACGCTGACTCCGCGGGTGGATCGGTACGCCCAGATCATGGTGCGCTGCAATCAGTATTCGGTGCCGGCCCGGTTCATCGGGCATCGGGTGCGGGTGAAACTGTCGGCGTCGCATGTCACCGTGTATGACCGCACCACGGTGGTGGCACGTCATCCCCGGGCAGTCGGCAAAGGCACCAAGGTGCTGGACTTGGACCACTATCTGGAGATCCTGGCCCGCAAACCCGGCGCGTTGCCGGGGGCCACCGCACTGGCTCAAGCGCGGGCGGCCAAACTGTTCACCGCCGAACACGACGCGTGGTGGACTGCAGCCCGGCGGGTTCATGGGGATGCTGGCGGAACGCGTGTGCTGGTTGAAGTCCTGTTGCTGCACCGTCACCTCGACCGCGCTGATGTGCTGGCCGGTATCAGCGCTGCGCTGTCGGTGGGCTCGGTCAATGCCGATGTGGTGGCGCTGGAAGCCCGCCGGGCCGCCGAACAGCGCGCCGGCCTCGGTTCAGCACCCGGCTGTGACGGCACCCAGGTGCTCCGGCTGGCTGGGCACCGCCTGATCGCCGACGAGCGGCCGTTGCCGTCGGTGGCCCACTATGACACTCTGCTGGGTCAGCAGAGCTCATGACCAACACGACACGTCACACCGTCACCGATCAGGCCGCGGTCGCGGCCATCGAACAAGGTGCCCGGATGTTGCGGCTGCCCACCATCCGTGACCGCTTCGCCGAGATCGCCGCCGCGGCCGAACGTGAACAGCAGTCCTATCTGGGGTTCTTATCGGAGCTGATGATCGCCGAATGCGAGGACCGGGATCGCCGCCGGGCGCAGCGCCGCATTCATGACGCCGGGTTCCCTCGGCCAAAGCGGCTCGACGAGTTCAGCTTTGAGGCCAACCCCGCGATCAACCCCGCAGTCATCGGCACCCTGGCCACCTGCGCCTGGGTCAAAGCCGGGGAACCCTTGTGCTTGATCGGCGACTCCGGGACCGGCAAAACTCACCTGCTGATCGGATTGGGAACCACCGCCGCCGAAGCCGGCTACCGCGTCCGCTACACCCTGGCCAGCAAGCTGGTCAATGAACTCGTCGAGGCCGCCGACGAGGCCCACCTGAGTAAGTTGATCACCCGCTACGGTCGGGTGGATCTGCTGCTCATCGATGAGCTGGGCTATCTGCAATTGGACCGCCGCGGTGCGGAGTTGCTGTTCCAGGTGCTCACCGAGCGCGAGGAACGCGCCTCGGTGGCGATCGCGTCCAACGAGCCGTTCTCCGCGTGGACCAAGACCTTCACCGACCCGCGACTGTGTGCGGCCATCGTCGACCGGTTGACCTTCGCCGGGCAGATCATCGAAACCGGCACCACCTCCTACCGACTCGCCCATGCCCGCACCCGCCGCACCAGCACCGCGCAGTAACTCACACGCCGCTGATGCTGCCTGCAGCCGATACAGTGACCAGGTCATGTTGGTCGCCGATCTGCAGCACTTCCTCGACGTGGGCCCCGAGACCCCGGGCCGGCCCGTGCGCTCGCCGAGCACCTGGGCAGCATCGTTTCCGCAGCATCGGCCGGCGACGCTCACACCCGGTGGGAAACCGCGCTGCCGTGTCGGCGCCGACCCGCCAACCGCCGCTGCCCGGGCCGCATCACGGTCGTCCGCGGCGATGCTGAGCAACCCATCGGCTGGCAATGCAGCCACTGTGGCGACGACGGCACCATCAGCAACTGGGCAGCATCAATCTACGATCTGCGTCGCCAGCAACTGACCGCAGCCCAACCGCTGCGCGACATTCCCATCGACGCTGACACCGCAGCGATCCTGCGCACCCTGCCCTTCCTCGACAGCGACTGTCAGAGAGCGGTTTTCGCGGTGTTCGCCCACGGTGGCGAGCTTCACCTCACGATGACCGGCGACGAACTCGATGATCTGATCGATGCGGTGGCTGCCGAGTCCAATCATGAACCCAACCGCCGCCGTAAACGCCAACTCGACACCGCTTACGACACCTTGACCGCCGCCACCAACTCGCCCCGGTGGTGACCCGATGGCCCTACCCGAACTCGATGTCGCACGCGTGCAACAGTGGTGCGCGGCCAGAGTGCCCGAACATGCGCGTCACCAAGTCCGCGTCGAATGCGACGTCGCTGCCCGGCACCTGACCATCGTCGAACGACGAGCGCCGTGGCGCGCAGACTACGGTCCGGACTGGACCAGTTTCCCGATCGCACGACTGCGCTACACCGCCACCACCAACACCTGGACCCTGTACTGGCGAGACCGACACCTCAAATTTCACCGCTACGACATGATCGACCCCACACCGCACATCCACGATGTGCTCACCGAAATCGACCACAACCCCTCAGGCATCTTCTGGGGCTAAACGCCAACCCCCAACGCACCGCGAAGTGGGGCCGAAACTGGCCGTCACAGTGGGGCCACTACAAGTTGAGTGTGGTCACCTGACTTGGCCCCACTTTGGTCGGTGTTCGTCACCAATTTTGGCCCCGGTGGGTGGGTGAGCGTTTCCGGCCGGGTGGGGCGGTGTGTCGTCACGAATTTTGGCCCCACCCTCGTTCAGATCTTTCCTGTCGCACCGTCGTCCCTGGCGGTCGTCAGGGAGGTCGGTCAGGATGCGGTCACGCGTGGAGCTGTTCGAGAAGATCAGGAAGGACCGGCGGCGCGAGGGCTTGTCGATCCGTGAGTTAGCAGATCGCCATGGCACCCATCGGCGGACGGTGCGCCAGGCACTCGCTGATGCGGTGCCCCCGCCGCGCAAGGCCTATCCGGCGCGGCCCCGGCCGGCGATCGATGAGTGGGTGTCGGTGATCGACGCCTGGCTGATCGCCGACAAGCAGGCTCCGCGCAAGCAACGCCACACCGCTCGGCGGATCTGGCAGCGTCTGGTCGCCGAGCATGGGGCTACGTGTGCGGAGGTGACGGTGTCGCGGTATGTCGCGCGTCGGCGGGTCGAGTTGGGCCTGGACCAGCAGGAGGTGTCGGTCCCGCAGGCCCATGAGGCCGGTGCCGAGGCGGAGGTCGATTTCGGTGAGTTCTACGCCACGATCGCCGGTCTGGTGGTGAAGTGCTGGATGTTCGTGATGCGACTGTCCCACTCGGGCAAAGCATTTCACGTCGCGTTCGCCACCCAGGCCCAGGAGGCGTTCCTGGAGGGCCACGTCCTGGCGTTCGAGTACTTCGGTGGGGTGCCGGCCCGGATCCGGTATGACAACCTCAAACCGGCGGTGATCCGGGTCCTCAAAGGTCGCGACCGTACCGAGTCTGAACGGTTCACCGCGCTGCGCAGTCACTACGGGTTCGACTCGTTCTTCTGCCGCCCAGGCGTCGAGGGAGCGCATGAGAAGGGCGGTGTGGAAGGTGAGATCGGCCGGTTCCGGCGACGCCACCTCGTCCCGGTCCCCACGGTCGCCTCCTGGCCGAGCTCAACGAGGTGATCGCCGCTGCCGACGTCCTCGACGACGACCGGGTGATTACCGGGCGCCCGATCACTGTCGGGGCGGCGTTCGCCGCCGAGGCCGCTGCGTTGATGGGGCTGCCGGCTGAGGGGTTCGACTGCGCGAGGCTGCTGCACGCGCGGGTTGATAATCGGGCCAGAGTGTCTGTGCGGCAATGCTTCTACTCCGTGCCGGCCCGCTACGCCGGGCGGCGTCTACCGGTGCGTCTGGCCGCCCGCAGCGTCGAGATCTATGACGGTCCCCGGTTGGTGGCCCGCCACGAACGTGCCGCCGGACGCTACGTCGAAGTCCTCGCCCTGGACCACTACCTGGAGGTCCTGGCCACCAAACCTGGGGCGCTGCCCGGGGCGACCGCCCTGGCCCAGGCCAAGGCCCGCGGCGTGTTCACCACCAGCCATCAGCGGTACTGGGATGCCGCCCGCACCGCCCGCGGCGACGCCAAGGGCACCCGCGCTCTGATCACCGTGCTGCTGGCGCACCGCAGCCTGCCGACGGCCGCGCTGATCACCGCGATGGACCGCGCGGTCACCTCCGGATGCCTGGATCCCGAGGCGGTGATCATCGAAGCCCGCCGCGACACCACCCCGCAGGCGCCGATCGCTGCGATCGGTGCCCTGGCCCGCTACGACCGGCCCGCACCCTCGCTGACCGACTACGACGACCTGCTGACCGGAAGTGACTCATGACCACCACCGCCACCACCAAGCCGGCGACCGCTGATGCCGCCGCGCAAGCCTCCATCGGCGCCGCGGCACGCGAACTGCACCTGCCCACGGTGCGCACCGAAGCCGCCCGCCTGGCCGAGATCGCCGACCGGGAACGCCACACCCATCTGCGCTACCTCGCCGAGGTGCTGGCCGCCGAAGTCGACGACCGCACTGAACGGCGCCGCGCCCGGCGCATCAACGACGCCAAGTTCCCGCGGCTGAAACGGTTGGCGGAGTTCAACATTGACGCCGTACCCGGCATCACCCCGGCGCTGCTGGGGCAGCTGGCCGCCGGGCATTACATGGATGCCGGCGAGCCGGTTGTGCTGCTCGGGGACTCCGGAACCGGCAAATCGCATCTGCTCATCGGGCTGGGGCTGGCGGCCTGCGAGCAGGGCCGTCGAGTCCGATACGTCACCACCGCGCAACTGGTCAACGAACTCGTCGAAGCCGCCGACGAGCGCATCCTGTCCCGGGTCGTTGCCCGCTACGGACGCCTGGATCTGCTCTGTCTCGATGAACTCGGATACGTCCAAATCGACCCTCGCGGAGCAGAACTGCTGTTCCAGATCATCACCGAACGCGAAGAACGCGCGTCCGTGGCGATTGCCACCAACCTGCCGTTCAGCGAGTGGGGCACCGTCTTCCCCGACCCCCGCCTCGTTGCTGCCATCGTCGACCGCGTCACCTTCAACGCCCACATCCTCGAAACCGGCACCAAGTCCTACCGACTACGCACCAGCAAAACCGCCACCCGAGCCAAACGCGCCGACTGACCCAAGCTGGGGCCAAAATTCATGACGACGGTGGGGCCAAATCACTTGACGAAACGCAACAAGTTGACATTGCCATGAGCCACCCGACCGAGCTCCTTGCTCAGACCACCACGCACTCACGCAATCCCGGCTGGTGGCGGGAACAGCTGGAGGTCATCGACGACGGCGACCTAGGCCAAGCGGAATGGGCACTGGCCCTATGGTCCGTCGCATCAGGAGCCGTCGTCTCCGAACTCCTGCCGGAATTAACGCTCGTTCTCGGACAGCTCTCGGCGGGGCGACGACGTACGGTCCTCCGCGCGGCTGAACAGATCGCTCGCTTCGGCTGGCTGACAAACCGCCCCGTCACCGGCGACACGACCGACGCCGAATTGGCCGAACTCAATCGGCTCCGAGTGGCAGCACCACCGGCGGAGCGGCCAGGCAAGACCGAGGCTCTTGATCACACGACGATGCCTTCGCTCCTCAGCGTTGCCCGCGCCGAACGGTGGCTGAAGGTCGACAACGCGGCCGCCTACCGCTGAGGGTCCCCGCCCGCGCAACGACAGATACCGGCCGCGTACCGATCAGCACGCCCTTCACACTTGCGAGAGCGTTGCGATCCGCAATTGAACGTCACAGATGCTCCGTTTGATGCGAATGTTGCCCACCCCTCCTTTGGGCGTTTGCCAACACTAGCGCGTCAACCAGTACATTTCGGCCAACGGGTCACACGCTAGCCTGTTTGTGACGTAAGCAGCAGAACGCGTGCGCGCGACGAAAGGCGAGCTCCATGTCAGTCACAACGAAGATCCGCCGTCGACCTGCGCCGGCGATTGCTGTCGTTGGGTTCGGAGCCGCGGAGGCGTTCGCCATCAACAAGGTCACTTCGACGCCGGCCTGGTGGTGGTGGTTACTCCTCGTCGTCGCTCTCATTGGCGCAATCGGTTGTGCGGTGTTGGTGCAGCGCGCGCCTGAAAACGACGCTGGCCGCGATGACCCTAGCAACAAGGTGGAGGGCCCGGTGTCAGGCGGTAGCGCGATAACGCAGCAGTCAGCCGGTGACAAAGGACAGAATATTTCAGCCGACAACGGATCCTTCGCTGCAAACCGCGTGGACAAAATCGGCGACATCACGCTTGGAGGGCAGCGACCCACGGGCGACGATCCCAAGAACCGCTGACGTTTGTGACCTCCCCATCGGAAGGATCAGAAGCGCAGCAGCAAGGAGTGGCGGCCAACGACCACTCCGTCGCGATCGGCCAAGTGGGATCTCTCGGCACTCTGAATGTCGAAGCACGCACGGTGCATATGAATTTCCATGTGCCGGCCCCCAGCTCCTCCAGTGCAGAGGCAGTTGGGCCGAGCCCCCTTGACACTGCAGATGCCGTATCACTCGGGCCTCTCGCCAGCACTGAAGCCCAGGGCCTGCTCGACAGAGCGAATCAGCTCGCTGCCGACGACCCACGTGCGGCGCTCGAGCTTTTCCGCGAGGTTCAAAGACGTTTAGTGGCTGCTGGTTTCCCGATTCACGCTGCAGAATTCGACCATCGGGTCGCGGCCCTGTGCGTCAGTACCGGGGAGGAAGACACCGCCGTCCGGCTGATGCTGCAATCGCTATGGGAAGCCGACATCTCTGGAAGCTCAATGCGCGCCGATCGGGTGCTCGGGGCGTTAAGGAATCTGGCGGGTTTTCCCGATTTCCCGAAAGGCTCAGAAGAACCCCTAACTGCGCGCCTGGGTGCTGCGGTCGAGATCGCCGAATTCGTCTCAGATCACCTGCAAACTCCTGTGCCGTTACCAATCGAAATCCCCTCCGAGGCAATATCACTGGTCGATGCGGAAGACCGTGCACGGACCGTCTTGTTCGCAGCAGAGAGCGCGCTAGGCGACGACAACCTGGCCTGGATCGTGAATAACCGCCAAGTGATCACGACGGCCGCGGACGAGATCGCGCATACCCTCCCGGAAATCGCGCTTCGTTTGAGACTGGCATCTGCGGATGCGACGGGAGAATGGGGCGACCTGCTCCACGCGGCAAGTTCTGGAATAGCGAGAAACCTCAAGGCATTGGTGCTCGCGCGACATGCGCGCCACAAGCTACTGCAGGCCGTGCCAATTGAAGCCGACCGGGACTGGCGCGCAGCAGTCAATGAGGCATGTCTGTCGGAGCGCTACACGGACGCTGCCGACTGGCTCTTGAGTCAGCGGTTCGTTGCGAACCGCTTCGGTGTGTTGGCCGACGACAAGTGGCACCCTCTCGCTCAGGCGCTGCTGAACATGCCATCCAAAGCCCGTATCGTGGCTGGGGCTGAGAGCGTTCGCGAACTTGGGCTAGCAGCTTTGCATTTCAATAGCCCGCGTATCGCCGCCATCAATCTAAGACGGCATCTACTTGAGGGAATACGGTCAGCGTCCTTCTTTGACGAAAGAGACGCTCGCGGGCTACTCGGAGCTCATTACCTCGCGTGCGGTGAGTTGCCCCTCGCTGCCTTCTACACCATCGGCGCCGGCAACTATAAGGAATCTCGGGACGTTGCCAAAGCTTTTGGCGACACCTACCACGATGTTACTGAGCTCATCAAGAGTCCACTATCGTGGGTGTGCGCATCCGCACTCGAATTCACAACTCAGCAAGCCGATCTCATCCCTGACAACGATCTCAATTCCGTCGTAGCGCAGGCGCTATCGACAATTGATGACGTCGCTTCGGGTGCACGGCTCGACTCTCCCGTCTTCAGTCCTCAGATGCGCCGATCTGCCTACGGCCTTCTGGCCGCCGTGTCTGAACGTCTTACCGCCTGTGACGCGGAAACCGTCCTCAAGCTGCTATCTGGGTTTGTCGAGTGCGAGAAGCACCACTACCGTCCCACTGACGAAAGCCACGTTCTCATCGCGGCCGGCATAGCTCAGACACACACCGGCGAGCTCCGTGGCGCCGCCGTTGAGCAACTAATCGGTCTCTACGGGAGGGCCTCTCACGCGTTTGGCGATTCGGCTCGCAGAGCGTTAGCGGCCAACTTCGACCAAGTCCGCGATCGACTCCATGAGATGGCGGAAGGTACCCACCTCGACGCTGCAGCTTTCCTCGCGTGGCAAGACCCCGCCGACACGACGACCGATGCTGCGCAAGCTGCTGCACAACGATTGTGTCAACCTGCGAAGAGCGGTCCAAATGGTTTTGGCGTCGGAACTGGGGCAGTCAACGACTCGCTGCTTGCCGCGTCCCTTTCTGAGCCAGAACGCATCAGCTGCATCGAGATGCTTTTTAAGAAGGCAGAGTCCTCGTGGGAACCGGCCACGAATCGCGACGATTACCTCCGCGCCGCCAGCAATCTCGTTAACGGAATTCCCGGGGATACCCGCCGCACATACTTCACGAAGGCGCTGTCGTTCGCTTCGGACATGCCTCATTCGAAGGCCGACGCTTTTCAAGCGTCCATGAGCAGTCCTTTGAGCGCAATGAGGGTCAATGACGGCAGTGACTGCAGACCGGCGGCGGTGTATCTAGCAGGCAGGCTCGCAGACACAGTCGAGGAGAAACAGCGGGTACGAGATGCAGCTCTCCGTCTCGTTGGTGTCGGAACGGACGAAGACTACAGAGTCACGAAAACCTTGCAGCTCGTCCAGTCTCAGCTTGACGGAAGTGTCGGCCTGCTTGCTCAGGGAAGTTGGACCCTGAAAAGTCTCGCGGCCATGTTGTGGGTCGAATCGACAACGTTGCCGGACGAGGTTGGTATTGCATTGAGCCGCGACCCCGATGTCCGAGTCAGAAAAGCTCTCGCCCGGGCCCTGAGTTCGTCACCGAACCGTGCCGACTCCATCGCGCGAATCACTCTTGCCCAAGACCCGCGGTGGTCAGTTCGCACACTGTCGAATAACCGCAGCACCGACAGATGAACAACGGCAGTAGCTCGCAAGGCGCTGAAATACGTGTCAATCAGCGTCATCGTATTACCCTCGGCAGCAACCGCCTACGGCGACCTCGAAGAGACACACAACAATTACCGGCGTCCACAGATACGACAGCAAGAATGCTGAAATTGAATACGCGAGGCAGACGGCACTCAGCGAAAATCCTACGGCCGGCGCAGCGTTCCGATGCCGCCGAGCAGGTCGCCACCACCATCGTTGCAGCCGTTAGAACCACGCGGGGCGACCGCCGTGCTCAACGGAGCATCGCGCCGCTTGATCTCTTCACTGTTGCGTTCGCTCGCATAATCGAACGCGTCCCGCCCAACGTCCGCCGCCTGCCCGAACGCGGCGAACCCCCTCACAGGGTGTCGCACCCGACGTTCGATAACGTCAGCGCTGCAATTTTTACTCGGCTCGTTCGTAACTGCTTTTTCTCTGTGCCAGCTGACGGAGGACATGCTCAGGATCACGAACTTCTACCCCTCATACCGCAGTAGGTACCGCAGTGCTTTCGTTTAGACTCAGCTCCGGCCAACGCAGCCAACACCGTATCCGCAGCTAAAGGCATATCTCCCGACGGATTCCAGAACTGGCAAACACAACAAACGCCCAGTTCAGACCTGAGTTGGGTCACTTTGGTCAGTTTTGTAGGGTGGCGGTGCCTTGAGCTGGGGTGATGTCTCCGCTTAGTGCCCCTGCTAGGCACTAATTTGGGTCAGTAGGCTGCCTGGATGGTGTGGATTCGGCGGGTGCGCACGGCCTCGGGCGCGACCGCGGTCCAGATCGCCGAATCCGTCGATGGCCGCCGCCGGATCGTGCGCCATGTGGGCTCTGCGCGTGATGACGCCGAGCTGGGTCTGCTGCTCGAGGAGGCCCGCCGGCTGTTGGCCGATGACACCCAAGGCGAGTTGGATCTGGGGATCACGCCGAAAGCCGTTCGGGCCCATATGGTTCCACCGCCAGCTGGCATGCTGTTCACCGAGGATGGTGGAGAATCCGCAGTACGGGAGTTGGTGGTGCGGCCGCGGGTGCTCAAGAGCTGCAGCGGGCTGCTGTATGACGCCCTGGCGCAGGTGTATGCCAGCCTGGGGTTCGACGACGCGGTCGGCGATGAGGTCTTCCGTGACCTGGTCATCGCCCGGGTGGTCGAGCCGACCAGCCTGCTCGACGCCGATCGGGTCCTCGCCGAGCTGGGACGTACCTCAGCGTCACTGTCGACCCGCAAGCGCACCCTGCGCCGTGCCCGCGGTGGTGGTTACCGCGACCAGATCGCCGCAGCGTGTTTCGCCCACGCCCGCACCGCCGGTGATGTCAGCCTGGTGCTTTACGACGTCACGACCCTGTATTTCGAGGCCGACAAGGAAGACGACCTACGCCGCGTGGGGTACTCCAAGGAACGCCGAGTGGACCCGCAGATCGTGGTCGGGCTGCTGGTCGATCGGTGCGGATTCCCCTTGGAAATCGGCTGTTTCGAAGGAAACAAGGCCGAAACTCTGACGATCGTGCCGATCGTGAAGGCATTCCAAGCCCGCCACGAGATCACCGACATTGTCGTCGTCGCTGATGCGGGCATGCTGGCCAGCGGCAATCTGCGCGAACTTGATGAGGCAGGGTTGCGGTTCATCGTCGGATCGAGGGTTACCAAAGCGCCCAACGATCTGGCCTCGCACTTCCATTGGCACGGCGACTTCTTCACCGATGGCCAGATCATCGACACCATCACCCCACGCGATCGACGCGGCACCGCGACCAAGACCAGCGACCCCAAGCGCAAAGCCGAGCCCGTCTGGGATCCGGCGACCCACACCAAGTCCTGGCGGGCGGTGTGGGCGTACTCGACCAAACGCGCGGTGCGCGACACCAAGACGCTCAACCTGCAGGAGAACAAGGCCCGCGCGGTCGTCGCCGGCGAGAAAGCCGCGCGGGTACCGCGGTTCATCAAGAACTGCAACGGTTCCCAAGAATTTGACGAGGCGTCGTTGCAGCGCGCCCGCCGCTTGGTCGGGCTCAAGGGCTACGTCACCAACATCGACGCCGCACTGATGCCCGCGACCGAAGTGATCGCCAGCTACCACGACCTCTGGCACGTCGAGGCGTCCTTCCGGATGTCCAAATCCGACCTCGCTGCCCGGCCCATGTTCGCCCGCGCCCGCGACGCCATCGAAGCCCACCTGACCATCGTGTTCACCGCCCTGGCCGTCAGCCGCGAAGTCCAGACCCGCACCGGCCTGTCACTGCGCCGATTCCTACGCACCCTCAAACCCCTGCGATCAGCCACCATCGACCTCAACGGCGTCATCGCCACCTACCCGCCAGCCCTAAACACCGAGGTCAACGCAATCCTCAACGCACTGAACGCCGAGAATTCAAGGCACTAAGCCAAATGACCCAACTCGGGTTCTCTGTGCCAGCTGACGGAGGACATGCTCAGGATCACGAACTTCTACTGATCCGCCCCGGCGTGTCCGGAGAGTTCTTCTGTTGGGAAGGATGGGCACGTGGGAACGAAGTCATCGAAGCGGTATCCAGACGAGCTGAAGGCGCGAGCGGTGCAGATGGTGGCCGATCTGCGCAGCGACACGGTCTCGGAGTGGGAGGCGATGGGCCGGGTTGCTGATCTGCTGGGCGTCGGTACCGCCGAGACGGTGCGCAAATGGGTCCGCCAGGCCGAGATCGACGCCGGAGATCGGGCTGGGCAGACCAGCGAGGAATCCGAGGTCCTGCGCAAGCTGCGCCGGGAGAACGCCGAACTCAAGCGGGCCAACGCGATTTTGAAGGCGGCGTCGGTTTTCTTCGCTGCCGAGCTCGACCGGCCGTCTCAGTAGTCGTGGAGTTCATCAGCGCCCACCAGCACATGCGTGTGGGCGCTGATGGTCTCAAGTGGGGTGTCGAGTCGATGTGCGCCGTGCTCTCGGAGTTCGGCGTCGTGATCGCCCCGTCGACGTATTACGCCCACCGCGCCCGCCGTGGCCCCTCGAAGGCGGACTGGACTGATGCGCAGGTGATCGACGCCA
Organism: Mycobacterium sp. SMC-8; assembly: GCF_025263565.1. Taxonomy (NCBI): domain Bacteria; kingdom Bacillati; phylum Actinomycetota; class Actinomycetes; order Mycobacteriales; family Mycobacteriaceae; genus Mycobacterium; species Mycobacterium sp. SMC-8. The sequence goes on from NZ_CP079865.1 coordinate 195,841, forward strand.
TCTGGCGGCTGCGCCGATCCAACAAGCTGTTCGCGGTTCTGGGTGCCCGTAAGACGTGGATTGTGTTGCGTACCAACGGACTCGATGTCTCACGGTGTGTTGTGGAGCGGGTCATGCGGGAGATGGGTTGGCGGGGTGCGTGCAAGCGCCGCCGGGTGCGCACCACCATTGCTGATCCGGCAGCAACGCGAGCTCCGGATCGGGTCGCGCGGCATTTCGTCGCCGGCGCGCCGGACCGTTTGTGGGTGGCCGATTTCACGTACTGCCGGACCCGTGCCGGCTGGGCCTACACAGCGTTCGTGACCGACGTCTACGCCCGCAAGATCGTAGGCTGGAAGGTGGCCACCGAGATGACCCAGAAGCTGGTGACCGATGCGATCAACCACGCCATAGATACCAGGAAGCGTTCTGGTGCAACATTTTTGGATGATCTGATCCATCACAGCGATGCGGGCTCTCAATATACGGCGGTAGCGTTCACTGAACACTTGGCCGCTGAAGGGATCCTGCCCTCAGTCGGATCGGTGGGCGATAGCTTCGACAACGCCTTGGCCGAATCGGTGAACAGCAGCTACAAGACCGAACTCATCGACCACCAGCCGCCGTATCCCGGTGCCGCCGACCTCTCGCTGGCAACCGCCGAATGGGTGGCTTTCTACAACCGGCAGCGACCGAATGGCTACTGCCAGGACCTGACTCCGGACCGGGCCGAAGCCCTCTATTACCATCGCCAACGGCACCCTCATACCGAGGAGGCACTCAGATAAGAGAACCTCCCGACATGCCGGGGTGGATCATACCCCTCATACCGCAGTAGGTACCGCAGTGCTTTCGTTTAGACTCAGCTCCGGCCAACGCAGCCAACACCGTATCCGCAGCTAAAGGCATATCTCCCGACGGATTCCAGAACTGGCAAACACAACAAACGCCCAGTTCAGAGGATTTTAAGTCCGCTGCCTCTGCCAATTGGGCTATGGGGGCATCCCACCTCAGGGGCCCACCCAGCCGGCCCCCGACGTTCAGAGGTGACCCTAGCGGTCCGCCGCCCGCACTGGGGACGGGTCCCTCGATCACCGCGAGGTGCTCACCGGGCGGTCCGGCGCGGTTTGCCTGCGCGCGGGCGAGGCAATCCCGCTGCCATCGATATGTAGGAGCCAAGATGCCCACTTCGTCAACCGCAGCCGATGCCGTGCTGCAGGGCCTGGCGGGAATCCGCGGTTGGCAGGAGGACTGCTACCGCGACCTGCACCGCCACCCCGAACTGTCACATCAGGAGCACCGAACCGCACAGCGGGTGTCCGAGGCGCTCAACGCCGCCGGCTATCACGTTCACGACGGTGTCGGCGGCACCGGTGTGGTCGGGACGCTCGGCAACGGATCCGGCCCCACAGTGTTACTGCGCGCCGACATGGACGCACTGCCCGTCCTTGAGGAAACCCGGCTGCCCTACGCGAGCACCGTGTCGAGCAGAGACGACCACGGCCACGAGGTCCCGGTGATGCACGCCTGCGGCCACGACGTCCACGTGGCCGCCCTGCTCGGTGCCGCCCGACTGCTGGCCGAGGGTCGCGCCCACTGGCAGGGCACCGTCGTGGCGCTCTTCCAGCCGGCCGAGGAAACCGGCGACGGGGCGCAGCGCATGGTCGATGACGGGCTAGCGGAACTGCTGCCCCAGGTCGATGTGGCTCTCGGCCAACACGTACTGCCGCTACCCGCCGGGATGGTCGGTGTGCACGAGGGTCCCTTCCTCGCGTCGGCCGACAGCATGCGTGTCACGGTCTTCGGCCGGGGTGGCCACGGTTCGATGCCTCAGTCGACGGTCGACCCGGTGGTGCTCGCCGCGATGATCGTGGTGCGCCTGCAGACCGTGGTCGCCCGCGAGGTCCCCCCTGTCGAGCCCGCCGTGCTCACCGTCGGCAGCATCGCAGCGGGCAGCAAGAGCAATGTGATCCCCGAACGCGCCGTGCTCCAACTCAACATCCGGACCTACAACGACCGCACCCGCACGGCCGTCCTCGATGCGGTCCGGCGGATCGTCACCGCCGAATGCGTCGCGTCGCGGTCTCCGACGGATCCGGAGTTCGAGCTGTTCGACCGATTTCCATTGACCGACAACGACGTCGATGCGACGGCACGCGTTCGCGAGGCATTCCGCGCCGCATTCGGAGACCGATGCGTGGAGCTGCCGCAGGGCGCCGCCAGTGAAGACTTCAGCGCCATCCCGGCAGCGCTCGGAGCTCCCTACACGTACTGGGGTATCGGCGGTATCGATCCCGACGAGTATCAGGCCGCCGCAGCGGCGGGCACGGTCGAGCAGGACATCGCGGCGAACCACTCCCCACGCTTCGCGCCCGTCATCCAACCCACGCTCGACACCGGCACCGCGGCGCTGGTGACCGCGGCAATGGCATGGCTGGGCCGGGCTTGACAGACCGACTCGGTCGAGTGCTCACCATCTTTCGGCGGCCGAGGCGTCAGCTCGTCGGCGGCTCGTAATGTGCCTCGGGGTGTTGCTGATGCCAATCCACCTGCTTCTTTTGCACTTTGTGATGTGTGCGGTTGAGCCAGAGCAGGCCACCGGCCATGAACAACACGGCGAGGATCACCGCCACCACCCCGGTGGCGGTGCTGCTGTTGGCGAACGAGAAAAGTCCGACAACCAAGCTCAGAACGCCGAGTCCGACGGCGACCAAGCCCGGGGCGTTGGTACCGGCCTTCATGGTCTCGCCGGCGTGCTGGCGGGTGGTCCGTGCGTGATCGACGGGATCACGTGATGTGTCAGGCATGATGCTCCTTTCGCTGACGTACGGCCATCACTGATAGGGCGGGTACTGCGACTGCTTCAACACCCGCGCGAGGTAGACGGCGTTGCGAGCGGCTGCTGCTGTGGCCGAGGCAATTTGTTCGGGCACCTCGTCGAGATCCTTGTAGTCACCGGTCTCCATCGCCGGTCCGTTCCAGTAGGTGCACCCCTGCGCGGGGATGGTGTAACCCACGTCGTTGAGACCCTGGAACACATCCGCGACAACCTTGTGGGCGCCGTCCTCGTTGCCGACGACGCTGACAAGGCCGACCTTGCCGAGCATTGAGGGTCGCCCCTGCTCGTCGGTGTTCGACAACTCGGCGTCCAGGCGCTCCAGTACCCGCTGCGTCACCGAAGACGGGTGCCCCAGCCAGATCGGGGTGCTGATCAGCAGGATGTCGGCGTCCAGGACCTTCTGGCGGATCTGCGGCCACTGGTCGCTGCCGCCCATGTCGGCCTCGACGCCGGGCGCGATGTTGAAGTCCACACAACGCACTGCCTCACATTCGGCGCCTTGCTCACGCAGCGTCTCAAAGACGTACTCGGCGATCAACGCGCTGCTGCTCTCGCCCGGGCTCGGGGTGAGAGTGCAGACAAGTGCCAGAGCGCGCACAGGTGTTGCGGAGTCGGACATGCGGTGGTCATACCCGACGCAAATTCGCCCAAACGGCTGCGCCGCGGACGTCACAGGATCCGACTAGTCATCCCGCGCGACCATGAGTTTTGAACCACCGTGACGCGGGCATGCCGGACCGCATGAGCGAACCCCATTCTGAAAAGGCCGAATCCGACGTCGAGGCCGACCCCAAGGTCGCGGGCTCACGCGCGGCCAAGGACACTGACGATCCGAGCGAGGGTCCCTACGTCGGTCGCGCCAGCGGCGACGACGACTTCGACGCCGGTGAGTCCGGCGCCGAAGCGCGCAGCAACGACGGCTGACCGCGGCTTCGGGTCAACCCGGTTCAGACCGGGCTCGGGACGGATTACTACTTCTTATCCCATGGAGGGGTTTCGCCCATCTTGGCGTCGTACTTTGCCAGATGACTCTTCACCCGGTCTATGTCCTTCTCCGGCAGATCAATTCCCCCGCGGGACCCTTGCATGATCGCGCCGGCGGCCATGACGGCCCGCGGCACCGCACGCAGTTCCCCGTCGATCACATCGGCGGTCAGCAGCTTGTACGCCGTGAATTTCTTCTTATTGTCCTGGTCGTACCAAATGTGTGCGTCGCGGTATGGGGCATTCGGCTCCTCGGTGGCGCCGGCCCATCTGCGGACGCGTTTCTCGGCGGCGCCACCGTCCCACTTGCGATCACGGTCGGCCAGCGGCAGATCCTGGAAAGCAGTGACCGCCATGGCGACTAGTGATTACGCAGCTGGTTGATCAGTTTGTCCTTGGTCAGGTGGGAGTAGCCGGAGATGCCGAGTTCCTTGGCCCGCTTCTTGAGGTCGCCAACCGTCCAGTCGTCGTACGAGCCGGACTGCCCGCCCCGGCGGCCGACCTTCGATTTACCCTGCGCAGCGGCCGCATTCGAGATTCGCGCAGCCTTCTCCTTCGAGTTTCCCTCGCGCCGAAGATCCTCATACATCTTCTCGTTCTTGATCGATGAGTTCGGCATGAACCTCGCCTCCCTTGATAACGATGTGTTCGTCTCAGGCTTCCCCGGCCACGTGGCAACAAAACCCCTCAACTCTTGGCCACCCGTCGAATCAGTGTCCGGGTCGCCTTCTCCAGCAGCAGCTGCGCCTCATCCGGGGCCGAGGTCTTGGACGCCCGGCGCACCGCCGACGCGATCGTCAACCCACGCGCATATCCGTCGACGACGCGCGGATCTACGTAGGATGCCCGAGCCACCGCAGGGGTGTTTCCCAGTTCCTCTGAGACCTCCTTCATCACTCCGGCAGCGGCCCGTTTGATCGCGGTCTTGGATGTCGGGGGCTTCGCGTCGGCGAACGCCGCGGCCGCCAATACCGTGCCGTGCCAGGTCCGTAGGTCCTTCACGCTGAACTCGTCGCCGACGAGTTCCTTGAACCGCGCGTTGAGATCGTCGGCGCGCACGTCGACCCAGGTGCCGTTGGAGCCGTTGAGACACACCAGCAGTCGGTCCGAGCGCTCTTCGCGCCGCATCAGCGCACGCACCGCCCGTACCACTTCGGGATCGTCGATCTCGACGCTGCGCTGGACACCGCTCTTGGCGGGGTAGTCGAACACCACCGCGCCGTTGCGCAATGTGACGTGCTCGCACAGCAGCGTGGCCAGGCCGTAGTGCTCGTGTTCCTCGGCGTACTGCTCCCCGCCGGCGCGGAAATAGCCCCGGTCGAGCAGTTGCAGCGCCAGCGCCAGCACCCGCTCGCGGTGCAGGCCGCGCTTTCCGAGATCGTCGGCGATCTGAGCCCGCCATTGCGGCAAGCGCACCGACAGCTCCAGCACCCGGTCGAATTTTTCCTCAGCCCGCTCCTGCTGCCATCGCTGGTGATAGAGGTACTGGCGCCGCCCGGCGGCGTCGGTTCCGACCGCCTGGATGTGCCCGCTCGGTGTCGGGCTGATCCACACGTGCTTCCAGGCAGGCGGGATAACGAGTTCTTTGATGCGTTGCGTGGTGTCCGGGTCTGCCAGCAACTCGCCGTCAGGCGTGTAGTAGGTAAAGCCCTTGCCGCGGCGTCTGCGGACTATGCCGGGAGTGTTCAACTTGCTGCGTGTCAGCCGCACGGAAGGCACCTCTCGGGAGCGTTATCCCGCCTGGGTACCCGCCAGTTCCCCACTCACACACAGTCACTCCAGCTCAGGGCTGTAAGACAACCTTGACTGCGCCGTCGGCCTTCTCCTGGAAGATCTTGTAGGCGTGCGGCGCCTCGTCCAGCGGCAGGGTGTGCGTGGCAAAGGTGTCCACGCCCAGCGGATCGGAGTCGGTCAGCAACGGCATGATGTCGTCGACCCACTTCTTGACGTTGGCCTGACCCATCCGCAGCTGGATCTGCTTGTCGAACAGGGTCAGCATCGGCATCGGGTCGGCCATGCCGCCGTAGACGCCGATCAGTGAGAGCGTGCCTCCTCGACGCACACAGTCGATCGCGGTGTAAAGCGCTTCGAGTCGGTCCACACCGGCCTTCTCCATGATCGGTTTCGCGAGGGCGTCGGGCAGCAACGACGCGGCCTGCTGGACCAACTTGGCCACCGGCGAACCGTGCGCCTCCATACCGACCGCGTCGATCACGGAGTCGCTCCCGCGTCCGCCGGTGAGACGACGGACCTCGTCGCCGACCGAGCCGTCGACGTTGTTCAGGTCGATCGCATGGATACCGCGCGCGGTGGCGCGAGCGAGGCGCTCGGGCACCAGGTCGACCCCGAACACCTGGTAGCCCATGTGCTGGGCGATGCGCGCGGCCATGTCACCGATGGGACCCAGCCCCAGCACGGTGACGGTTCCACCGTCGGGCACACCCGCGTACGCGACCGCCTGCCACGCGGTGGGAAGCACATCCGAGAGGTAGACAAACCGCGAGTCCGGCGGACCGTCCGGCACCTTGATGTGGGTGAACTGGGCCTGCGGCACGCGCAGATACTCAGCCTGTCCGCCGGGCACCGAACCGTACAGCTCGGAATAGCCGAACAGCGCCGCGCCCATGCCCTTGTCGCGCACCTGTGTGGTCTCGCACTGGGTGTACAGCTTCTGGTCGCACATGAAACAGTGCCCGCAGGAGATCTGGAACGGGATGACCACCCGGTCCCCTACGGCCAGGTTCGACACAGCGCTGCCCACCTCGCGCACGACACCCATCGGCTCATGGCCGAGAATGTCACCTTCGTTCATGAATGCTCCGAGCACCTCGTAAAGATGCAGGTCGGAACCACAGATATTGGTCGACGTCACCTCGATGATCGCATCGGTGGGTTCTTCGATCGACGGATCCGGGACGGTGTCGACACGTACATCCCGCTTGCCATGCCAGGTCACTGCCTTCATGATCCCGTCACTACCCGGTGGGGGCCGACCCAAACCCGGTTCGACACTACGGCGGAGGGGTTTTCCGGCACGTCGTGCCGGGTATCGATCCCGACGAGGCGCTCTCCAACGATGCGCGCCTCGACAGCCCAACTTCCAGTTTCACCAAGGAGATTCACGTGACCGCACCGACAATCGGATCGGCCCGGGACGTCGTCGACTACCTCAAGTCGCAACACGAGACCTCAAGGCGTTGTTCATCGAGACCCTCGACGCCGCCGACGCGGCGTCCCGGCAGGACGCCTTCACCCGCCTGCGCACCATGCTGGCGGTGCACGAGACCGCCGAGGAGATGGTCGTGCACCCCCGCGTCCGGCGCAAGGCCGAGGGCGGGGCGCAGATCGTCGACGAGCGCCTCGTCGAGGAGCACGACGCCAAGGTGCTGCTGCGCGACATCGAGAAACTCCCGATCGACAGCGCCGAATTCAGCAAGTCGCTGATCCACCTCCAGGCCGCCGTGCTCGAGCACGCCAAGAACGAGGAAGAGTTGGAGTTCACCGCCCTGGAGGCGGCCGTCGGTGACGACGAACTGGCCAAGCTCGCCGACGCCGTCGCCGTCGCCGAGCGCATCGCGCCGACCCATCCCCACCCGGGCGTGGAGTCCGCGGCCGCGAACTTCGCCGCCGGCCCGTTCGCCTCCGTCCTCGACCGCGCCAAGGACGCGCTCGGCGCCGTGTTCGCCAAGCGTTCCTGAGGGCACGCACCGAATACCGGTTCACCACAACGGCCGCCACTTTCCCGCAGTGGCGGCCGTTGTGGTGAATCGGGCTCAGCCGGGCAGTGTTTCGCCGCCGATCGGGGCGAGCACCTCGCCGCTGTAGTACGAGGACATCCGTGAGGACGCGAAGAAGACGTAGGACGGTGCGATCTCGTCGGGTTGGGCCGCGCGTCCCATCGGCACCTGCTCTCCGAAGGACTCGGTCTTCTCGGCGTCCATTGTCGCCGGGATCAGTGGAGTCCAGACCGGGCCCGGTGCAACGCAATTGACGCGAATATTGCGGTCGGCCAGCGACTGCGCCAACGAGTAGGTCAGCGCGATCACCGCACCCTTGGTGGCCGAGTAGTCGATCAGGGTCTTGTTGCCGCGCAACCCGTTGATGGAACCGGTGTTGATGATCGCAGACCCGTCGGGCAGGTGCTGCAGGGCGGCCTTGGTGACGTAGAAGAAGCTGTCGATGTTCACCGCGAAGGTGCGCCGCCATTGCTCGTCGCTGATCTCCGTCAGGTCCGACGCCGGCGACTGAAACGCCACATTGTTGACGACGATGTCCAGTCCGCCCAGCTGTTTGACGGTCTCTTCCACCACCGCACGGCATTGCGCCGGGTCGGCCAAGTCGCCCGGCAGCCGGATCGCCCGCTGTCCGGCTTCTTCGATCAGCGACGCCGTGTGCGCGGCGTCGTCCTCTTCGCTCAGGTAAGCGATCGCGACGTCGGCGCCCTCCTTGGCGAACGCGATCGCGACGGCCCGGCCGATGCCCGAGTCTCCCCCGGTGATCAGCGCCCGTTTGCCCGCCAGCTGGCCGGTGCCCACGTAGTCGCGCATCTCGTCGCGCGGCTTCGGTGACATGTCCCCGGTTTCACCGGGGTACGGGATCACTGCATCAGGTGTCACGTCATCACTCACGGCGCGTGCGTACCCGGCGACCGGCCCCCGAAACTACGGGCCCCCAAACTACGGAGTCGGCGGCTGCCGGTTGCCGTTGCGCATGGCCAGCGGCAGCGCCAGCCAGAACACGATGAACAACACCAGCGCGAAGGCGCCCGCGGTCAGTGCCGGGCCGAGACCTGCCACCGCGTCGAAGATGATGACCGTCACCCCGGTCACCGCGAGCGCCAGCAGCACCAACCCCGCGTAGGCGCACCGGTGCGCCGCCCGGACCAGCGCGTCCAGGCGGTGACGGCGAAACAGCAGCCGGTGCATCCCCACCGGGGCGATCAGAAGGGCGGTCGACGCCACCGCCGCACACACCGTCGCCAGGAAGACTCCCTGCATCGACTCGCCGAGAATGTCGAAACGCTGCTGGAACGGCAGGGTGAGCAAAAAGCCCGTCAGCAGTTGCACTCCGGTCTGCACCACCCGCAACTCCTGGAGCAAGCTTGCCCAATTGCGGTCCAGACGCTCGGTCTCGGTCTCCCGGGGTCGGTTACGGGGGTCCCAGTCCGCTTCGTCGGCCGTTCGCTCGGCGTCCACCTCGCGATCCTCCCACCAGCCGAGTGCGCACGTGCCAGGTTTGGCCGGTGCCCACCTGGGTAGACGCTGGGCAAGCGTGCCCGCACCGCATACACATCTGTGCCGCATACACATTGGAGTGACGATGAGCAAGATCGCGAGATCGCTGTACACGCCGCTGTCGGTGGCCACCGGCGTCGGCGGCGGACTGCTCGCCGGGGCCATCTTCGGACAGGTCTGGAAGCGCGTCGGTGACAACGATCCGGAGCCGCCCGACCCCAAGGACCTGACCCAGTCGACCAAGACGGTCATCACCGCGGCGGCGATCCAGGGGCTGATCGTCGGTATCGTCCGGGCAGCCCTTCAGCGCGCCGGCGCCCGTGGTTACCGGGCCGTCACCCACGAGATGCCGCCGTCATAGCTGCGCCGCGGAGTCGTCGGGCCTTGACGCGATCGGCCCGGTCACCGCGTCAGCGGTGTCAGCACCACCGCGGGGCGCGGTAACCGCCACCGGGCGCAACCCTCGTCCAGCGCGTCGTCCACCGCCGCCGCAATCCGGCGCAGCTGTCGTGTGTGCCCCCCGAGCCAAATCCCGGCCGACCCGCCGGACAGGCTGATCCGGGTCAGGTTCAACCCGCAGTCGCGCAGCACAGCGGTGTGGTTCAGCACCCGTTCGGCGGCCGCGCCCCACTGCGCGGGATCGCCGAAACCGTCGACGTCGGCGTGCATTCCGACCACATCGAGTCGCCGCTCACCCAGCACGGCGGGACCCCGTTCGTCGAGATAGACGTGTTTCGTCGGCTCCGGGCAGGTGGCCAGCACACCGACGTGCCGCTCGGTCGACACGACGAAGCGCGTCACGCCGAGCGCCGCCGCGCGGCGGATGGTGCCGGCGTGCCGATCGCACCGCAGCATCACCTGGCGTGGGCGCACACCGCCGGCCTGCACCGCCGCCAATTCCTGCGCCCCGCAGGCCGTCACGGTGAGACCGCGGGCACGCACGCACGCCGCGACAGCCGGGTCCCGCAGTACGGTCGCCGGCAGACCGCATCCGGCCATCGCGAGGATGCGTCGCACACAGTGCACCGAGGCGGGCAGCCGGTGCGGGGAGGACGGCACGTCCAGGAGAGTCATCAATTCGGTGTACCCGCGCACCCTGGCAGCACTCGCCGATCCGCACGGCATCCTGACGGAAGACTCCCAGACTTTGACGGCGCTCTGAGGTTCGCATGGAGGGCGTAAAAACGCCCCACTCCCCCGTCAAGAAACCGTCAACGCGCAGCTCACGGGCCGCTGCACGGCCATACCTTGGCCTTCGCGATCCGCCACTGGGGCGGAGGCGTAAACGAGCAGGGGTGCTGACAATCGTGATCTCCGTGGTGACCTATGTCGCGCTGACGGTGGCGATCTTCGCCGTCCTCGGCGCCGTGCAGAAGTGGATGGAAGGGCTGTGACGCAGAACCTGATCGGCCTGGCACTGGCGACGTCGATCGCGGTGTTCCTGTTCGCGGCTCTGCTGTTCCCGGAGAGGTTCTAGTGAGCGCCGAACTCGCCGGGATCCTGTTCCTGGTCTCGCTCGTCGTCGCGCTGGCCGCGGTGCACGTACCGCTCGGCGACTACATCTACCGCGTGTACAACACGGCACGCGATTCCCGCGCCGAGCGCGCGGTATACCGGCTCATCGGCGCCGATTCCGGCGCCCAACAGACGTGGGGCTCCTACGCGCGCAGCGTGCTTGCGTTCTCCGCGGTGAGTCTGCTGTTCCTGTTCGTCCTGCAGCTGGTGCAGGGCAGACTGCCGCTCGCGCTGACCGACCCGGGCACCCCGATGACACCCGCGCTGGCGTGGAACACCGCGGTCAGTTTCGTCACCAACACCAACTGGCAGGCCTACTCGGGCGAATCGACCCAGGGTCACCTCGTGCAGATGGCCGGGCTCACGGTGCAGAACTTCGTCTCGGCTGCCGTCGGGATGGCGGTCGCCATCGCCCTCGTGCGCGGCCTGGCGCGCAGCAGCACCGCCCAACTCGGCAACTTCTGGGTTGACCTGGTACGCGGCACCTTCCGAATCCTGTTGCCGGCGTGCGTCATCGGGGCCGTCATCCTGATCTCGGGCGGGGTGGTGCAGAACTTCGCACTGCACGACCAGGTGGTGACCACCCTGGCCGGGGCGCAGCAGACCATCCCCGGCGGCCCGGTGGCCAGCCAGGAGGTCATCAAGGAACTCGGCACCAACGGCGGCGGGTTCTTCAACGCCAACTCGTCACACCCGTTCGAGAATCCCACCGCGTGGACGAACTGGGTCGAGATCTTCCTGCTCAGCGTCATCGCATTCTCGCTGCCCCGGACGTTCGGCCGCATGGTCGGCAGCCGCCGACAGGGTGTGGCGATCGTCGCGGTCATGGCCCTCATCGCGCTGGTCAGCGTCAGCCTGACGATGTTCTTCCAGGTGCAGCACCACGGCACCGTGCCCACCGCTGTGGGCGCATCCATGGAAGGCGTGGAACAGCGTTTCGGAGTGGCGAATTCGGCGGTGTTCGCCGCGGCGACCACGCTGACGTCGACCGGGGCGGTGAACTCGTTCCACGACTCGTACACCAGCCTCGGTGGCATGATGCCGATGCTGAACATGATGCTCGGCGAGGTGGCGCCCGGCGGAGTCGGTTCCGGTCTGTACGGCATGCTGATCCTGGCGATCATCACCGTGTTCATCGCCGGCCTGATGGTCGGGCGCACCCCGGAGTATCTCGGCAAGAAGATCACACCGCGCGAGATCAAGCTGGCCGCAATGTATTTCCTGATCTCGCCGTTGATCGTGCTGGCCGGGACCGCTTCGGCCATGGCCCTGCCGGGCCAGCGGGACGCCATGCTCAACACCGGACCGCACGGCCTGTCCGAGGTGCTCTACGCGTTCACGTCGGCGGCCAACAACAACGGTTCCGCGTTCGCCGGCATCAGTGTGAACACCACCTGGTACAACACCGCGCTCGGCCTGGCCATGATCGTGGGCCGGTTCCTGCCCATCATCGTCGTGCTGGCGCTGGCGGGCGCGCTCGCCAGACAGGGCAAGACACCGGAATCGGCGGGAACTCTGCCCACCCACCGGCCGCAGTTCGTCGGCATGGTCGCCGGCGTGACGCTGATCCTGGTCGCCCTGACGTTCCTGCCCATGCTCGCGCTTGGACCCCTCGCCGAAGGACTCCACTCATGACCGTCACCACCGTCGACGCCGCCCGCCGAAAGCATGCCGGGGCCGGCTCCACCGCCAAGGTCGGCGGCGGACTGCTCGACCCGAAGATGCTGTGGACCTCTCTGCCGGACGCGATCCGCAAGCTCGACCCCCGCACGCTGTGGCGCAATCCGGTGATGTTCATCGTCGAGATCGGCGCGGTGTGGAGCACCGTCCTGGCCTTCATCGACCCGTCGTGGTTCGCGTGGTTGATCGTGGTCTGGCTGTGGTTGACGGTGGTCTTCGCCAATCTCGCCGAGGCCGTCGCCGAGGGGCGCGGCAAGGCTCAGGCCTCCAGCCTGCGCAGAGCGCAGACGGACACGATGGCCCGACGGATCACCGGCTCGGGGGGCGAAGAGCAGGTCGCCGCGCCGCTGCTCTGTCAGGGCGACCTCGTCGTGGTCGAGGCCGGACAGGTCATCCCCGGAGACGGCGACGTCGTGGAAGGCATTGCGTCGGTGGATGAGTCGGCCATCACCGGTGAATCTGCGCCCGTCATCCGGGAATCGGGTGGTGACCGGTCGGCGGTCACCGGCGGAACCACCGTGCTGTCGGACCGGATCGTCGTCCGGATCACCCAGAAGCCGGGTGAGAGCTTCATCGACCGGATGATCGCTCTGGTCGAAGGCGCCAACCGGCAGAAGACCCCCAACGAGATCGCGTTGAACATCCTGCTCGCCGCGTTGACCATCATCTTCGTGTTCGCCGTCGCAACCCTGCAGCCGCTGGCGATCTACTCGAAGGCCAACAATCCCGGTGTGCCGGACAGCCTGGCGCTCAACGGAAACGGGGTCACCGGCATCGTCCTGGTGTCGCTGCTGGTGTGCCTGATCCCGACCACGATCGGTGCCCTGCTCAGTGCCATCGGCATCGCCGGCATGGACCGTCTCGTGCAGCGCAATGTGCTCGCCATGTCCGGTCGTGCCGTGGAAGCCGCCGGCGACGTCAACACCCTGCTGCTCGACAAGACCGGCACCATCACGCTGGGCAACCGGCAGGCCGCGGAATTCGTCCCGCTACCCGGTGTGACGCCGGAAGCACTGGCCGACGCCGCGCAGCTTTCCAGCCTGGCCGACGAGACACCGGAAGGCCGGTCGATCGTCGTGTTCGCCAAACAGGAGCACGGGTTGCGGGCGCGCCAACCCGGGGAACTCGCACGTGCTGTCTGGATCGAGTTCTCCGCCACCACCAGGATGTCAGGGGTCGACGTCGACGGGCACCGACTCCGCAAGGGGGCAGCCACGGCCGTTGCCGAATGGGTGCGATCCGAAGGCGGCACCGTGCCCACCGAACTCGGCCCCGTCGTCGACGAAATCTCGGCCGCCGGTGGCACCCCGCTGGTCGTCGGTGAGATCCGGGAAGGCGAAGACGCCAGGGTGCTCGGGGTCATCCATCTCAAAGACGTCGTCAAGCACGGCATGCGGGAACGCTTCGACGAGATGCGGCGCATGGGCATCCGGACGGTGATGATCACCGGCGACAATCCGTTGACCGCCAAAGCCATCGCCGACGAGGCCGGGGTCGACGACTTCCTCGCCGAAGCCACCCCGGAAGACAAGATGGCACTGATCAAAAAGGAGCAGGCCGGGGGGCGACTGGTCGCGATGACCGGTGACGGTACCAACGACGCGCCCGCACTCGCGCAGGCCGATGTCGGGGTGGCGATGAACACCGGCACCTCCGCGGCCAAGGAGGCCGGCAACATGGTCGATCTCGGCTCGGACCCGACCAAGCTGATCGAGATCGTCGAGATCGGTAAGCAGTTGCTGATCACCCGCGGCGCGCTGACCACGTTCTCGATCGCCAACGACATCGCGAAGTACTTCGCGATCATCCCCGCTCTGTTCGTCGGCCTTTTCCCGGGCCTGGAGCTGCTGAACATCATGCGACTACACAGCCCGCAGTCGGCGATCCTGTCCGCGGTGATCTTCAACGCGATCATCATCGTCGCGTTGATTCCCCTGTCGCTCAGAGGGGTTCGCTACACCCCGAGCAGTGCGTCGAAGCTGTTGAGTCGCAACCTGTACCTCTTCGGGCTCGGCGGAATCGTCGCACCGTTCTTGGGCATCAAACTGATCGACCTCGTCGTCCAACTCCTTCCAGGAATGTGATCATGAACCTGTTCAACACCTTTCGGCAGCACTGGGCCGCGCTGCGCGCACTGCTGGTCTTCACCGCCGTGCTGGGCATCGGCTATCCGGTACTGATCTGGCTGATCGCCCAGGCGCCGTTCCTGTCCGACAGGGCCGACGGTTCGATGCTCCACGTGGGGGCAGGGCCGGTCGGCAGCAGCCTCATCGGCCAGTCCTACACCGATGCCGACGGCAACCCGTTGCCGCAGTACTTCCAAGGACGGCCGTCGGCGGCCGGAGACGGCTACGACCCGATGGCCAGTGGCGCGAGCAACCTGGGCCCGGAGAGCATCGTCGATCAGCCCGGCACACCGAGCCTGCTCACGTTGGTGTGCTCACGCAGCGCCACGACCGGCGAACTGGACGGGGTCAGCGGCGCCCGCCCGTACTGCACGGAAAACGGGGTGGGCGCGGTGCTGTCGGTGATCGGTCCCCGCGACGCCGCAGGCGACGTCGTCCGCCCCACCACGGTGGTCAGCGTGAACGAGCCGTGCGCGACCACGGCGACGCCGTTCGTCGCCGACTACCGGGGAGTCCGGGTGCGTTGTGCGGCCGCAGGTGAGGATTACCGCACCGGCCAACTGGTACCTGTGCGCGGAACGGCGTCGGCCGACCCGCCGGTGCCGGCCGACGCCGTCACCGCCGGCGGCAGTGGGCTCGACCCGCACATCTCACCGGCTTACGCCGACCTGCAGGTGAATCGTGTCGCCGCCGCCCGCGGCATGAGTGCCGAGCAGGTGCGGGCGCTGATCGCCGAGCACACCGAGGGCCGCACGCTGGGCTTCCTCGGTGAACCACGGGTCAACGTGCTTGAGCTGAATCTGGCGCTGGATGCAAACACCGCGAACGGGACGTGACGCGGCGTGGATGATGAACCTGTGGTGACATCAGCGTGCCGGTCGAAGCGCGGAGAGCTGCGCATCTACCTGGGCGCCGCGCCGGGCGTCGGTAAGACGTACGCGATGCTCGGCGAAGCGCACCGGCGGCTGGAACGCGGCACCGACCTGGTCGCCGCGGTGGTGGAGACCCACGGCCGCAGCAAGACCGCCGAACTGCTCGCCGGTATCGAGGCGGTGCCCCCGAAGCTCATCGAGTACCGCGGTCGGAGCTTCCCCGAACTCGACGTCGAGGCGGTGCTCCGGCGCAGTCCGCAGGTGGTCCTGGTCGACGAGCTCGCCCACACCAACACCCCCGGCAGCCGAAACCCGAAACGCTGGCAGGACATCGAGGAACTCCTCGACGCCGGCATCACCGTGATCACCACCGTCAACGTCCAGCACCTGGAGAGCCTCAACGACGTCGTCACCCAGATCACCGGCATCGAACAGCAGGAGAAGGTCCCCGACGAGGTGGTGCGGGCCGCCGACCAGGTGGAGCTGGTCGACATCACCCCGGAAGCGTTGCGGCGCAGGCTCGCCCACGGAAACGTGTACGCTCCCGAACGGATCGACGCGGCCCTGTCCAACTACTTTCGCCGCGGCAATCTCACCGCGCTGCGGGAGCTGGCGCTGCTGTGGCTGGCCGACCAGGTCGACGCCGCGCTGGAGAAGTACCGGGCCGACAACAAGATCACCGACACCTGGGAGGCCCGGGAACGCGTCGTGGTCGCCGTGACCGGCGGTCCAGAGTCGGAAACGTTGGTGCGCAGAGCGTCTCGTATCGCCTCGAAGGCCAGCGCCGAACTGATGGTCGTGCACGTGATCCGCGGCGACGGGCTGTCCGGGGCATCAGAGGCCCGAATGGGGAAGATCCGAGAGCTCGCAGCCAGTCTCGGTGCGACGCTCCACACCGTCGTCGGTGACGGCGCCGGTGGGGTGCCGGACGCCCTGCTCGACTTCGCCAGAGAGATGAACGCCACCCAGCTGGTGCTCGGCACGTCCAGACGCTCCCGGTGGGCGCGGATCTTCGACGAGGGCATCGGCGCGGCCGTCGTGCAGAAGTCGGGCCGCATCGACGTACACATGGTGACCCACGAGCAGGCCGGCGCCGAGCCGCTCCGGGCCAGAGTGACTCCTCGGCAACGTCACGCCGTCTCGTGGCTGGCCGCACTGGCTGTTCCCTCCGTCATCTGCGCGGCCACCGTCCTGCTGCTCGACCCGTTGCTCGGCATCGGTGGCGAGAGCGCGATGTTCTTCATCGGCGTCCTGGTCGTCGCGCTGCTCGGCGGAGTGGCGCCGGCCGCGCTTTCGGCCGTGCTCTCCGGTGCGCTGCTCAACTTCTTCCTCGTCGATCCGCGGCACACATTCACCATCGCCGAGCCTGACAGTGCGATCACGATCGTGGTGCTGCTCGTGGTGGCCGTCGCGGTCGCCGCACTCGTCGACAGCGCGGCCAACCGGGCGCGGGAGTCCCGCCGCGCGGCGCGCGAGGCCGAATTACTGGCCATGTTCGCCGGGGCGGTGTTGCGCGGCGCCGACCTGGACACGCTGCTCGAACGCGTGCGCGAGGCCTACTCACAGCGGTCGGTGACCCTGGTCCGCGGCGAAGCCGGCGCCGGCGAGGTGGTCGGCTGCGCCGGCGCCGAACCGTGCATGACGCCCGGGTCCGCCGACACGGCCATCGAAGTCGGCTCCAAGGACGACCCCGAGGAATTCTGGTTACTGCTCGCGGGGCGCAAACTCGACGCCAGGGACCGCCGGGTGCTCAGCGCCGTCGCCAACCAGGCCGCAGGTTTGGCCAGGCAGCACGAACTCACCGAGGAAGCCGACCGGGCGCAGGCGATCGCGCGGGCCGACGAACTGCGCCGCTCACTGCTGTCGGCGGTCAGCCATGACCTGCGCACGCCGCTGGCCGCCGCCAAGGCCGCGGTGTCGAGCCTGCGCGGTGAGGACGTCGGGTTCTCCCCCGACGACACCGCCGAGCTGCTGGCCACCGTGGAGGAGTCGATCGATCAACTGTCGGGCCTGGTCGGCAACCTGTTGGACTCCTCCCGGCTCGCAGCCGGGGTGGTGCGTCCGCAGCTGCAGTCGGTGTATCTGGAGGAGGCGGTGCCGCGCGCGCTGCTCGGAATCAGCCGCAGCAGCACGGGTTTACGGGCAGGGCTGGACCGGGTCAAGGTGGAGGTCGGCGACTCGGTGGTGATGGCCGACAGCGGCCTGCTGGAGCGGGTGCTGGCCAACGTGATCGACAATGCGCTGCGCTACGCCCCTGACGGCCCGGTGCGGGTCACGGCGGGGCAGGTCGGCGACCGCGTCCTGATCGCCGTCGCCGACGAGGGGCCGGGGCTCGCGCGCGGCGCCGAGGACGAGCTGTTCGCGCCGTTCCAGCGGCTCGGCGATCAGGACACCAGCAGCGGTGTCGGACTTGGTCTTTCGGTGGCCCGAGGTTTCGTCGAGGCGATGGGCGGCACCATCTCGGCGACCGACACCCCCGGCGGCGGGTTGACCATCGAGATCGACCTGGCGGCATCGCGATGAACTCGGTCAAGACCCGAGTCCTGGTCATCGACGATGAGCCGCAGATCCTGCGGGCGCTGCGGATCAACCTGTCGGTGCGCGGCTATGCGGTGTACACCGCGGCCACCGGAGCCGAGGCGCTCAAGACCGCCGCCGATCACAAGCCCGACGTGATCGTGCTCGATCTCGGGCTGCCCGACATGTCGGGCATCGAGGTGCTCGCCGGTCTGCGGGGGTGGCTCTCGGCGCCGGTGATCGTGCTGTCCGCGCGCAGCGACTCGACCGACAAGGTGGAGGCACTCGACGCCGGCGCCGACGACTACGTCACCAAACCCTTCGGCATGGACGAATTTCTGGCCCGCCTACGGGCAGCGGTGCGTCGTGGCACCGTCGCCGCCGACACGGACGAGCCCGTCGTCGAGACGGCGTCGTTCACCGTCGACCTCGCGGCGAAGAAGGTCACCAAGAACGGCGTCGAGGTGCACCTGACGCCGACCGAGTGGGGCATGCTGGAAATGCTCGTGCGACACCGCGGCAAGCTGGTCGGCCGAGAGGAACTGCTCAAAGAGGTGTGGGGACCGGCTTACGCCAAGGAGACCCACTACCTGCGGGTGTACCTGGCGCAACTGCGGCGCAAGCTCGAAGACGACCCGTCACACCCGGTGCACCTGCTCACCGAAGCCGGCATGGGCTACCGCTTCCAGCAGTAGCGCCCAGTGCCCCCGCGGAATAGCGTTCCTGGCTGTTGCCGCAGGCGATTTCGCGACCAGGAATGCTATTCCGCGGGGGACGTGGCGGGGAATTCCTCGGCCAGCGCGATCAGCTTGGCGCGCACCAGGTCTGGCTGCTCGTCGAGAATGAAATGCCCTCCGTCGACGACCTCGATCTTGTAGTCGTCGGCCCGCGCCGTCTCCGCCGCGGCGAGATCCGGGTGGATCGCGGTGTCCTTGCGGCCGAACAACACCCGCGTCGGCACCGTCGACCATCGGCGCTCACCGTTGCGCACACCGGCAGGCACCTCCTTGGTCAGGAACGTGCGGTAGGTGTCGCGGGCCGTCCGGGCCACCACCGGATCCCGGAAGCGGTCGGCATACACCCGCGCCGTCTGCGGATCCATCTTGGCCGCCACCCGGAAGATCAGCTTCTCCAGGTACGGGGTGCGGCGCTGCAGCGGCACCCCCACCGACGCCACGAACGGCTGGTAGAGCAGGAACCGCCACAGGTGCGGCGCCATCGCCTTCGGCGGCACCCACACGTGGGCGATGTTCAGCGCCAGGTAGGCGTCGACGCGTTCAGGTACCCGCAGCGTGAGCAGGTGGCCGATGTAGCCGCCCCAGTCATGGCCGACGAGCAGCACCCGGTCCAGGCCCATGGCGTCCATCAGCGCCACGAGGTCGCTGACCACGTCCTCCTTGGCCCATTTGTGCGGGGCCGGCCCAGACCATCCGTAGCCCGGCAGGTCGGGCGCGATGATGCGCAGCCCCTCAGGCGGGTCGGCGAGCAGCGAACGGTAGGCCCAGTGGTGCTGCGGCCAGCCGTGCAGTGCCAACACCGGCCTGCCGTTCTCGGGACCGGCCTCGGTCACGTGGAAATCGACGCCTCGGGCGGTGACGCGGCTGCGGCGCACCCCGTCGATCGGCGGGGGTTGGTTCGTCATGTTCCAGAGAGTAATCGGCAGGTACTACGGTGCTCCTATGCCCGGGTATCGCGACCTCTTCGACGCCAGCATCAACGACGCGATCGCGTTCTGGAAAGACGCAGCCCGCGCCGTGACGTGGACACGGCCGCCCGAGCGCATCCTCGATGACGGCAACCCGCCGCTCTACCGATGGTTTCCCGATGCCGAGCTCAACACCAGCGCGAACGCGCTGGACCGGCACGTCGCCGACGGCCGCGCCGATCAGCCCGCACTGATCTACGACTCGGCGGTCACCGACACCAAACGCACCTACACCTACGCCGAACTGCTCGATCAGACCGCGCGGTTCGCCGGTGTGCTGCGCGGCCTCGGCGTCGGCAAGGGCGACCGGGTGGTGATCTACATGCCGATGATCCCCGAGGCCGTCATCGCGATGCTGGCCTGCGCGCGTCTGGGCGCGGTGCATTCGGTGGTGTTCGGCGGCTTCGCCCCCCATGAGCTGGCGGTCCGCATCGACGACGTGCGCCCGACGGTGATCGTGTCGGCGTCGTGCGGCATCGAGCCGTCGCGCTGCGTCGAGTACAAGCCGCTGCTCGACGCCGCGATCGGGATGGTCGCCCACCCGCCCAAGCACTGCGTGGTGGTGCAGCGGGACCGACTGCAGTGCGACCTGGTCGACGGCCGGGACCTGGCGTGGTCGGACGTGATGGCCGACGCCGAACCGGTCGACGCGGTGCCGGTGGCGGCCACCGACCCGCTGTACGTGCTGTACACCTCCGGCACCACCGGCAAGCCCAAGGGCATCGTCCGCGACAACGGCGGGCACGCGGTGGCGCTGCTGTGGACCATGCGCCACATCTACGACATCGACCCCGGTGACGTGTTCTGGGCCGCTTCGGACGTGGGCTGGGTGGTCGGCCACTCCTATATCGTCTACGCGCCGCTGCTGCTCGGCGCCACCACGGTGCTCTACGAGGGCAAGCCGGTCGGCACCCCCGACCCGGGGGCGTTCTGGCGGGTGGCCTCCGAGCACGGGGTCAAGGCGCTGTTCACCGCACCGACGGCGATCCGCGCCATCCGCAAGGAAGACCCACACGGCAAGTATCTGGACGACTACGACCTGTCCGGGCTGAAGTACCTGTTCCTGGCAGGCGAACGCCTCGACCCCGACACCTACCACTGGGCGTCGGAGAAACTCGGCATCCCGGTCGTCGACCACTGGTGGCAGACCGAGACGGGCTGGCCGATCGCCGCGAATCCGATGGGTACGGAACAACTTCCGCTCAAAGCCGGCTCCCCCACCGTGCCGATGCCCGGCTACGACGTGCGCATCCTGCACGACCACGGACACGAGTGCGCCCCGGGAGAGGAAGGAGCGATCTGCATCAAGCTGCCGCTGCCGCCCGGCACGCTGCCCACGCTGTGGAACGCCGACGACCGCTACCAGGCGTCGTACCTGACCGAGCACCCCGGCTTCTACCTCACCGGTGACGGCGGCCATTTCGACGAAGACGGCTACCTGTTCGTGATGGGACGGATCGACGACGTCATCAACGTCGCCGGGCACCGCTTGTCCACCGGCGCGATCGAGGAGGTGCTGGCGACCCATCCGGCGGTGGCCGAGTGTGCCGTGATCGGCGTCGCCGACGAGATCAAAGGCCAGGCGCCGCGCGGTCTCGTCGTGGTCAAGGCCGGCGCGAACGTCGACGGGCTGGCCGAGGAACTCGTGCAGCTTGTGCGCGACGAGATCGGCGCCGTGGCGGCGTTCAAGGTCGTCGACGTGGTGCCGGCGCTGCCGAAGACACGCTCGGGCAAGATCCTGCGCAAGACGATGCGCGGGCTGGCCGCCGGCCGGGACGAACCGGTGCCGTCGACCATCGAGGATCCGTCCGTGCTCGACGCGCTGGGCCCCATCCTGCGACCCTGACCCCGCCGGCGGCGTGTTACGGCCCGCCGAGGATGGGTATCTCCCGAGCACGCTCGTCGATCAGCGTGTGCGGAAGGAGGCGGGTCATGTCGTCGGCGGCCCCGAAATACATGGCGGTACAGGGTGCGGCGATGATCGTGGCGTCCGTGCTCGCCATCCTCGGCGTGCTGGGGTTCGTGCCCGGCGTGACGTCCGGACTCGACCAGCTCGGCTGGTTCGGTCAACATTCCGGGGCCCGTTTGTTCGGCACATTCACCGTGTCGATGCTGCTCAACCTCGCTCACCTGGTCGTCGGTGCGGCGGGCTTCTATTTCGCCCGCTCGTACGCGGGGTCGCGGGCGTACCTGCTGGCCGGCGGTGTGCTGTACATCGGGCTGTGGCTGTACGGCACGTTCGTCGAAGTCGGCAGCGACGCACGCGTGATCCCGCTCAACGCCGCCAGCAACTGGCTGCACCTGGGTCTCGGATCGGTGATGGTGCTGCTGGCGGTGACACTGGCCGGTCAGCACGATCCGACCAAGCGGCGCGCACGACTGCGCCGCCCGGCCCCGCAATGAGGATCTCAGACCAGTTCGGGCACCCTCAGGTGCGCGATCGCCAACTCGAAGTCGCCCTCCTCCAGCACTTCTGCGCCCGCCTGTTCCACGGTCGCGTCCCGCAGCCGGTCGAGCTGGGACCGGTGCCGCTGTAGCGCTTCTGCGCTGTCGTAGGCCGACGACACCACCGCCCTTGCCATTTCCCTGTTCACCAACAGGCTTGTGCTGCAATGCCCTTCGAGTTCGTCGAGGGCCGGCAATACCTGATTCCGGAAGATGTCGATCCCGGAGTCGACATGGCTCGGGTCGATCTTGGCCCAGCTGACCCGCACGCAGGCGCCTTCGGCGCTCTCGTGGTGGCGGTGCATGACGGCGATCTCCCAGTCCGCCATCTCCACGTTGCCGCCCAGGATCTGCGCCGCGCGGTCACGCACCTCGCGGACCAGTGGTGCGCTGGCACGCATCGCCTCCTCCGTCTGCCAGGCGCTGGTGGCGATGCATCGGCCCGATTTCCGGTCGGCGAGCAGCGAGAAACCGATGAACCCGTGCAACTTCTGCAGCTCGGGCATCACCGACCCGCGGATGTAGGCGATTCCGTCATCGACCGATGACGGCCGCCCCCAGACGGTCGTTGTTCGTGCATACACTATCCGCCTCCTTCGGACGAGGCAGCGTCGTGACGGCGCCGCCGTCGGGCTGATTGTCCTCCGCCGGGCGCCGGGCAGCAATGGCCGGAAGCGATGCCGTCTCAGGCGATCGACAGCGCGATCCCGTCCAGGATGTCGTGTTCGCTGACCACCAGGTCGCTGATGCCGGCCCGCTCCCCCAGCAGCGCCGCCAGCTCCTGCACGATCAACGCCCCGCCGCCGATGACGTCGACGCGCCCCTCGTGCATGGGCCCCAGCGCGGCGCGCTGCCGGCGCGTCATCGCCAGCAGCTCGGCGCAGACCGGGAGCAGATCGTCGAAGCTGACCCGGGACAGATGGATGGCGTCGGAATCGTAGGTGGTCAGCTTGCGCGCGAGGGCCGCCAGCGTGGTCATCGTGCCCGCCACCCCCACCCAGGTGTGCGCGCGCTCCACCGGCACCGCGGCGACGACGTCGGTCAGCGCCTCCCGGACCACCGCGCGGGCAGCATCGATCTCCTCGTCGGTGGGCGGGTCGGAGCGCAGGCACCGTTCGGTCAACCGCACGCACCCGATGTCGGCCGAGTACGAGGCCTCCACCTGCCCGCAACGGCCGGAGCCCAGCACCACCTCGGTCGAGCCGCCTCCGAGATCGACGACGACGAAAGGCCCTGCCGCAGCGTCGAGTTCACCCACCGCGCCGCGGAATGACAGTTCGGCCTCTTCGGTGCCGGTGATCACCTCGGCCACCGCGCCGGGCACCACGGCGCCCAGCACCTCCGAGGTCATCGCGAAGAACTCGTCACGGTTGGTGACGTCCCGCGCCGCCGATGTCGCCACCATCCGCACCGCGCCGACGTCGTTGCGGCGCATCAAATCGGCGTAATCGCAGAGGGCGGCATGGGTGCGCGCCAACGCATCCGGCGCGAACTCTCCGGTCGCGTCGACTCCCTGCCCCAGACGCACGATCCGCATCTCGCGGTGGACGTCGCGCAACCCGCCCCCACCGTCGGTGACATCGGCGATCAGCAGGCGAATGGAGTTCGTTCCGCAGTCGACCGCGCCGACCCTCATGCGCGATCCCGCTTCGCGTCTCGCTCGCCCCTCTTCACTGCGTCCACACCTTCCTGTCCAGGATCCCCGCCATGGCTGGCTCGGCGGCCAGCACCGCCAACGCCTCGTCTCCGAACGGGTTCACGCCCGGCCCCTTGGCCAGGGAATGAGCGATCACCACGTGCAGGCACTTGACCCGGTCCGGCATACCGCCGCCGGAGAACGTGGTGCCCAGCGGTTCGATCGCGTCGCGCTCGGCCAGATACGACTCATGCGCCCGCCGGTACGCCGCGGCCAACTCCGGATCCGCGGCCAGGCGATCGGTCATCTCCCGCATCATCCCCGATGACTCCAGCCGGCTCGCCGCCGCGGTCAGCGCGGGATGGGTCAGGTAGAACAGCGTCGGAAACGGGGTTCCGTCAGGCAGTCTCGGTGCGGTCTTGACCACCGCGGGCTCGCCGTTGGGACACCGGTAGGCGATCTCCAGCACGCCGCGCGGCTCCCGGCCCAACTGCCGCGCGACCGCCTCCAGATCCGTCGGCTCAACCATGAGGCGCCGGAACGGGTGCGGGGCCGCCCGGCGCGCCGGGCGGCGGGGGCGGCATGGGCGGCGAGATCCCATGCGGCGCATCGGCGATGGTGTGCCACAGCGTGGTGTACCACGGATCGTTGCTCTTGGCTTCGGCCAGCTCTTCAGGCGAGGACTCCGGCTCGGTGGCCCCCGGCGGCAGTTGCACCTGATACGGGATCTCGCCGGGCATCACGAACCCCAACCGCTCCCGCGCCTGCGCGGCGATGAACACCGGATCGGCGAATCTGGCCTTCTGCTCTTCGAGTTCGGCGATCTGCTCGCGCAGCTGGGCCTCGCTGGCCTGAAGCTGCTTCATCTCGGTGCGCTGCGAGAAGTACGTCCGAACCGGCCCGGCGATCGTCAACGTCAGCACGCAGACGAGGGCGGCCAGGATGGCCGCCCGTCGCGCGGCCGAGCCGAACCGCTGTTCGGCGGCCTGCTCGGCCGACGAGATGATCGACTGCCTGATCGAACCGGCACCGCTGTCCTCGTCTCCGTCATCGAACCCGGAATCGGTTGCCGGCCCGGCGATCTCCTTCGGGGACCGCGGGTCGGCACCTCGCGTCTCGCGACGCGCCGACACACTGCGCGGCTTGGCCCGCCCGGAGTCACCGGATTTGCCCGGCTTACCCGGACGGGGCGAGGGTGCTTTCTTGCTCCTCGCGTCCGCAGAGCTTTTCTTGCGCGGGTCGGGCCGATTCGCTTCGGGCACGGGCTATTTGGTCTCCACACTGAAACGAGGGAAGGCCAGGTCGCCGGCGTAGCGGGCCGCGTCGCCCAGCTCCTCTTCGATGCGCAGCAGCTGGTTGTACTTCGCCACCCGCTCGCTACGCGCCGGGGCGCCGGCCTTGATCTGACCGCTGCCCACCGCCACGGCGAGGTCGGCGATCGTGGTGTCCTCGGTCTCGCCGCTGCGGTGGCTCATCATCGTCTTGTAGCCGGCGTTGTGGGCCAGCGCCACCGCGTCGAGGGTCTCGGTCAGCGTGCCGATCTGGTTCACCTTGACCAGCAGCGCGTTCGCGGCGCCCCGCTCGATGCCCTCCTCGAGCCGCTCGGGGTTGGTGACGAACAGGTCGTCGCCGACCAGCTGCACCTTGTCACCGATCGCGGCGGTCAGCGCGACCCAGCCGTCCCAGTCGTCCTCGGCCAGCGGATCCTCGATGGACACCAGCGGGTACGCCCCGATCAGCTGCTCGTAGAACGCGGCCATCTGCTCGGCGGTCCGGGTCTCCTTCTCGAACGCGTAACCGGTGCCCGCGGTGTAGAACTCGGTGGCGGCGACGTCGAGCGCCAGCGCCACCTCGGAGCCGACCTTCAGACCCGCGGCCTCGATGGCGGTGGCGATCAGGTCGAGTGCTGCGGTGGTGCCGGGCAGGTCGGGGGCGAACCCGCCCTCGTCGCCCAGGCCGGTGGCCAGGCCCTGCTTCTTGAGCACCGACTTCAGCGAGTGGTACACCTCCGCACCCCACCGCAGCGCTTCCTTGAAGCTCGGGGCGCCGATCGGCGCGATCATGAACTCCTGGACGTCGACGCCGGTGTCGGCGTGCGCGCCGCCGTTGATGATGTTCATCATCGGCACCGGGAGGATGTGCGCGTTGGGACCGCCGAGGTAGCGGAACAGCGGCAGCTCCGCCGATTGCGCCGCGGCCTTGGCCACCGCCAGCGACACGCCCAGGATCGAGTTGGCGCCCAGCCGCGACTTGTCGGGGGTGCCGTCGAGATCGACGAGCGCCTGGTCGACGAGGCGCTGCTCGTCGGCGCCCAGCCCGATTACCGCCGGGGCGATCTCGTCGAGCACCGCCTCGACCGCCTTCTGGACGCCTTTGCCCAGGTAGCGGGACCCGCCGTCGCGCAGCTCGACCGCCTCGTGTTCGCCTGTGGAAGCGCCGGAGGGCACCGCGGCACGGGACACCGTGCCGTCCAGCAGACCCACCTCGACCTCGACTGTCGGATTCCCCCGGGAATCGAGGATCTCGCGGGCACCGACCTGCTCGATGATGGGCACTTTGTCGCCTCCTGGTCTCTGCTCAGACGTTTTCGGCATTGAGCCTAGATCGTGGCCCGTCAGCGAGTGCGGTCAGAGCGGATGTCCCTGCGCATACGCCGTCGCCCAGTCCCGGACCGTGCGCGCGTACTGGTCGGAATGGTTGTAGGCCCGCAGTGCGTCCATCCAGCCCCGCGCCTTGGACAGATCCTTGCCCCGCCAGCACAGATAGCCGGCCGCCGACAGCGCCGCGTCGTCGATGTTGTCGGCGCTGATGTCACCGTCGTTGTTTGCGTCGACCCCGTAAAGCCGCCACGTCTCGGGGATGAACTGCATCGGCCCCATGGCCCGCGCGTACGGCTCGTCGCCCCTGTTCTCGATCGCCGGGTCGTGGCTGACCGAATCGTGATCCATGATCACCAGGTTCCCGCCGGTTCCGTCGAGCAGCACACCGCGGATCGGTGGCGTCACCTCACCGTCGGGGGCGACTGTCGCGCCGCGGTAGGTGCCGTGGTGACTCTCCACCTGACCGATGCCGGCCAGCGTCGTCCACTTCACGTGACATCCCGGGTTCTCCACCTCGGCCACCCGCGCCGCGTAGGCGTAGGCCTCCAAGGCGGTGGCCGGGATGCCCAGCGCGGGAGCCCGTTCGGCAGCCCATTCGCGCAGCTGATCGGCCGGACGGCCCTTGGCGTAGGTGTCGACCTGCGGCACCGGGTCGCCGGGCGGGGGCGGCACTCCGTCGGGAATCACGGTGCCGAGCTGCCACGAGCAGCTCGAAGCCATGAGCAGCGCTGTCGCGCCGATCACGGCTACCGCCTGCAGCCCACGCACCCGCGTCACCGGACTCCCTCAACCCGCTCTGGTTCGTAGCCCATGTTCCCACGCACAACGGAGTAGACGACTGACACCGGGCCGGAGACCGCGGGTGTACATTTCTCGGTGCGCCTCTGAAAATGAGGGCAGCCACACCTTGCTTTGGATAGCCGAAGCACAGTGGGCGACGCGTAGCGAGGGACAATTCGATGGGTGCTGCCACCGACCATCTGGTCACCACCTACTACGCGGCCCCGAACATCACCTCACAGCTTTTTGGCAGCGGACTCATAGGTCTGAGGGAAGGCCTGGAAGCCGCGATCGTGGTGTCGATCCTGGTCGCGTTCCTGACCAAATCCGACCGCCGCGACGCGCTGCGCTGGGTGTGGTTGGGTGTCGGCGCCGCCGTGGCGCTGACCGTCACGGTGTTCCTGACCATCCAGTTCGGGTCCAACACCATCACCGGGCTGGCCGCCGAGGCGATCGCCGGCGTCGCGTCGCTGATCGCGGTCGGCATCGTCACGACCATGGTGCTGTGGATGAAGAAGGCCGCCGCCTCCCTCTCCGGTGAGCTGCGCAGCGACATGGCCCGCGCGCTGGAGACCGGACCACTGGCGGTCACGCTGCTCGCGTTCCTGGCCGTCGGCCGCGAAGGCGTCGAGACCGCGCTGTTCATGGTGGGCTATGCCGAGGCGCAGACCGTCTGGCCGCTGATCGGGCTGATCGTCGGCGTCGCCGTCGCCGGTGCTATCGCCTACGGCATCTACCGCGGCGCACTGCGCATCAACCTCGCGAAATTCTTCACCTACACCGGCGTGTTCCTGATCGTCATCGCGGCGGGCATCCTGTCGTACGGCATCGGCGCGCTCCAGACCGTCGGCTGGGTTCCCGGCCTGGCCAACAGAGCCTTCGACATCAGCACCTGGTTCGACTGGTCGTCCTGGTACGGCGAGGTCATCCAGGGCATCTTCAACGTCACACCGACCCCGACCGTGCTGCAGCTGGTCGGTTATCTGGCCTACCTCGGCGTCGTGCTGGCGCTGTTTTTGTGGCCGACACCGGCGCCGACCCGCAAGACCCCGACCACACCCGATCCCTCTCCCGAAAGGTCCACCACGTGAAGGTTCATCCCTCTGTCGCAGTGCTCGCGGCGGCCACGGCGGCGTTCGCGCTGGCCGGCTGCCAGGCCAAGGAAGAGGCGCCGGCGGCGTCCGAGTCCGAGGGCGGCGGCGCCTCCTCGGAGATCACCGTGGAGGCGTCGGACACCTCGTGCCAGTTGTCCGGCACCGAGGGCACGACCGGCGCCACCACGTTCGTCATCACCAACAACGGCAGTAAGGTCACCGAGTTCTACGTCTACGGCGAGGGCGAACGGGTGATGGGCGAGGTCGAGAACATCTCCCCCGGCCTGCAGCGCAAGCTGATCGTGCAGCTCAGCCAGCCCGGCACCTACCAGACCGCCTGCAAGCCGGGCATGATCGGCGACGGCATCCGCGGCGACTTCACCGTCACCGGCGACGAGGTGCAGATCGACACCGAGGGCAAGTTCAAAGAGGCCGCCGACAACTACAAGCGCTACGTCAACAGCCAGGTCGAGGCGCTGGTCCCGGCCGTCGAGGCGTTCGTGGCGGCCATCAAATCCGGCGACATCGAGGGCGCCAAGGCGCAGTACCCGACCTCGCGCGTGTACTACGAGCGCATCGAGCCCGTCGCCGAGTCGTTCCCCGACGACCTCGATCCACGCATCGATCTGCGCGAGGCCGACCTGGAGCCCGGCCAGAAGTGGACCGGCTTCCACCGGCTGGAGAAGGACCTGTGGGTGACCGGCCCGCACCCCGACACCAATGAGATCGCCGATCAGCTGGTCGCCGACGTCAAGGAGCTGCAGGCCGGGGTCAGTGCACCGGACTTCACGGTGGACTCCACCCAGATCGCCGGCGGTGCGCAGGGTCTGCTCGACGAGATCGCCACCAGCAAGATCACCGGTGAAGAGGACATCTTCAGCCACACCGACCTGTGGGACTTCAACGCCAACCTGCAGGGGTCGCAGACCGCGGTGGCGTCGGTGCGCCCGATCCTTGACGAGCGCAACCCGGACCTGGGCACTCGGGTCGACCAGCGCTTCGAGGAAGTCGAAGCCCTCTTGGAG
This sequence comes from Mycobacterium sp. SMC-8, assembly GCF_025263565.1. Classification (NCBI taxonomy): domain Bacteria; kingdom Bacillati; phylum Actinomycetota; class Actinomycetes; order Mycobacteriales; family Mycobacteriaceae; genus Mycobacterium; species Mycobacterium sp. SMC-8. The sequence continues at coordinate 224,872 of NZ_CP079865.1, forward strand.
AAGTACCGCGAAGGCGATGGTTTCGTGCTGTACGACAAGGTGACTGAGCCTGAACGACAGGAGCTCTCGCGCGCGATCGATGCGCTGAGCAAGGAGGTAAGCCAGGTGCAAGGTGTCATCGCACCCCAATGACCCGGAGTCGCCGGTCGAGCCCGAACCACAGCGGTCCGGGCTCAGCCGGCGCAAGCTCTTCGGCGCCGCGGGTGTCACCGCGGCGGTGGTCGGCGCGGCCGGTGCGGGAGCACTGGCCGGCCGCGCGTCGGCCGCCTCGACGCCCAACTACCTGGACACCGCGGTGCCGTTCCGCGGCGAGCATCAGGCGGGCATCGTCACCGAAGCCCAGGACCGGATGCACTTCGCGACGTTCGACGTGACCACCAGGAGCCGCGACGACGTCGTCAAGATGCTGGCCGACTGGACCGAGATGGCCGAACGGATGACGCAGGGCAAGGAGGCGTTCCCGAACGGCTCCACCGGCCAGAACCCGTACTCCCCGCCGACCGACACCGGCGAGGCGCTGGGCTTGCCTCCGTCGCAGTTGACGCTGACCATTGGGTTCGGGCCGTCGTTCTTCGTCAAGGACGGCGTGGACCGGTTCGGGATCGCCGACAAGCGGCCCGCCGAACTCGTCGACCTGCCGAAGTTCCCGAACGAGAAGATCGATCCGGCCCGCAGCGGCGGCGACATCGTCGTGCAGGCCTGTGCCAACGATCCGCAGGTGGCCGTGCACGCGATCCGCAACCTGGCCAGGATCGGCTTCGGCACCGTCGCGGTGCGCTACTCGCAGCTGGGGTTCGGCCGCACCTCGTCGACCACGCGGGAGCAGACCACACCGCGAAACCTGTTCGGATTCAAGGACGGAACGGCCAATCTGCGCTCGGATGAGACCGACAAGCTGGACAGGTTCGTGTGGGTCGGCGACGGCGACGGGCCGGCGTGGCTGACCGGCGGCACCTACCTGGTGGCACGGCGGATCCGGATGCGCATCGAACAGTGGGACCGCACCACGCTGCTCGAGCAGGAGCGGGTGATCGGCAGGCAGAAGGGCAGCGGCGCCCCGATGGGGCTGACCGACGAGTTCGAGGAACTCGACCTCGACCTGACCGACGACAAGGACAAGCCGTTGATCGATCCGGTGGCCCATGTCCGTCTGGCGTCGCCGCAGAACCTGGGCGGCATCGAGATCCTGCGTCGCGGCTACAACTTCACCGACGGTTCGGACGGCTTCGGCCATCTCGACGCGGGGTTGTTCTTCATCGCGTTCGTGCGCAACCCCGTGACGCAGTTCGTGCCGATGCAGAACGCGATCTCGCGCAACGATGCGATGAACGAGTACGTCACCCCTACCAGCTCGGCCGTATTCGCCTGTCCCCCAGGTATTCCCGACGGTGACACGTCGACGTTCTGGGGCTCCACGCTGTTCGACTGAGCTTCGGGCCTGGTCCCGGCGCGCCGGTTGACGTCGCTTTCGCCTCACACGTCACACCTATCCACGTTTGGCAGCGAAAGTACGAGAGCAGCGCTGAAAAGCGTGGATACCTGTTACTTCTGGGACTCGACGCCCAGGGCTTCCTCGGACTCGACGCCCTCGATGTCCCCGGCCTCCAGGAGCGCCTCGGGTTCCTGAAGCGCCCCGGCTTCCTGAAGCGCCCCGGGTTCCTGAAGCGCCCCGGCTTCCTGGAGCGCCCCGGGTTCGCCCGGCCAGTGAGCGCGCCATTGGCCGGCGGAGATGACTCCGTGCGGGGCGTCATCGAGTTCCTCGGCCACGTCGGCGCTGCGCCGCGCCACCGTCGCCGCCCGCTCGGCGGCACGCACATCGGCCATGAACTCCAGAACCGCCGAGCGCAACGCGTTCTCGGCGTCGATGTCGGCCGACACCGTCACCGTCGTGATCGCCGCCGGCACCAGATCCGCAGGCACCCCGCCGGTCTCGGCGCGGGCCAGCACCTTCTGCGCCAGCGCCAGCGCGGGCTGCGCGGTGGGAATGTCGTCCATGATGGACTCCCGCGTGGAGCGCTCCAGGGCCTTGCGCTGCTCCCACTGCGCCAGCTGGTCTTCCAGCGAGATCGATTCTCCGGCAAGGACTGCCGGCACCCGGTTGCCGAGCTTGCGGACCAGCGCGTCGGCCACGTCGTCGATGTCGAACGCGTTCTCGGGGGCATCCTCGGCGATGCGGGCGTGGAACAGCACCTGCAGCAGCACGTCGCCGAGCTCGTCGCGCAGCTCGCTCAGGTCCCCGCCGTGCACCGCGTCGAACAGCTCGTAGGTCTCCTCCAGCAGGTACCGCCGCAGCGAATCGTGGGTCTGCCGGCTCTCCCACGGCCCGGCTGTGCGCAGCTTGTCCATCAGCGCGACCGCGTCCACCAGACGTTCACCGGGCTGCGCGGCGGGTGCGGAGATCACCCTCTCCCCCGCCGCGATCCGTGCTGCGACGGCCGGGTGCTCGCGGTCCGAGGACAGCAGCACCGCCGCGGGTTCGTCGCCGGAACCGGCCAGGCAGGGCCGCGCCGACGGCAGCGACCACGGCACCTTGATCGGCATCTCCTCGGTGTACTGCACGTCACCGGCCAGCAGATCGATCGCCTCGATGGGAATCAGCGACGGACGCCGCGGGTCCACCAGGACGACCGTCATGAGCCACCTCCGAACTTGGTTATATCAACTTCCCCGTCCGGTTTCCCATCGATGGCCAGCAACAATCCCGCCACGAACGCCACCAGTTCGACGTCGCGGATGCGCGGCGAGCCCACCCCGCTGCCCGCCCGCGGGATCGGCACCTGCACCGTCGAGGTGGTGGCGCGGTAGTTCGCCCCCGAATAGAGCCGCTTGAGCCGCAGCTGCGCCGAGTCCGGCAGCGTCAACGGCGCGATCCGCAACGTCGACGCCGACGGGGCGCCGATCTCGGTGACGTCGTGCGCACGCGCCAGCAGCCGCAGACGTGCCACCGCGACCAGCCGCAGCGCCGGCTCGGGCAGTGGCCCGTAGCGGTCGATGAGCTCTTCAACAACCCGGTCCACCGCGTCGTCATCCGGCGCCGCGGCCAGCCGGCGATAGGCCTCCAACCGCAGCCGGTCGCTGCCGATGTAGTCCGGTGGCAGATGCGCATCGACCGGCAGATCGATCCGGACATCCTTCGGTTCTTCAGCTGTGGCAACGGTTTTCCCGTCCGCGGCGGCCCGATATGCCTCCACGGCCTCACCGACCAGCCGCACGTACAGGTCGAAGCCGACGCCGGCGACGTGCCCGGACTGCTCGGCGCCCAATACGTTTCCGGCGCCGCGGATTTCGAGGTCCTTCATCGCCACCGCCATGCCCGCGCCCAGGTCATTGTTCTGCGCGATGGTGGCCAGCCGGTCATAGGCGGTCTCGGTCAGCGGAACCTCGGGCGGATACAGGAAGTACGCGTAGCCGCGTTCCCGGGACCGGCCCACCCGGCCGCGCAGCTGGTGCAGCTGCGACAACCCGAAAGTGTCCGCGCGCTCGACGATCAGCGTGTTGGCGTTCGAGATGTCCAGCCCGGTCTCGACGATCGTGGTGCACACCAGGATGTCGTACTCCCGGTTCCAGAACCCCTCGACGGTCTTCTCGAGCTGCTCCTCGGGCATCTGCCCGTGCGCGACCGCCACCCGCGCCTCGGGCACCAACTGGCGCACCTTGGCCGCGGCGGAGTCGATGGTGCGCACCCGGTTATGGATGTAGAACGCCTGCCCGTCGCGCAGCATCTCGCGGCGCAGCGCCGCGGCGACCTGCTTGTCGTCGTGCGGGCCGACGTAGGTCAGCACCGGGTAGCGCTCCTCGGGCGGGGTCAGGATCGTCGACATCTCGCGGATGCCGGCCAGGCTCATCTCCAGGGTGCGCGGGATCGGGGTCGCGCTCATGGTCAGCACGTCGACGTGGGTGCGCATCGACTTGATGTGCTCCTTGTGCTCGACGCCGAACCGCTGCTCCTCGTCGACGATGACCAGACCGAGGTCCTTCCACGTCACGCCGGTCTGCAGCAGCCGGTGGGTGCCGATCACGATGTCGACCGACCCGTCCTTCATGCCCTCGATGGTGGCGCGGGACTCGGCCGGGTCGGTGAACCGCGACAACCCCTTCACGGTGACCGGGAAGCCCGTCATCCGCGCGGTGAACGTCTGCAGATGCTGATCGGCCAGCAGCGTCGTCGGCCCCAGCACCGCGACCTGCTTGCCGTCCTGGACCGCCTTGAACGCCGCCCGCACCGCGATCTCGGTCTTGCCGTAGCCGACGTCGCCGCAGATCACCCGGTCCATCGGGACCGGCTTCTCCATGTCGGACTTGACCTCGGTGATCGCGGTGAGCTGGTCGACGGTCTCGGTGAACCCGAACGCGTCCTCCATCTCGGTCTGCCACGGCGTGTCCGGGTTGAACGCGTGCCCGGCCGAGGCCTGCCGCTTGGCGTACAACGCGACAAGCTCGGCGGCGATCTCGCGCACCGCGCGGCGCGCCTTGGTCTTGGTGTTGGCCCAGTCGCTGCCGCCGAGCCGGCTCAGCGTGGGCGCCTCACCGCCGACGTAGCGGGACAGCTGGTCCAGCGAGTCCATCGGCACATACAGCTTGTCGGTGCCCCCACCCCGCTTGGAAGACGCGTACTCTAATACCAAGTACTCGCGGCGCGCGCCGCCGACCACCCGCTCGGTCATCTCGACGAAGCGCCCGATGCCGTGCTGATCGTGCACCACCAGATCGCCCGCGGTCAGCGCGAGCGGGTCGACGACGTTGCGGCGTTTGGCGGCGAGCTTCTTGCCCTCGGTGGCCGACGCTCGGTTGCCGGTCAGATCGGTCTCGGTGACCACCACAAGATTGGCGCCGGGGAACACCGCACCGTCGTGCAGCGGCCCCTTGATCACCCCGACCACGCCCGCCCTGGGCTGCTCACCCGGCTCCAGAACGGTTGCGGGCGTGTCGGTTTCGGAGAGCTGCTCGACCACCCGCTTGCAGGTTCCGCTGCCCGGGGTGACGACCGCGCCGTAGCCGCCGGTGACCACGTGGGCGCGCAGCATCGCGAAGATCTCATCGAGGGTGTGCTGTTGGCCCCGCGCTGTCGGCGCGGGCCGGATGTCGACGGTGATCGAGTCCCCCGAACCGCTGTCGAGCTGGCTCAGCGTCCACCACGGATGCCCACCGGCCCGGGCCGCGTCCCGGGCGTCGTCGAACCCGACGTAGCCCGACGCGCCGAGCGTCTCGATGTCGATGGGCACGTCCCCGCCGACGGCCGCGGTCGACCACGACGCCTCCAGGAACTCCCGGCCCGTCTTGATCAGGTCGGCCGCGCGGGTGCGCACCTTCTCCGGATCGCACACCAGTATCGGCGTGCCGTCGGGCAGATGGTCGGGCAGCGTCGCGAAGTCGCTGGGCCGCAACAGCGGAAGAAGTGCCTCCATGCCGTCCACCGGGATGCCCTCGGCCAGCCGGGCCAGCATGTCCGGCACGCTGCCCGGCACACTGTTCTCCAGCACCGGATGCTCGGCCGACAGCGCCGCGGCGCGCTCGCGAACGTCGGCGGTCAGCAGCAGCTCGCGACACGGCACCGCGATCATCGTGTCGATCTCGATCTCGGGGATCGACCGCTGATCGGCGACCGAGAACATCCGCATCTCGGAGATCTCGTCGCCCCAGAACTCGATGCGCACCGGGTGTTCGGCCGTCGGCGGGAAGACGTCGAGAATGCCGCCGCGGACCGCGAATTCACCGCGCTTGCCGACCATGTCCACCCGGGTGTAGGCCAGGTCGACCAGACGTGCGACCGTCGCGTCGAAGTCCGCCTCGTCACCGACGGTCAGCGTGACCGGGTTGACCTCGGCCAGATCGGGGGCCATCGGCTGCAGCAGCGACCGCGCGGTCGTCACCACGACCCGCAACGGCGGCCCGAGCCGGGCGTCGCCGGGGTGGGCCAGCCGGCGCAGCAGCATCATGCGCGCGCCGACGGTGTCCACACCGGGCGAGAGCCGCTCGTGCGGCAACGTCTCCCACGACGGGAACAGCGCGACGGTGTCGCCGAAGACGCCCTGCAGTTCGGCGGTCAGGTCGTCGGCCTCCCGGCCGGTGGCGGTGACCACCAGCAGCGGTGCGGCTTCGGCCGATGCCGGCGCGACCGGCGTGGCCAGCGCGGACGCGACGAACACCCGCGCGCTGGCGGGCCCGACGAGATGGAGATCGGCAGGCCGGTCGGCGGCACGGCGGGAGATCTCCTGCAGACAGGGATCGCGCAGTGCCAGTTCGACGAGGCCCGCGATCGGGGTGTGGACATGGGGGGTCCCCGATACGGTCATGATGCGTCCATCGTAGGCACTCGCCTGCCCGGGCCCCGGGCACCGCAGCCCCCGGGCGGTCACTCCTCGTGCAGCACCGGGTCCGACTCGAGGTGGGTCAACCCGTTCCAGCACAGGTTGACCAGGTGGGCGGCGACGACCTCTTTCTTCGGCTCGCGCACGTCGAGCCACCACTGCGCGGCCATCGACACCGAGCCGACCAGCGCCTGCGCGTACAGCGGCGCCAGGTCGGGGTCCAGCCCGCGGCGGGAGAAATCCCCGGCCAGGATCGAGGCGACCTGGCTCACCGCGTCGTTGAGCAGCGTCGAGTACGTGCCCGAGGTGATGCTGGCCGGTGAGTCGCGGATCAGGATGCGGAAGCCGTCGGTGTGTTCCTCGACATAGGTCAGCAGCGCCAGCGCCACCCGTTCCACCCGCACCCGGGACCTGTTGTTGGTCAGCGAGCGGGTGATGCCGTCGAGCAGCGCCGACATCTCACGGTCGACGACGACCGCGTACAGACCTTCCTTACCGCCGAAATGCTCGTAGACCACCGGCTTGGACACGTTGGCCCGCAGCGCGATCTCCTCGATCGAGGTGCCGTCGAAGCCGCGCTCGGCGAACAGCGACTTCGCGATCTCGATCAACTGCTGGCGCCGCTCGGTGCCGGTCATCCGTGCGCGCGGGGCGCGCACGTGTACGTCGGAACCGCCCGGTTTGTCGGACACAGCCACGCGTCACAGGGTAGACGGTGCAGGCTGCTGCCCCGGGTAGCGTCGACCCTCATGATCACGCTGGACCGGCTGATCAACGTCCTCGGCGGGTACGGTGCGCGCTGGCACGGCGGCGCCGCGGACCGGCAGACCGAACTGCGCAGCGTCGTGCTTCCCGAGGAGGTCGACGGCCGCACCGTCTCGGGCGATGTGCTACTCGCCGTCGGGGCCACCTCGCAGGCCGACGCGCTTCGGTGGGCGCGGGCCGCCCGCGCCGTCGTCGTGCTCACCCGCTGTGAGGACGACGGGTCACCCACCGGCGCCGACCCCGACGGTGTCGCGGTGGTGGTCGTTGATCCGGCGATGCCGTGGAGCGAGTTCGCCGCGATCGTGTACGGGCTGGTCATGGAGGGCCGCGAGACCGAGTCGGGTCGCGGACCCACCGATCTGTTCGCCCTCGCCGACAGCCTGGCGGGGGCGGTCGGCGGCGCCGTCGTGATCGAGGACCGCGCCTCGCAGGTGCTGGCGTTCTCCCGCGGCCAGCAGGACGCGGACCCGGGGCGCGCTGCGACGATCCTGGGGCGACAGGCGCCGCCGGCACTGCGGGAGGTGTTCGAGTCCTACGGCGTGTTCGCGCACCTGGCGGCGTCCGACGATCCGGTGTTCGTGCCGGGCGACGCGGCCATCGGGCTGACCGGCCGCATGGTGGTGGCCGCCCGCGCCGGGCGCGAACTGCTCGGTTCGGTGTGGGTGGCGTGCGCGAGCCCGCTCACCGGGGAGCAGCGCCGCGCGCTGGCCGACGGCGCACACACCGTCGCACTGCATCTGCTGCGCTCCCGGGCCAGCGCCGACCTGGAACGTCAGGTCGAGTCGGAACTTGTGATCCGGCTGCTGGAGTCCCCGGCCGACGCCGCGACGCTGGCCAGCCGGCTCGGGCTGCCTCCGGCGTCGCTGCGGGTCATCGCGCTGCGCGCCGGCGACGAGGGCAGCAGGCACGCGGCTTTGCTGCAGATCTTCGAGCGTGCCACCGCGGGCTTCGGTTGGTCCCGGCCCTCGCGCAGCGCGCTGGCCGACTCCACGGTCTACACGGTGCTGGCCGCCGAACAGGTCGCGGTCGCGCGGGACTGGGTGCATGCGTTGATCGCGACGCTGCCCGAGCAGCTGACCGTGCAGGCCGGGATCAGCGCTCCCGCCGCCGCCGGGGAACTCGCCGTCGCGCGCGCCGAGGCCGACGAGTGCCTCGCGCTGCAGGAGGGCACCGCGACCGCCGTGCCGCCGGCCTACGACGAGTCGTGGGACGACCTGGTGTTGCGGCGGCTGCGCACCGCGGCCCGCAGCGGCCGGACGCCGCACCGGGGCGCGGTCGCCGAACTGCGCGACCACGACCGGACCCACGGCACCGCCTACGTCGCGACGTTGCGGACCTGGCTGCAGGAGCACGGCGATCCCGGGCGCACCGCCGCCGCGCTCGGCGTGCACGAGAACACCGTGCGCTACCGGATGCGACGGATGGCCGAACTGACCGACCTTCGTCTCGACGACGCCGACAAGCGTTTCGCGATGATGATCGAACTCGCCGTGCTGCCCTGACGTTTGTCCTGACGCGACATTTCACTAGGACTGGTTTGTCGGCGACGCACAACACCCGCGGTCATCGGCCACCGCACGATGGAGTCGTCCGTAGCGGTGAGGGAGGTCGTGCGATGTCAGGCGGGTCAGGGATGGATGGCGGTCCCCGATCTGTGATCGTCGTGGGCGCCGGCATCGTCGGCCTGTCCACGGCATGGTTCCTGCAAGACAGGGGCGTCGAGGTCACGGTCGTGGACCGGGCCGGCGTCGCGGCGGGCGCGTCCTGGGGTAACGCCGGCTGGGTGTCTCCCGCGCTCACCGCCCCGCTGAACTCGCCGTCGGTGCTGCGTGAAGGGCTGCGCGCACTTCTCGACCCCGCCGCGCCGCTGCACATACCGCTGCGCGCCGACACCGCGCTGGCGCGGTTTCTGACGCGGTTCGCCGCGAACTGCCGGCCCAGCTCCTGGCGGCACGCCGTCGAGGCCAACGCGGCGCTCAACAACGAGGCCATCGAGACGTTCGACGTCCTCGTCTCCAACGGCGTCGAGGCGCCGGTGACAGACACCTCGCTGGCCGTCGCCTTCGGGGACGCCGGCAACGCCGCCCGGTTCCTGACCGAACTGAGCCACATGCGGACCTGCGATCAGGACCTCTGTGTGGAGGTGCTGACCGGCGCGGCGCTGCAGGAGCAGGTCCCGCTCGCCTCACCGGAGGTCGCGACCGTGGTGAACGTGTCCGGTCAGCGGTTCGTCGACCCCGGCCGCTTCAGCCACGCGCTCGCGCACGCCGTCGCCGAGCGGGGCGCCACGATGCGCACCGGTGAGGTGCGTGGCGTGTCCGGCACCGCCGGCGGCGCCCGCGTCGACCTGCGCTCGGGTGAATCGGTGGGTGCCGACGCCGTCGTGCTGGCCGCCGGCGCCTGGTTACCCGAGCTGACCGGACGCCGGGTGCGTGTCGGGCTGCAGGCCGGGCGCGGTTACTCGTTCACGGTGCCGGTCGACCGCCCGCTGCCGGGACCGATCTACCTGCCCGAGGCGCGGGTGGCGTGCACGCCCTACCGCGGCGGGCTGCGGGTGGCGGGCACCATGGAGTTCCGCCGGCCGTCCGAACCGATGGCGCACCGCCGAATCCACGCGATCATCGCGTCGGCGGCCCCGCTGCTGGACGGCGTGAAATGGGACGAGCGCACCGACCTGTGGGTCGGCCCGCGCCCGGTCACCGATGACGGCAAACCGTTGATCGGCAGGCTCGGCGCCGGCGTGTACGTCGCCGGCGGGCACGGAATGTGGGGTCTCGCCCACGGCCCGGCCACCGGCCGATTGCTGGCCGAACAGATCGTGACCGGCAAACAACCGGAGGCGATGCGGCCGTTCGACCCGCTGCGCGGGCGCGGATCCGCCGCCGACGACGATCTGCTCACTCTTCCCCTCTGACGAGGGTCACCTGGTCGTCAGGGGCGGTGTCATCATCCCGCCCCTGACGACGATCACTCCCAGCGGAAAAGGAACCGAACGTGCAACCCACCGAACACATCTGGATGACCCCGCGGGCCCGCGAGAGCCTGGAACGGGAACTGGCCGAACTGATGGCGGTGCCCAACCCGGCGGGCTCCGACGAATCCGACCGCACCGACCAGGTGGTCGACGCGTGGCTGGCCCGCAAGGAACGCATCCGCCAAATCCACGAACTGCTGAGCCGGGCCGACCTTGCGGTCAGCCCCGCCGATGACGGTGTCGCCGAACCGGGCATGGTGCTCACCGTGCGGTTCGACGACACGGGCGACACCGAGACCTTCCTGCTCGGCACCCGCGGGACCGCCGACTCCGAACTGGACGTCTACAGCGTCAACTCGCCGCTGGGCAGCGCGCTGCTCGGTGCCACCCCGGGACACCAGCGCAGTTACCAGTTACCGAACGGCAGCACCCCCAATCGGTGACGATCCTGGCCGCCAAGCCGTACGGCGCGCACCAGGCCGGGGAGCCGGCGACGCGGTGAAACCGCCACCGGCGGTGGGTTAGAGTCGCACGCGTACCTCGTTGACCGGTCCGTCGTGGTGTAATCGGCAGCACCTCTGATTTTGGTTCAGATAGTTCAGGTTCGAGTCCTGGCGACGGAGCAGTGCGGCTTGCCCGAGCGGATCCGGCTGCGCTCCGCGATCCGGAAGGACATCTATGCGTGACGCCGCGGTGCTGATTCTGGCGGCGGGTGCGGGCACCCGGATGAAGTCCGACATTCCCAAGGTTCTGCACACCCTGGCCGGTCGCAGCATGCTGGCGCACGCTGTGCACTCGGTGGCCGCGGTCGAACCGCGTCATCTGGTGGTGGTGGTCGGCAAGGACCGCGAACGCGTCACCCCGGCAGCGTCGGAGCTCGGACAGGCGCTGGGCCGCGACATCGAGATCGCGGTCCAGGATCAGCAGCGCGGCACAGGACATGCCGTCGAATGCGGCCTGGCCGTGCTGCCCGGGGACTTCGCCGGCGTGGTGGTGGTGACCGCGGGCGATGTTCCGCTCCTGGACGCGCACACGCTCGACGGGCTGATCGCCGCCCACACCGCGCAGGCCGCGGTCGTCACGGTACTGACCACCACACTGGCCGACCCGACCGGCTACGGGCGCATCCTGCGCACCTCCGAAGCCGAAGGCGGGGAGGTGATGGGCATCGTCGAGCAGGCCGATGCCACCCCGTCGCAGCAGGCGATCACCGAGGTCAATGCCGGCGTCTACGCCTTCGACGTGACCGCGCTGCGTTCGGCGCTGGGCCGGCTCAAGGCGGACAACGCCCAGGGTGAGCTGTATCTGACCGACGTGATCGGGATCGTGCGCTCGGACGGCGGCGCGGTGCGCGCCCGGCACATCGACGACACCGCGCTGGTTACCGGGGTCAACGACCGCGTGCAGCTGGCGGCGGTGGCCGCGGTGCTGAACCGCCGCATCGTCGAACGGCATCAGCGCGCGGGTGTCACGATCATCGACCCGGCGTCGACCTGGATCGACGTCGACGTGACGATCGGCCGCGACACCGTGGTGCGGCCCGGCACCCAACTGCTGGGGTCGACGGTCGTCGGCGAGCACTGCGAGATCGGCCCTGACACCACGCTGACCGACGTCACCGTCGGCGACGGAGCGCAGGTGGTCCGCACCCACGGCTCCGATTCGGTCATCGGCGCCGACGCCGTCGTCGGCCCGTTCACCTATCTGCGGCCCGGCACCGAACTCGGCGCGGCCGGCAAGCTCGGGGCGTTCGTCGAGACCAAGAACGCGACGATCGGCACCGGCACCAAGGTGCCGCACCTGACCTACGTCGGCGACGCCGACATCGGCGAGCACAGCAACATCGGCGCGTCGAGTGTGTTCGTCAACTACGACGGAGAGTCCAAGAGCCGCACCACGATCGGCTCCCACGTGCGCACCGGGTCGGACACCATGTTCGTCGCGCCGGTGACTGTGGGGGACGGGGCCTACACCGGGGCCGGCACGGTGGTGCGCGAGGACGTCCCGCCGGGCGCGCTGGCCGTGTCGGCAGGTCCGCAGCGCAACATCGAAGGCTGGGTGGCGCGCAAGCGGCCGGGCAGCAAGGCCGCGACCGCTGCGGCAGCGGCAAATCAGACAGAAGCTGCGGCAGCGGCAAATCAGACAGAAGCTGCGGCAGCGGCGAATCGGACGACCGAGGAAGCCGGCGCTTCCGGCGGCGGGGCTACCCGCGAGTAGCTTTTCGTCGCCGTTTATTGGCATTCTGGTAACCCGCCACCGTCCGTGCCTGACCGCTACGTACGATGGCCCCGTATCGATCGCCGACGCCGAGGGCAGCCCCGTGAGCCACGACTGGACCGACAACCGCAAGAACCTGATGCTCTTCTCGGGCCGGGCTCACCCCGAACTGGCCGAGCAGGTGGCCAAGGAACTCGACGTTCCCGTGACCGCCCAGAGCGCCCGCGACTTTGCCAACGGCGAGATCTTCGTCCGCTTCGACGAATCGGTCCGCGGCTGCGACGCGTTCGTGCTCCAGTCCCATCCGGCGCCGCTGAACCAGTGGCTGATGGAACAGCTGATCATGATCGACGCGCTCAAGCGGGGTAGCGCCAAGCGCATCACCGCGATCCTGCCGTTCTACCCCTATGCCCGGCAGGACAAGAAGCACCGTGGCCGTGAGCCGATCTCGGCCCGCCTGGTGGCCGACCTGCTCAAGACCGCCGGCGCCGACCGCATCGTCACCGTCGACCTGCACACCGACCAGATCCAGGGCTTCTTCGACGGACCTGTCGACCACATGCGGGCCCAGAAGCTGCTCACCGGCTACATCGCCGACAACTACGCCGACCACGACATGGTCGTCGTCTCCCCCGACTCCGGCCGCGTGCGCGTGGCCGAGAAGTGGGCCGACGCCCTCGGCGGGGTCCCGCTGGCCTTCATCCACAAAACGCGCGACCCGCTGGTGCCCAACCAGGTGAAGTCCAACCGCGTCGTCGGCGACGTCAAGGGCAAGACCTGCGTCCTGACCGACGACATGATCGACACCGGCGGCACCATCGCCGGCGCGGTCAGGCTGCTCAAACAGGGCGGCGCCGGTGAGGTGATCATCGCCGCCACGCACGGAGTGCTGTCGGATCCGGCACGTGAACGGCTGGCTGAATCGGGGGCCTGCGAGGTGATCGTCACCAACACGCTGCCGATCAGCGAGGAGAAGCGCTTCCCGCAGCTGACCGTGCTGTCGATCGCGCCGCTGCTGGCCAACACGATCCGCGCGGTGTTCGACAACGGTTCGGTGACAAGCCTTTTCGACGGGTCCGCCTAGATGGCGCAATCCGATGGGCGGCCCGCCGCCGTCATCTACCACAACCCCAAGTGCTCCACGTCGCGCAAGACGCTGGACCTGTTGCGCGAGAACGGGATCGAGCCCGCGATCGTGCAGTACCTGAAGAACCCTCCCACGCGTGCGGAGCTGGCCAAGATGATCGCCGACGCCGGAATCGACGTGCGCACCGCTGTGCGTAAGCGCGAATCGCTGTATACCGAGCTTGATCTGGCGTCCGCGTCGGACGACGAACTGCTCGACGCGATGGCCGAGAACCCGATCCTGATCGAGCGCCCCTTCGTGGTTACCGGGAAGGGCGCCCGGCTGGCACGTCCGATCGACAACGTCCGAGAGATTCTGTGACAGCACGCCTGCCGGCGACGCTGGCGGTCGCGGCCACGCTGGCGGTGACGGGGTGCGCCACCGAAACCCCCGACTACCAGTCTGTCTGGTCGACGCCGAGCAGTACGTCGGCGGCGCCGACCGCCGTCGCCGAGGACGCCATGTCGATCGCGACGTTCCTGGAGCAGGCCGGGGTCATCGGAGAGCCGGTGGCGCCCGACCAGCTCACCGATCTCACCGTGTCGATACCGACACCGCAGGGCTGGCAGCCTTACCGGAACTCGAACCTGGCGCCGGGCACCCGGGTGATCGCCAAGGGCGACACGTATCCGACCGCGATGCTGATGGTGTTCGAACTCAACGGAGATTTCGACGTCAACGAAGCGCTGGGCCACGCCAACGTCGACGCGCAGAAGTCGGAGAACTTCCGCGAACTCAACGCGTCCCGCGAGGACTTCAACTCGTTTCCGTCGTCGATGATCGAGGGCAGCTACGACCTCAACGGCGCCCGGATGCACAGCTACAACCGCATCGTCATCGCCACCGGCGCACCGCCGCAGCGGCAGCGATACCTGGTGCAGCTCACCGTGACCGGGTTCGCCGACGAGGCCGCCGCCGACGGGCCGGACGTCGAGCAGATCATCGGTGGGTTCACCGTCGCGGTGCCCAAGCCGAGCCGCTGAAATTAGGGTGGGTGCCATGAGCGACTGGACCGCCGCGGATCTGCCCTCCTTCGCCGGCCGCACCGTGATCGTGACCGGCGCCAACAGCGGGCTCGGTCTGGTGACCGCCCGCGAGCTCGCCCGGGTCGGCGCCAGGACGATCCTGGCGGTACGCAACCTGGAGAAAGGCCACGCCGCCGCGGCGACGATGACCGGCGACGTGCAGGTGCGTCGACTCGACCTGCAGGACCTGTCCTCGGTACGCGAGTTCGCGGGCGGCTTCTCCGGGCCGGGTGAACGCGTCGACGTGCTGGTCAACAACGCCGGGATCATGGCGGTGCCCTTCGCGCTGACCGTCGACGGCTTCGAGAGCCAGATCGGCACGAACCACCTGGGCCATTTCGCGCTGACCAACCTGCTGCTGCCCAGAATCACCGACCGGGTGGTGACGGTGTCGTCGCTGATGCACCTGTTCGGAACCGTCAATCTCAAGGACTTGAACTGGAAGTCCCGGCCGTATCGGGCCTGGCCCGCCTACGGCCAGTCCAAACTGGCGAACCTGCTGTTCACCAGTGAACTGCAGCGCAGGCTGACCGCCGCGGGCTCCCCGGTCCGGGCGCTGGCCGCGCACCCCGGTTACTCGGCGACCAACCTGCAGGGCCAGTCGGGTAACGCGTTCGGCAGCCGTGTCGCGGCGATGGGCAATCGGCTGATGGCCACCGACGCGGACTTCGGGGCCCGCCAGACCCTGTACGCGGTGGCACGCGACGTCCCCGGCGACAGTTTCATCGGGCCGAAGTTCACGATGGTCGGGGCGACGGGTCCGCGCGGCCGCAGCCCGCTGGCCCGCGACCGGGCCAGGGCGGCCCGCCTGTGGACGCTGTCCGAGCAGCTCACCGGCGTCGGATTTTCGCTCTGACCGGGGCTTGCGCTACCCTCGGGGACGCGTCACGGCGAGGGTGGCCTGCGTTGCGCAGCGCCGCCGTTATCGACGGGAACCCGCGACTTCATCGAAGTGCGACCCTGGCCGTGCCCAGACACAGCGATCACCGGCACAGGAGCACACATCATGGCGAAGAACCCGCCCAACAATCTGACCGCGCAGGTCCGCCGCGCCACCGGTAAGGGCGCCTCGCGTCGCGCGCGCCGCGAAGGCCGCGTCCCGGTTGTTCTCTACGGCCACGGCATCGATCCTCAGCATCTGGAGCTGAACGCGCGGGATTTCGCCGCCGTGCTGCGCAACTCCGGCACCAACGCGGTGCTGACGCTCGACATCGAGGGCACGGAACAGCTGGCGCTGACCAAGGCCATCGAGATCCACCCCATCCGCCGCAACATTCAGCACGCCGACCTGCTGGTGGTCCGCCGCGGTGAGAAGGTGAACGTCGAGGTCACCGTCGTCGTCGAGGGTGACGCCACCCCCGGCACGCTGGTCACCCAGGAAGCCGCCACCATCGAGATCGAGGCCGACGTCCAGTCCATCCCCGAGCAGTTCACCGTGTCGGTCGAGGGCGCCGAGGAAGGCACCCAGATCCTGGCCTCCCAGATCGAGCTGCCCTCAGGTGTCACCCTGGTCGCCGACCCCGAGACGCTGGTCGTCAACGTGGTCGCGGCGCCGACCGCCGAGGAGCTGGAGTCCGAGGGCGGCGGCGCGTCGGTCGAGGAGCAGGCCGCCGAAGCCGCTGAAGCCGGCGAGGGCGAGGCCGCCGAGGGCGAAGCCGCCCCCGAGTCCGAGTAGGCAGACCCCGTCATGGCCGAACCCGTACTCGTGGTCGGCCTGGGCAATCCGGGGCCGAACTACGCGACGACCCGGCACAACCTCGGCTTCATGGTCGTCGACGTCCTCGCCGACCGGATGGGCGAGAAGTTCAAGGTGCACAAGAAGTCCGGCGCCGAAGTGGCCACCGGGCGGCTTGCGGGCCGCTCGGTGGTGCTGGCCAAGCCGCGCGTGTACATGAACGAATCCGGTCGGCAGGTCGGGCCGTTGGCGAAGTTCTACTCGGTGGCCCCCACCGACGTTGTCGTGATCCACGACGAACTCGACATCGACTTCGGCCGGATCCGGCTCAAGGGCGGCGGTGGAGTGGCCGGCCACAACGGACTGAGATCGGTGTCCTCGGCGTTGGGCAGCAACGATTTTCACCGGGTCCGGGTCGGTATCGGCCGCCCTCCCGGCCACAAGTCCGGAGCCGGCTTCGTGCTGGAGAATTTCAACAGCGTCGAACGCAAAGAGGTTCCGACGATCGTCGAGCAGGCCGCCGACGCCACCGAGCTGCTGATCGCCCAAGGCCTGGAGCCGGCGCAGAACACCGTCCACGCCTGGAGCTGAGCCTCAGTTCCGCCGAAATCGCATTCCGCGCGGCCAGGGCTCGAAAAATGCCGCGTGGAATGCGATTTCGGCGAGGATTTCGCTTGGGTAACTTGTCGGCCCCTGCTGGGTATAGCAGACCATATTTACATGCCCCGGGAAACGGGGCGGTCCGGACGGTTCCCGCCGAGCTGAGCGGGTAGACCGCAGATGTGAACCGCACCGGCTCCGGGCGACTGCGCCGAGTCCGCGATCGTCTGCTTCTCGGGGACTGCCGCTGGGGCTCGCTGACGGTCCGGCCGGACCGCACCGGCATGATCCGCTACCGGATGGCCGTGTATCCGCCGGGGATCACCGATAGCGAGCGCGCCGCACTGCGCATCGCCCTCGGCTGGCAGGTATGGGCCCCGGCGCTGTGGCTCACCTGCCAGATCACTTTGACCCACGCTCTCGGACCGGGGCAGGCACTGGCGGTCTCGACGGCGCTGACGGTGTCCGCCGCGGTTGTCGCGATGATGCGCGTCGGAACGCAGCGCACGCGGGTCCGCGCGGTGACCGTCGCGGTGCGGGCCGGCTACCCCTGCCCCGAGGCGCGGCAGGCCCGCGACCGGCTACTCGCGCTGGCCGACGAGCTGATGGACGCCGACCGGCAGATACAACAGCGCCTGATCACGCCGGCCGCCCACGAGTCGGTGTGGTGGCGTGTCTATCAGCGGCTGGCCGACGAGGCGATCGCCGCCTCGGGCTAACCGCCGGTCCGGCGTTTGTAGGCATACAGCGCGAACGGCGCGAAGATCGCCGTCAACGCCAGCGACCACAGGATCGTCGCCAGCACTGGATGGTGCAGCGGCAGTTGCGCACTCGCCGGCGCCGGCCCACCGTTGCCCCACAGCTCCCGCATCGCCTGCGCCAGCGACGACACCGGGTTCCATTCGGCGATCACGCGAAGCCAGTGCGGCATCGGCTCGGTCGGCACGAACGTGTTGGCCAGGAACGTCACCGGGAACAACGCCGTGAACATCACGCCGTTGACCGCCTCCACGGTGCGCATCAACGAGCCGATCAGGATGCCGAACCAGATCATCCCGAAACCGAACAGCAGCAGCAGCGCGAACGCCAGCACGGCTTCGCCGGCGCCGTTGCGGATCCGCCAGCCGATCGCCAGCCCGGTCAGCGCCATCACGACCACGCCCAGTGACGAGTGGATGACGCTGGCGATGCTGCGGCCTATCAGCACCGAGGAGCGGGAGATGGGCAGCGAGCGGAAGCGGTCGATGATCCCCTTCTCGACGTCGGCGGTGATCCCGGAGGCGACGACGAACGCCGAGAACACGATGGTCTGCGCCTGGATGCCCGGCAGCAGGAACTCCCGGTACGACGCGCCGCCGGTGTTGGTGATCGACGCACCGAACACGAACGCGAACAGCAACACGAACATGATCGGCTGGGCGGTCACGTCGCTGAGCATCTCGGGCATCCGCTTGGTGTGGATCATGTTGCGCTTCACCATGATCCAGGACTGCTGCGCCAGATTGGTGGGCCGGATGGGCACCGGTTGCGGACGCACCGGCGTCTGCGGCTTGCTGTCGAGGGCGGTCATGCGCCGATCTCCTCACTGTCTTCGGTGCGGTGCCCGGTCAACGTCAGGAACACGTCGTCGAGGCTGGGCCGGGACAATCCGATGTCGTCGACGGTGACGCCGCGGTCGCGCAGCAGACCCGCGACCCGGATCATGTCGTCGAGCCCGTCGGCCGCGGCGGTCAGCCGGCGCGCGCCGGCGTCGACGTACACCTCGGCACCACCCTGTCCCAGCAGCGTCCGGGCTTGCTCAAGATCGCCGCTGTCGGCGACGGTGACCACCAGGCTGGCCTGGCCTGCCTGCTGCTTGAGCTCCAACGGCGAGCCCTCGGCGATGATGCGGCCGCGGTCGATCACCACGATGTTGTCGGCGAGTTGGTCGGCCTCTTCCAGGTATTGGGTCGTCAGCAACAACGTGGTGCCCTGCGCGACGAGGCCGCGCAGGACGTCCCAGAGTTCGCTACGACTGCGCGGGTCCAGGCCCGTGGTGGGCTCGTCGAGAAACAGCACCGGAGGCGACGCGAGCAGGCTGACCGCCAGGTCGAGCCGCCGGCGCATCCCGCCGGAGTAGGACTTCACCACCCGGTCGGCGGCGTCGCTGAGCGAGAACTGGTCAAGCAGTTGGCCCCCCAGCCGGTCGAGGTCCTTGCGCCGGATCCCGTAGAGGCCGCCGATCATCCGGATGTTCTCACGCCCGGTGAGCAGTTCGTCGACGGTGGCGACCTGACCGGTCAGTCCCATGTGGCGCCGCACCTCGTCGGGCTGGGTGCGCACGTCGTATCCGGCCACCCGGGCGGTGCCGCTGGTCGGTTCGGTCAGCGTCGTCATCATCCGCACAGTCGTGGTCTTGCCCGCGCCGTTGGGACCGAGCAGGCCCAGCACGGTGCCCGGGGGCACCGCGAAGCTGACACCGGCCACGGCCGTCTCGGTGCCGAACCGCTTGACCAGGTCGATGGCCTCGATCGCCGATTCCATGCCCTCGACGGTATAGGCGCGCACCGACATCGAGCGAACGCTTTTGCTCCCCGCCGGGCGCCGCGGCGGCGTCTACTGGAGACGTGTCCGCGGAGTGGTTCGATGCGCCCGGGTACTGGTTGGCGCGGGAGGTGCTGCAGCGGGGTGTGGCACTGATCTATCTGATCGCGTTCGTGGGCGCCGCCCGCCAGTTCCGCGCCCTCATCGGTGCGCACGGGATGCTCCCGGTGCCGCGGTTCGTCGCGCAGGTGTCGTTCCGGGTCTCCCCAAGCCTGTTCCATCTCCACTACTCCGACCGCTTCTTCGCCGCGGTCTGCTGGAGCGGGGCCGCGGTGGCGGCGGCCCTGGTCGCGGGCGCCGATGACCTGGTGCCGCTGTGGGCGGCCACGCTGACGTGGCTGGCGCTGTGGGTGCTGTACCTGTCGATCGTCAACGTCGGGCAGCGCTGGTACGGATTCGGTTGGGAGTCCTTGTTGTTGGAGGCGGGTTTCCTGGCCATGCTGTTGGGCAATGACGACACGGCACCGCCACTGCTGACGCTGTGGCTGGCGCGCTGGCTGCTGTTCCGCGTGGAGTTCGGCGCCGGCCTGATCAAGATGCGCAGCGATCCGTGCTGGCGCGACCTGAGCTGCCTGGACTACCACCACGAGACGCAGCCGATGCCGGGTCCGCTGAGCTGGTTTTTCCACCACCTGCCCAAGCCGCTGCACCGTGTCGAGGTGGCAGGCAACCACGTCGCCCAGCTGGTCGTGCCCTTCGCGTTGTTCGCTCCGCAACCGGTGGCGACGGTGGCTGCCGGGATCGTGATCGTCACGCAGTTGTGGCTGGTGCTGTCCGGGAACTTCGCCTGGCTGAACTGGTTGACGATCATCCTGGCGTTCAGCGCCGTGGACCAGACCGTGCTCGGCCGGGTGGTGCCGCTGCCCGCTCCCCCGACCGCACCCGGGCCGCCGGCGTGGTTCGTCGCCTTGGTGATCGCGGCCACCGTGCTGACCGCGGTGCTGAGCTACTGGCCGGTGCGCAACATGCTCGGACGCCGGCAGCGGATGAACGCGTCGTTCAACCCCTTTCACCTGGTGAACACCTACGGCGCGTTCGGCAGCATCGCGCGAGTCCGGTACGAGGTGATCATCGAAGGGACCGACGAGCCGGCGCCCGCGGAGCAGACGGTGTGGAAGGAGTACGGCTTCAAGGGAAAACCCGGCGATCCGCGCCGAATCCCCCGGCAGTGGGCGCCCTACCACCTTCGCCTGGACTGGCTGATGTGGTTCGCGGCGCTGTCACCGGCCTACGCGCAGGACTGGTTCCGGCCGCTGGTCGTGCGGCTGCTGCGCAACGATGCCGCGACGCTTCGCCTGCTCGGACACAATCCGTTTCCCGACGCGCCGCCGCGGTACATCCGGGCGCGGCTGTTCGAATACCGGTTCACGACGTGGCAGGAGCTGCGTGAGGAACGGCGGTGGTGGCACCGAACTCTGGTCGCTGAGTACCTGCCGCCGGTCGCCGCGCGGTGAGCGTGCGTGAAGTCGGCGAAACTGACGGCGTGTCGGCCGCAGACACGCACGCTCGCGGTTAGGTGACCAGCGAGACCGAGGTGGAGCGGCGCAGCTTGCCCGACGAGGTCTTGGGGATGCTGCCCGGCCCGAGCACCACGACGTTGCGCGGCCGGACGTCGACCTCGGCGACGACCTCGTGGGCCACCTGGTGCTCGATGCGGCGCACCTCGGCGGGGTCCTGCCAGTTGTTGGACTCCACCGCCACCGCGAAGGTCTCGCGGGAGTGCCCGGCATCCAGCCGCACCGCGACCGCACAGCCCGGGCGCACACCCTCGACGCGGCCGGCGGCACGCTCGATGTCGGTCGGGTAGATGTTGCGGCCGGCCATGATGATGACGTCCTTGACGCGGCCGCACACCACCACGTTGCCGTCCTCGGTCAGGTAGCCGAGGTCGCCGGTGTCGTACCAGCCGTGCTCGTCCTGAGCCGGGATGAAGCCACCCATGGTCATGTAGCCGGGCGTCACGCACTCGCCCCGCAGCTCGATCACGCCGACCCCGCGGGGCGGCATCACGTTGCCGTGGTCGTCGATGACGCGCGCCTCGAGGTCGGTCAGCAGCGGGCCGAGCTCGGCGAGTCGCTTGGTGTGGCCCTTGGTCGCCGGGACCGCGCGGCGCAGCGCGGCGAGCAGGTCGGCGTCGACCTCGTCGACGACAAGGCCCTTGCCGCACGGCGAGAACGACACCGCCAGCGTCGTCTCGGCCATCCCGTAGGCAGGCAGGATCGCACCCGGGTTCAGGCCGAACGGCTTACCGGCATCGAGCAGGTCCTCGACATCGGCAGGCTCGACGGGCTCGGCGCCGGACAGTGCGAAACGCAGCGTGGACAGATCGAACTCGCCCGGCTTGGCCTGGCGGCGCAACCGCTTGGCAAACAGCGCGTACGCGAAGTTCGGCGCCGCGGTCATGGTGCCCTTGTACTTGTCGATGAGCTTGGCCCAGAGCAGGGTGTCGCGCAGGAAGTCCATCGGCGTGACCTTGACCAGCTCGGCGCCGAAGTACATCGGGATGGTCAGGAAGCCGACCATGCCCATGTCGTGGAAGCAGGGCAGCCAGCTGACCATGACGTCCTTGTCGACGTCGTACTGCGCGCCGATGAACATGGCCTCGGCGTTGGAGTAGATGTTGCGGTGGGTGATCTGCACTGCTTTGGGAGATCCCGTCGAGCCGGATGTCAGCTGCATCAGCGCGAGATCGTGCTCGCCGACCTCGATCGGCTCGATCGGCTCGGATTCGAGCAGGTCGGTGACCGTGAGGACCTTGATGCCCTTCTCCTCGAGCACCGGGATCGCGACCAGGAACGGCTCGGACACGATGACGGCCTTGGCCTCGATCATGCCGATGACGTTCATGGTGTCCTCGGCCCAGACCACCAGGTCGGTGCGGGGAGTCGGCTGGTGCAGCATCGTCAGGCTGGCGCCGCGCATCCACAGCCCCTGCGCAGTGGGAGCGATCTCGACCGGGAAGCCCGCGAGCACCCCGACGGCGTCGCCGCGTCCCACGCCGGCCGCCGCCAGGCCGCCGGCGATGCGCTTGGCGCGTTCGTGGACCTCACCCCAGGTGTGCCGGACCGGCTCGTGCGGCTCGCCGGTGACCATGCCCCGCCCGGTGGTGTGGGCGCTGCGGTACATCTTCTCGGTGAATCTGCTCACGACGACCTCCTCGCCGACATCTGCCCCGGTGCACATGCCCGTTTGCCATGCTCCGCCTGTTGAGCGGCCTTTTCGCGGAGGCGCGCAAACATTTGGGGAGCGGTTGTGTCTCGAATCGGTGATGTTGCGCAAGCGCGGTCGGATGCCGCACCGACACCGGTTCGCGGCCCGCCGGTCAGACCGGAGGGGTAAACCGATGCGTCCCTTGCTCGACCGCTGTCACTCACCGTCGCTCATCTTAAGCAACCCTTAAGTAACTGCCAAACGAGCGCGCGTATTGAGGCATGGGTCACACCTGATTGCGATCTCAACCAGCGGCGGACGGACTGGGCACCACCCGGGCGCCGTGCACCGGCCCCGTGGCCACCCGCACGGTGCGGCAGACCCCCGCCCCAGCGAGTTCGGTGCCCACGTCGACGGCCGCGCCGGCCGTCGCGCACAGGAACGCGCACGTCGGTCCGGATCCCGACACCACGCCGGCCAGCGCGCCGGCCTCGGCACCGGCCCGCAGTGTGCGGCGCAACCCCGGATCCAGGCTCAGCGCGGCCGGCTGTAGGTCGTTGCCCAACAGCGGGGCCAGCTCGGTGGGATCGCCGGAGGCGAGCGCGGCGAGCACCGGCTCGGGTGACTCCAGCCGGGGCGGCAACGTGCGGCCCTGCTCGGCGCGGAGCCGGTCGATCTCGGCGAACACCTTCGCGGTGGACAGGCCGCCCGGCGAGAACGCCAGGACCCAGTGGAACGTGTTGCGCGCCAGCACGGTCGCCAGCTCTTCGCCCCGCCCGGTGCCCAGCGCCGTGCCGCCGTGCAACGCGAACGGGACGTCGCTGCCCAGATGGGCGGCCAGCGCGTGCAGGTCGCGCCGGGGAACGCCGAGCTCCCACAGCGCGTTCATCGCCACCAGCACCGCGGCCGCGTCCGCACTGCCGCCCGCCATGCCGCCGGCGACGGGGATCGTCTTCTCGATCGAGATCGCGACGTCTGGGGCGCGACCCACGTGCTCGGCCATCAGTTCGGCGGCCCGCCAGGCGAGATTTCGGTGATCGGTCGGCAGCGCGTCGGAACCCTCGCCGGAGATCTCCAGCGACAGCACGTCGGCGGCACGCACGGTGACCTCGTCGAGCAGCGAGACCGCATGGAAAACCGTGGTCAGCTCGTGGTAGCCGTCGTCTCGGCGATCCCCGACATCGAGGTACAGGTTGACCTTGCCCGGCACCCGGACCGTGACGGAACCCGTAGGGACCCGGTCGAATGCCGTATTACCGTCACGCGCGGACACTGCACGAACACTAACGAAAAAGGACGACCCCGGCGCACGGCCGGGGTCGTTCTGGGTGTCCTGCGGGCGCCGAAACCGCGCCCGGTGCGGCGCTCACATGGATTTGACCGCGTGGAACGTGATTCGGCGGGGGGTCAGGCCGTCGGGACTTCGGCGTCCTTCTCGGCCGTGTCGACGTCCTCGGCCGTGTCCTCGGCCGAGGCAATCGCCGACTTGGGCACCACGTGCCAGTCCGCGGAGCGCTGCAGCAACCGGACGAAGTCGTTGATGCTCAGCGTCTCCCCTCGGCGGGACGGATCGATGCTGGCGGCGAGCAGGCGGCTGGCCGACTCGTTGCCGGATCCGGCCCACTCGGCGAACGCGTTGCGGGACGTCTTGCGGCGCTGGGCGAACGCCACATCGATGAGCTCGAAGACCTGCTCGCGGAACTCGGCGTCGGTCGGCCACGGCGAGGTCTCGTAGCGGTCGATACGCACCAGGCCCGAGTACACGCGCGGGATCGGCCAGAACACCGTCGGCGACACCATGCCGTAGCGGCGGACGTTGCCGAAGAACCGGACCTTCGCGCTGGGCACCCCGTAGTCCTTGCCGCCGGGCTCGGCCGCGAGCCGCTCGGCGACCTCGGCCTGCACCATCACCATGACAGTGCGGATCGACGGGAACTCGGCGAGCAGGTGCAGCAGCGCCGGCACCGCCACGTTGTACGGAAGGTTGGCAACCAGCGCGGTCGGCATCTCGGTCATGTCCGACTGCTTGAACGTCAAAATGTCCCGGTTCAGCACGGTCAGCCGGTTCGCCTCGCTGTGCGAGTGGGCGGCGATCGTGGTCGGAAGCTGAGTGGCCAGCACTGGATCGATCTCTACGGCGGTGACTTTCGCGCCGCGATCCAGCAACGCCAAAGTCAGCGAGCCGAGTCCCGGGCCGACCTCGAGCACGTGGTCCGACCGGTTGACACTGGACGCTGACACGATACGGCGCACGGTGTTGGCGTCGTGCACGAAGTTCTGTCCGAAGGACTTGCGTGGCCGGAAGTCGATCGACTTAGCCAGATGCCGTATTTCAGTTCGTCCGAGCAGTCGTATTGTCACGACGCACCGATCCTCCCACTACACGTGGGCCACGCCCCCCAACCTTGGCGCGCCCGGGTTACCTCAGCAATCGCGATCTGCTCTTCTCTTGTTGCCAGATCTGCCCGCTGAGCATACCTCAGACCACCGTTGCGCTCCCAGGTGTTTTGATCAAATTGGACTCCACCGAAATAGCCATTGCCGGTATTGATGGACCAATTACCTCCGGCTTCGCAGCGCGCCAGGGCGTCCCAGGTGTGCCCGTTGCTCACCGGCGGAACCTCGGTGCCCGGTTTCGCGCCGACTCTCAGCACACCAGCGCGGGCCGGAGCGATCACGACATTGGCTACTGGCAATCTGCCGGTTTCCACCCCGTTGACCGTCGCGACCGCGAACGTCACGTCCTGGACGCCAGGAGCACCCGGATCCTCGACGATCTGCCGGCTCATGTTCAGCGTCACGTCTTCGACGCGCTGGTTGTTCGGAACCAGCGGCAGCCGCTCGGTCATCTTGGCGATGCGCACCCGGGTGACTTTGACAGCCATCCCGTCCTCCAGCGGCGCCGACGCCGCCGGGAACACGGTATCGCTTTGCTGAAGCGGCACTCCGGCGGCATCCAGCAGGGCGGCCACGGTGGGCGCCGCCAGGCGCACCGAGCGAAGCGCTCCGCCGTCGTCGATTTGCACGTTTTTGGGACTCACGACCGGAAGTGCCATGCCGTCCAGCGGAAGCCGGCTGCCGCGCGAGGCCGCCACCGGCGCCTTGTCGGTCATCTCCAGTTGGGTCAGCGCCTCGTCGACGGTCGACGCCGTCGTCCACACCTGCTCGGTGCCTCCACCGTCGGTGGAGATCTCCAGCGGCCGGCTGCGACGCAGCACGATGGTGTCGGCCTGGTGGACGGGCGTCTCGGCCGCCGGGTACAGGTCGTCCCGCTCGCCGACGTCGAATCCGTTCTCGGTCACCACGTCGATGACCCGCGACTTCATCGTCGGCACCGACATCGACACCCCGTCGACGGTCAGCGTGACCGTCTTGTGCGTGGCCACCGCGGTCGCGCCGGCGAAGATCAAGGCCAGCAAAGTCACCGCGACCAGAGCCCGCATCAACGGCGAGCGCGTCTGGTGGAGTTTTATCAATGCATTCAAAATGTCGTCTATCCCCGACTTTGGCATCACGGACGGCTCAAGCGGCCGACCCGCATTTCGTCACAAGACGGTAACGAAAAGGTCTAGGACCAGCAACTCGCCAGGCCGTACACCCGTTTCGCCGTAACGGAAGTCTGCTCCGCGATCGCCTCGGCCGACCGGCCGACCACGTCGGCCAGCGCTCGCACAGTGTAAGGCAGGCAGTAGGGCTCGTTCGGCGCGCCGCGGAACGGATGCGGGGTCAGAAACGGTGCGTCCGTCTCGACCAGCAGCTGCTCGGACGGAATCAGCGCGGCGGCTTCCCGCAGGTCACGGGCATTCTTGAAGCTGACCGTGCCGGACAGGCTGAGCACCCAGCCCTGGTCGACGCAGGTGCGGGCCATTGCGGCGCCGGACGAGAAACAGTGGAAGATCACAGTCTCGGGCGCCCCCTCGGCGCGCAATACGTCGAGCACCGCGGCGTCGGCGTCGCGGTTGTGGATCATCAGCGGCTTCCCGGTGCTCTTGGCCAGGTCGATGTGCCACGCGAACGCCTCGCGCTGCTCGGCGGGCTCGGCGCAGCCGTCCAACCGGCCCGGCCAGTACAAGTCCATCCCGGTCTCCCCCACCGCGACCACGCGCGGATGCGCGGCCAGACGCTCGATCACGGTGCGAGCCTCGTCGGTCAGCGCGTTGGCCCGGGTCGGATGCAGCGCCACCGCGGCGTACACCCGCGGGTCCCAGTCCGTCGCGTCGGCGGCCCACCGCGCCGCTTCCAGGTCATCGGCGATGGTCACGACGGCCTGCACCCCCGCCGAGGCGGCGCGGTCCAGGATGGCGCGCACGTCGTCGCCATTTCTGGCGCCGCAGGCGTCCAGATGGGTGTGAGCGTCGATCAGCGGGGTGAGGGGCTCCGGAATCGGCGGCGGCTCTCGCTTGGCACTCACGGCCCACACTCTAGGGTGAACCCCAAATGAGTCAGCCCTACTACATCACGACGGCGATCGCGTACCCCAACGGCGATCCGCACGTCGGACACGCCTACGAATACGTCGCCACCGACGCGATCGCCCGCTTCAAGCGGCTCGACGGCTTCGACGTCCGGTTCCTGACCGGCACCGATGTGCACGGGCTCAAGATGGCCGAGACCGCGGCCAAGCTGGGGATCCCCACCGCCGAACTGGCACGCGGCAACTCCGATGTGTTCCAGCGGCTTCAGGAGAAACTGAACATCTCCTTCGATCGGTTTATCCGCACCAGCGACGCCGACCACTACGAAGCGTCCAAGGCGATCTGGACCCGCATGGTCGACGCGGGCGACGTCTACCTCGACAAGTACTCCGGCTGGTACTCGGTGCGTGACGAACGCTTCTTCACCGAGGCCGAGACCACGGTGGGTGAGGACGGCGTCCGGGTCGCCACCGAGACGGGCGCTCCGGTGACCTGGACCGAAGAGGAGACCTATTTCTTCCGGCTGTCGGCCTACACCGACCGGCTGCTGGCCCACTATCAGGCGCACCCGGAGTTCATCGAGCCCGAGGTGCGGCGCAACGAGGTGGTCAGCTTCGTCTCCGGCGGGCTGCGCGACCTGTCGATCTCGCGGACCACGTTCGACTGGGGTGTGCCGGTGCCCGACCACCCCGACCACGTCATGTACGTGTGGGTGGACGCGCTGACCAACTATCTGACCGGCGTCGGTTTCCCCGACACCGAGTCGGCGGACTTCCGGCGGTACTGGCCGGCCGATCTGCACATGATCGGCAAGGACATCATCCGGTTCCACACCGTGTACTGGCCCGCGTTCTTGATGTCGGCGGGCATCGAGTTACCGAAAAAGGTGTTCGCACACGGCTTTCTGTTCAACCGCGGCGAGAAGATGAGCAAGTCCGTCGGCAACGTCGTCGACCCGACCGATCTGGTCGACACGTTCGGGGTGGACCAGCTGCGGTACTTCCTGCTGCGCGAGGTGCCGTTCGGGCAGGACGGCAGCTACAGCGAGGAAGGCATCATCTCGCGGATCAACGCCGACCTGGCCAACGAGTTCGGCAACCTGGCACAGCGCTCGCTGTCGATGGTGGCCAAGAATCTCGACGGCGTGGTGCCCCAGCCCGGCGCGTTCACCGCCGAGGACTCCGAGATGCTCGCCGCGGCCGACGCGCTGCTCGAACGTGTCCGCGGTCATTTCGAGGCGACGGCGATGCACCTTGCACTGGAGGCGATCTGGTCGGTGCTGGGCGCGGCCAACCGGTACTTCTCCGCGCAGGAGCCGTGGGTGCTGCGCAAGACCGACCCGGACCGGTTCGCGACCGTGCTCTACACGACCTTGGAGGTGGTGCGCATCGCCGCGCTCCTGAGCCAGCCCGTGATGCCCGCCTCGACGGCCAGACTGCTCGACCTGCTGGGCCGGCCCGCGGACCAGCGCTCCTTCGACACCATCGCGACGCGGCTGGCACCGGGCACCGCCCTGCCCGCTCCGTCCGGTGTTTTCCCTCGCTACCAGGTGGACTGAGAGTTGACTGACCTTCACGAAAAACTGCAAGACATCTATGACGAAGTGGCCCAACGCAATCCGGGTGAGGCCGAGTTCCACCAGGCCGTCTACGAGGTGCTCGGCAGCCTCGGCCCGGTGGTCGAGAAGCACTCGGACTACGTCGATTCGGCGGTGATCCGGCGACTGTGCGAACCGGAGCGCCAGATCATCTTCCGGGTGCCCTGGATCGACGACAGAGGCGTGGTGCAGATCAACCGCGGCTTCCGGGTGGAGTTCAACTCCGCGCTCGGACCGTTCAAGGGCGGCTTGCGTTTCCATCCGTCGGTGTACCTGGGCATCGTGAAGTTCCTCGGCTTCGAGCAAATCTTCAAGAACTCCCTGACCGGTATGCCGATCGGCGGCGGTAAGGGCGGCTCGGACTTCGACCCGAAGGGCCGCAGCGACGGCGAGGTGATGCGGTTCTGCCAGTCGTTCATGACCGAGCTGTACCGGCATCTCGGCGAGTACACCGACGTGCCGGCCGGTGACACCGGCGTCGGCACGCGCGAGATCGGCTACATGTTCGGGCAGTACAAGCGCATCACCAACCGCTACGAGTCCGGGGTGTTCACCGGCAAGGGCATGACCTGGGGCGGCTCCCAGGTACGCACCGAGGCCACCGGTTACGGCACGGTGTTCTTCATCAACGAGATCCTCAAAGCCTCCGGCGACACGTTCGAGGGTAAGAACGTCGTGGTGTCCGGTTCGGGCAACGTCGCGATCTACGCGATCGAGAAGGTCCACGAGCTCGGCGGCACCGTGGTGGCGTGCTCGGACTCCAGCGGCTATGTCGTCGACGAGAAGGGCATCGACCTCGAGCTGCTCAAAGAGGTCAAAGAGGTGCGCCGCGGCCGGATGTCGGACTATGCGGAGCTGCGCGGTGGCGGGGCGAGGGCAGTGGAGAACCGCAACGTGTGGGAGGTGCCCTGCGACATCGCGATCCCGTGCGCCACCCAGAACGAGATCAACGGTGACGAAGCCGCCGCGCTGATCAAAAACGGCTGCCGCATCGTCGCCGAGGGCGCGAACATGCCGTGCTCGCCCCACGCGATCAAACAGTTCTCCGACGCCGGGGCGGTCTTCGCACCCGGCAAGGCCGCCAACGCGGGCGGGGTGGCGACCAGCGCGCTGGAGATGCAGCAGAACGCATCGCGCGACTCGTGGACCTTCGCCGACACCGAGCAGCGGCTCGAGCAGATCATGCGCCGCATCCACCACCGTTGCCTGGTCACCGCCGACGAGTACGGCCAACCCGGCAACTATGTCGTCGGCGCCAACATCGCCGGGTTCATCCGGGTGGCCGACGCGATGTTGGCGCTGGGTCTGGTTTAGTGATCTGCGCCACATAGTGCGGCCACATGTCACAGATCGGCGCCGCGCGGTGTCTTGAGGGCACAAGCCCCGTCGAGAGGAGACACCATGACCGCACCGCAGACCCACGTGATCGTGCTGGGAGGCGGCTACGCCGGCGTGATGGCAGCCAACCGGTTGATGTCACGTGACGACATCCGGGTGACCCTGGTCAACCCCCGGCCGCAGTTCGTCGAGCGCATCCGGCTGCACCAGCTCGCCGCCGGAAACGACGACGCCGTCGAGGATTTCCGCGCGGTCCTCAACACCGGCGTGCAGCTGGTGGTCGACACCGCTGACCGCATCGATGCGACCGCCCGCCAGGTGTCCCTCGGATCCGGCGGCACGCTGGACTACGACTACGTGGTGTATGCCCTCGGCAGCACCGGCGACGTGCCTGCCGCCGTACCCGGCGCCGCCGAGTTCGCTTACCCGCTGGGCGAATTAGAGCAGGCCACCCGGTTGCGTGAGCGGCTGGCGGATGTGGCGACCCCCGCCCCGATCGTGGTGGTCGGCGGTGGGCTCACCGGAATAGAAGCGGCCTCGGAATTTGCCGAAGGGGGCCGTCGGGTGACCTTGGTCAGCCCGGTGGTGGGCCCGTCGCTGAGCCGAGCCGGACAGCGCTCGGTGAGCAAGCGGCTGCGCAGGCTCGGGGTGATTACCGTGGCGTCCTTCGTCGTCTCCGTCGGCGCCGACCATGTGGCGTTGGCCGACGGCACCACGGTACCGAGCGCGGTGACGGTGTGGACCGCCGGTTTCGGTGTGCCCGGCTTGGCCGCGGCCAGCGGTCTGACGACCGACCGGGTAGGCCGCGTGATCACCCACGAGACATTGACCAGCGTCGACGACGACCGCATCGTGGCGGCCGGCGACGCCGCGGCGCCGTCGGGGTTGCCGTACCGGATGAGCTGCCAGGCAGGGCTGCCGCTGGGCGCACAGGCCGCCGACACCGTGCTGGCCAGGATCGCGCGAACCGCGCCCGCCGACGCCACCGTGCCGATGAGCGGCCAGTGCATCAGCCTGGGTCGCGGCGCGGGCACCGTGCAGCTGCAGCACAAGGATGACACCCCGGTGAACCTGTACATCGGCGGGCGCGCGGGCGCGTTCGTCAAGGAGCAGGTGTGCCGGTTCACACTGAAATGGCTTGGCGCCGAAGCGCGTAAGCCCGGCTCCTACCGCTCGCTGAAGGGCCCGGACCGCTCCGCGCTGATCGCCGCCGAGGCGGTGCCCGTCCGATGACAACCACCCCGGGTGACGAACACGCCGAACGGTTCACGCATCTGCGTCCGCTGCTGTTCACCATCGCCTACGAGATCCTGGGCAGCGCTACGGAATCCGACGATGTGCTGCAGGAAAGCTACCTGCGTTGGGCCGAGGTCGACCTGTCCCGGGTCGCCGACACCAAGGCCTACCTCGCCCAGCTCGTCACCCGGCAGGCGCTCAACGCGCTGCGCGCACAGTCCCGGCGGCGGGAGGAGTACGTAGGCCCGTGGCTGCCGGAACCTCTTCTCACAGAAGCGGATCCGTCTGCGGACGTGGTACTCGCCGAATCGGTGTCGATGGCGATGCTGGTGGTGCTGGAGACGCTGAGTCCGGACGAGCGCGCGGTGTTCGTGCTGCGCGAGGTGTTCGGATTCGAACATGACGAGATCGCCGCGGCGCTCGGGAAGTCGGCCGCCGCGGTCCGGCAGATGGCCCACCGCGCCCGCGAACACGTGCAGTCGAGGCGCAAGCGGTTCGAGCCCGTCGACCCGCAACTGTCCGCTGAGATCACCACGAAGTTCTTCTCCGCCGCCGCCACCGGCGACCTCGACGGCCTCCTGACGATGCTCGCGCCGGACGTGGTGTGGACCGCCGACAGCGACGGCAAGGTCAGCGCGGCCCGCAGGCCGGTGGCCGGCGCTGACCGGGTGGCCCGGTTGATCCTGGGCTTCGTCCGGCTCGCCGGGACCGAGGGCCGGGTCGAGCCGGCGATCTACAACAGCGCGCCCGCGCTGGTGCTCTACCTCGGCGACAACCTCGAGAGCGTGGTGACGTTCGAGGTGGTCGACGGCCGGATCACGAACTTCTACGCGATGCGCAACCCGGAGAAGTTGGCGGGCGTGATGGTGCCCCGCCAGATCAGCCGATAATGACCCGGTGCGCATCGAGCGACTCGGCGATCTGGGCAGTGCCCCCGCGGTGCTGCGCGCGCTCGCGGCCGCGGCGGCACAGCGCGGCCTGCCCCCGCCGGCTGCGCTGACCGGAGACTGGTTCGGCTCCCGCGCGGTGATCGCGCCGTCGCTGCACGCCGGCGCGGTCGCGCCGCAAACCGTTTTCGACGTCGTCCCCGGCGACCGGCGGGACGGCCCGGTGGGCGGCGGCTGGTTCGGCTACCTGTCCTACCCCGATCCGGGTGCCGACGGGCTGGGCCCGCGGATCCCGGAGGCCGCAGGCGGTTGGTCGGACGCGGTGCTGCGGTGCGACCGCGACGGGCTGTGGTGGCATGAGAACCTTACCGGCGCAACTCTTCCCGGCTGGGTCGAGGAAGCCCTGCGGTCGGCTCCGGCCGAGCGGGACGCGGTGATCACCTGGAGTGAGGCCGATCGGGACGCGCACCGGCGCGGGGTGCTGGACTGCCTGGAGGCGATCGCGGCCGGCGAGGTGTACCAGGCGTGCGTGTGCACACAGTTCGCCGGCACCCTCCACGGCGCACCGGCCGACTTCTTCGCCAAGGTCGCCGCGCGCACGGCGCCGGCCCGCGCCGCGTTCGTCGCCGGGGACTGGGGTGCGGTGGCGTCGCTGTCGCCGGAGCTGTTCCTGCGCCGCCGCGGCGAAGCGGTGACGTCGAGCCCGATCAAGGGCACGCTGCCCGACACCGCCGACCCGGCGGTGCTGCGGGCGTCGGTCAAGGACGTCGCGGAGAACATCATGATCGTCGACCTGGTCCGCAATGATCTGGGCCGGGTCGCCCGCACGGGTTCGGTGTCGGTGCCCGAACTGCTGGCGGTCCGGCCGGCTCCCGGCGTGTGGCATCTGGTCTCGACGGTGTCGGCCCGGGTGCCCACCGACCTGCCGATGGCCGACCTGCTGGAAGCGACGTTCCCGCCGGCGTCGGTCACCGGCACCCCGAAGACCCGGGCCCGGCGGCTGCTGACCGGATGGGAGCCGTCACGACGCGGGATCTACTGCGGCACAATAGGTCTGGCTTCACCAGTGGCAGGCTGCGAGCTCAACGTCGCGATCCGCACGGTGGAGTTCGCCGCCGACGGCAGCGCGGTGCTCGGCGTCGGCGGAGGCATCACCGCCGACTCCGACCCCACCCGCGAGTGGGAGGAGTGTCTGCACAAGGCCGCCCCGATCATCGGCCGTGGCGCCGGCTCACTGGCGCGCGCGTAGCACCGCGTCGTAGAGCTCGCGCTTGGACGGGGCGCCCGGATTCGCGGCGACCACCTGCGCGCACGCGTCCTTCACGCGCATGCCGTCGTCGACCAGACGGTTCACCTCGACCACCAGCTCCGCCGGATCCGCCGACGGCGTCGCACCGGCCAGCACCACGGTGATCTCGCCCAGTACCCCGTCGGCGGCCCATTCGGCGAGCTCCCCGAGGGTGCCACGGACGACCTCCTCGTGCGTCTTGGTCAGTTCCCGGCACACCGCCGCGCGGCGTCGGGGGCCCAGCACCTCGACGGCGTCGCCGAGGGTCTCGGCAAGTCGGCGCGGTGACTCGAAGAACACGCAGGTGCGCGGCTCGGCGGCCAGCGACTGCAGCCAGGTGCGACGGGCGGTCTGTCGGCGCGGCGCGAAGCCCTCGAAACAGAACCGTTCCGACGGCAGGCCGGCGACGGCCAGCGCGGTGGTGACCGCCGACGGGCCGGGCAGGCATTGCACGGGCAGCTCGTTGTCCACACACGCCGCCACCAGCCGATAACCGGGGTCGCTGATCAACGGCATCCCCGCGTCACTGACCAGCAGCACGGTCGCACCGCCCTTGATGTCGTCGAGCAGCGCGGGCACCCGGGAGGCCTCGTTCTGGTCGTAGAGGCTGACGATCCGCCCGGCGGGCTTCACCTCCAGCGCCGTCGCCAGCGTGCGGACCCTGCGGGTGTCCTCGGCGGCGATCACATCGGCGCTGCGCAGCGCCCGCACCAGCCGCGCCGACGCATCCGAGGGCTGCCCCAGCGGCGTGGCGGCCACCAACAGTCGTCCGGCCGTCATGCCACACAGCCTACGATCGCAGGCGTGAGCGCCACCGCGGACGTGAGGAGCGAGAGCACCTTCGCCGACCAACTCCACAGAAGCGGTCGCTCGGTCCCGGTCATCAGCCCCGGCCCGGTGATCCCGGTCGCCGACTTCGGCCCGCTGGACCGGATGCGGGGCTGGGTGATGACCGCCGTGATCACCGCGCTCGCCGCGATCACCAGGTTTTTGAACCTCGGTTCCCCCACCGACGCGGGCACCCCGATCTTCGACGAGAAGCACTACGCGCCGCAGGCCTGGCAGATGCTGCACAACGGCGGGGTCGAGGACAATCCCGGCTACGGCCTGGTGGTGCATCCGCCCGTCGGCAAGCAGCTGATCGCGCTCGGCGAGGCGATCTTCGGCTACAACGGCCTGGGCTGGCGATTCACCGGCGCGGTGTGCGGGGTCATCCTGGTGCTGCTGGTGGTGCGCATCGCACGCCGGATCAGCCGATCCACCCTCGTCGGTGGGGTCGCCGGCCTGCTGCTGATCGCCGACGGCGTCAGCTTCGTCACCGCCCGGACCGCGCTGCTGGACGGCTTCCTGACGGTGTTCGTGGTCGCGGCGTTCGGCGCTCTGATCGTCGACCGTGACCAGGTGCGGGAACGGATGCATGTGGCGTTTCTGGAAGGCCGGATCGCCGAGACGGCGTGGGGGCCGCGTCTGGGGGTGCGGTGGTGGCGGTTCGGCGCCGGTGTGCTGCTCGGGCTGGCATGCGCGACGAAGTGGTCGGGCCTGTACTTCGTGATGTTCTTCGGCATCATGACCGTCGCGTTCGACGTCGCCGCCCGCAAGCAGTACCACGTGCCGCGGCCGTGGCTGGGCGCCTTCCGCCGCGACGTCGGTCCGGCACTGTACGCGCTGGTACTGATCCCGTTCGGGGTGTACCTGGCGTCCTACACGCCGTGGTTTGCCTCCGAGACCGCCGTGGACCGCTATCAGGTGGGACGCTCCCTCGGACCGGACAGTGCGCTGCCGGTCCCGGACGCCCTCCGGTCGCTGTGGCACTACACCTACGCGGCCTACCGCTTCCACTCCGGCCTGACCAATGCTGACGGCAACCACCACCCGTGGGAGTCCAAGCCGTGGGCCTGGCCGATGTCGCTGCGCCCGGTGCTGTACGCGATCGACACCGAGAACGTGTCGGGGTGCGGTGCGCAGTCGTGCGTCAAAGCGGTGATGCTGGTCGGCACGCCGGCGCTGTGGTTCCTCGCGGTGCCCGTGCTGGCCTGGGCGGTGTGGCGGTCGTTCGTGAAGCGGGACTGGCGGTATGCCGCGCTGCTGGTCGGCTACAGCGCCGGCTTCCTGCCCTGGTTCGCCGACATCGACCGGCAGATGTACTTCTTCTACGCCGCGACCATGGCGCCGTTCCTGGTGATGATCATCGCGATGATCCTCGGCGACATCCTGTACAAACCGGGGCAGAACGCCGAGCGGCGGACCCTGGGGCTGCTGGTGGTGTGCAGCTATGTGGCGCTGGTGATCACGAACTTCGCGTGGCTGTACCCGATCCTGACCGGGCTGCCGATCTCCCAGCAGACGTGGAACATGCAGATCTGGCTGCCGTCCTGGCGGTAGCCGCGTTCGCCTCGCGAAACCGCCACCACGGTAGTCAGCTGTCGCGATCCGCTACCGTGATGGCGGTTTCGCGAAGTGCTAGAGCGGGTCGCGGCCGGCCGGACACGACATGCAGCGCGGCCCGCCACGGCCGGTGCCGAGCTCCGAGGCCGCGATCGGCAGCACTTCGATGCCCGCATCCATAAGGCGCGCATTGGTTTCGGTGTTGCGCTCGTAGGCCACCACCACACCCGGCGCCAGTGCCAACGTGTTGTTGCCGTCGTCCCATTGCTCACGCTCGGCGGTGACGGGGTCCAGCCCGGTGTCGATCACCCGCAGCTTGCCGATCCCCATCGCGTGGG
This sequence comes from Mycobacterium sp. SMC-8, assembly GCF_025263565.1. NCBI lineage: Bacteria > Bacillati > Actinomycetota > Actinomycetes > Mycobacteriales > Mycobacteriaceae > Mycobacterium > Mycobacterium sp. SMC-8. The sequence continues at coordinate 260,779 of NZ_CP079865.1, forward strand.
CCGCCGCGTCGACGAACGGTGCGGCACGGTCGATCTTCACCCCGCTGGACTCGCGCCGGATGGTGAACGCCGTCAACGAATCCTGGATGTTCGGGTACATCACCACGGCATCGGTGTCGACCATCGTGCACACCGTGTCCAGGTGCATCTGCGCGCGTTCCTGGGCGATGGGCACCGCCAGCACGGTGTGCGCGAGGTCGTCGTCGAACAGGCTGCGCGCCAACGCCTCCGCGCCCGCCGGCGTCGTCCGCTCCCCCACTCCAACGGCCACCACACCGGGCGCCAGCAGCAGCACGTCGCCTCCCTCGATCGGCGCCGACCGTGACTCATACGCCCGCCGCACCCCGAGGAATCGGGGGTGGTGGGCGTAGATCAGATCGGTCAGGGAGGTCTCGCGCGCCCTGGCGTGCATCGACAGCGATGTGATCGCCACCCGCGGGCCGATCCAGAACGACGAGTCGCGGGTGAACAGCAGATTCGGCAGCGGGTCGATGACGAAGTCCCCGCCGTGGTGCATGCGCCGCACCAGAGACAGCTCGTGCTCCCCGAACGGCAGTTCGTCGAACGTCATCCCGGCCATCAGCACCCGGGCCAGCGCGGCGGGCTCCAGGGTGCGCAGGTACGCCGAGAGTTCCTGGGCCAGCGGCACTCCGAGGCGGCGCGCATCGACCGCGGCGGAGATGCCGTGCATCCGGGCCGCGCCGCTCTTGGCCAGCGCCTCGGTCAGCAGGTCACCGAGCAGCAGCACCTCCACGCCGCGCGAGCGCAGCAGCTCGGCGAACGCGTCGTGCTCTTGCTGGGCCCTGGCCACCCACGGCAGCCCGTCGAAGAGCAGCGTGTCGTTGTTGCGGGGCGTCAGCCGCTGCAGTTCGGGCCCTGGCCGGTGCAGGATCACAACCCGCAGCGTGCCGACTTCCGAGTTGCACCCGAGCGCGGCTTCAGTCACGTCTAGCACCGTAACCCGGATCGCCACCTCAACTAGGGTTGAGGTCATGGAGCGGCCCCACGAACTCACGCCGGGCGAGATGTCGGTGCGCAGCGGGGTGTCGGTGTCGGCGTTGCATTTCTACGAACGCGCTGGGCTCATCACCAGCCGTCGCACCGGCGGGAACCAGCGCCGCTACTCGCGCGACACACTGCGCCGGGTCGCGTTCATCCGGATGTCGCAGCGACTCGGCATCCCGCTGGCCCGGATCCGGGAAGCGCTGGCCACCCTGCCGTCGGACCGGGTGCCCACCAGCAAGGACTGGGCCAGGCTCTCGGCGGGGTGGCGGCAGGATCTCGATCAGCGCATCCTGCATCTGCAACGGCTGCGCGACAATCTCGCGGGCTGCATCGGCTGCGGGTGCTTGAGCCTCAAGGTGTGCGCGCTGGCCAATCCCGGCGACATGCTCGCCGAGGAGGGCCCGGGCGCAGCCCGGCTCTGAGGGTTCCGGTTCCCGATGTTCACACCGTCTTCGAACGGGTGTGCGATAGAGTGCAGGGTATGGAGCCGGCTGTGCAAAGCTCTCTGTTCGACCCCTCCGACCGCCGCGACCTCGGCGGCGGCGCGTGGCTGGAGGTGCGGTCCGGGTGGCTGTTCCAGGATGGTTCAGCCGACGACACGCTGTTCAGGGAGCTGCGTGATCAGATCCCGTGGCGTGCCGAGCGGCGCCAGATGTACGACCGGGTGCTCGACGTGCCGCGCCTGGTGAGCTCCCATAACCTGCTCGACGACCCCGTACCGCATCCGCGCCTGAAGCAGCTGCGCCGCCGCCTCAACGACGCGTACGCCGGGGAGCTCGGCGAGCCGTTCGTCACCGCCGGCCTCTGCCTTTACCGCGACGGCAACGACAGCGTCGCCTGGCATGGCGACAACATCGGCCGCAGCAGTACCGACGACACCATGGTCGCCATCGTAGGTCTGGGCGCGACAAGGGTTTTCGCGTTGCGCCCGCGCGGCGGCGGACCGTCGCTGCGGCTCCGTCACTGCCACGGCGACCTGTTGGTGATGGGCGGCTCGTGCCAGCGCACCTGGGAACACGCCGTGCCGAAGACCGCGCGGCCCACCGGTCCGCGCATCAGCATCCAGTTCCGCCCCCACGACGTCCGGTGACGACGGCTCAGCCCCTGACCAGCCCGACCGTCTGCGCGACGAGGTCGCGGGCGCGCTGGGTGTCCACCCGGGCCACCGGCTTGTCGGCGACCACCAGCGGGTTGGCGGTCACGATCACGATGAACGTCCCGAAATGGGCGACGTAGTTGTACAGCTCGCCGGTGCGCGGCCCCTGCGCCGTCGTCGTCTGCAGCACCCGGTGGGTGCCGACGGTGTGCACACCGTCGATCTGCGGGGCCTCCACGACCTCGACGAGGCCGCGCATCCCCGGCCCGTTGAAGCTCACCTTGCGGCACTGGTCGGCGGGGGTGTTGGCGGAAACGGGCTCGGAGGTCTCGACGGCGATCACGATGTAGCGCACACCGTCACCCTCGGCGGTGGTGGCCGCCATGTTGCCTTTGACGCCGTCAGGGATGGCCTGCTCGTCGGCGGCCTGCCCGCAGTCGGCCGGATCGAAGGTCAGCCCGGGCGGCAGCTTCTGCGCGGTCAGGTACTGCGGGTCGATGGCCGCCGGACCCACCGAGTGGACCGTGAACGACGCCGGGAAGTCGGCTTTCAGGTCCGAGACCCGGGCGATGTCGGCGTTGGAGTGATCCTCGGACTGCGCGGCCCCGCACGCGGTTGCCAGCGCCGCGCACATCACCGCGGCGGCCGCCCGGAGGCTCGGAGGGTTTGACATCGCCGCCAATGTACCCGGGCAGCCCGGCTCAACCGCGCAGCGCCGACACCGTTTCGGCGAGCAGTCCGGATGCGAAATCACGACTGAGCACGGGGTGCGGCGACCCGGGGTCTGTGAGCACCGCGACGAAACAGATGTGGTCACCCAGGTAGGCGACGAAGGTCTCGGCATGCGTGCGGGTCTCGGTGCCGCCCTCGACGACGGTGGTGGCGGCACTGCTCATCCCGACGGTCCTGGCGGCGGGGATGTCCGGACCCGGCACGCCGGTCACCACACCCGTCGTGTGCCCCGACGCCACCGTCCACTGCGAGCAGCCCTCGTCGGGCGGCGCAGCAGGCGCCGCGTCGGCGGTGCCGGCGACCAGCGCGTAGACGATCCCGCCAGGGCCGGAGGCCGACCATCCCCGCGCGGTGACCGGATCGACCGCAGGCGCACCCAGCACCGCGCAGTGTCCGGGATCGACGGTGGGTGTGTCGCGCAGGCCCCACACGGCGAACGGCGACGGCGGCCCGGTGTAGGCGGTCACCTCGTAGTCCTCGGGCAGGCGGTCGCGGGCGCGGTCGATGCGCGCCGGGTTGACTGTGTGATCGACCGCCGGCGACGGGGCGGGCGCCGGTACCGGTTCCGGCGGCGCCGCGCAGGCGGCACCGGCCAGCGCCAGCGCGAAGAGGGCGAACAGCCTCACGGGCTGTTGATACCACGCCGGACCGGGCGGGCACGGGTGCGACGCTCAGGCCGCGTCGGCGGTGTCCCGGTCCGACGGCACATCGGAGGTGTCCCGGTCCGACGGTACGTCTGAGGTGTCCTCGCGCTCGGCGGGTGTCACCGGATGCCGCTCTTCGGCTTCTGGCGACGTCGGGTCGACGTGCTGCGCCGATTCTTCGTCGGGTTCCGCGAGTTCGACCTCTTCGTCGGGTTCAGCGAGCTCGGCCTCTTCGTCGGGTTCTGCGAGCTCGATCTCGGTTCGGGCCGGGGGCTCCGTGCCGCCGCCTGCGGGTTCCTCGTCCCCGCCGCCATGTTCGCTTTTCCCGACGCAAGACCGGACTCCCGTTGCGCCGCATCGTTTCTGATTTCCGGCGAGGCGCCGGCCGGTAGGTCCGGACCGCCGACACCGAAGGTGCCCGGTTCGGTGGTGCGCAGCACGCGCCCGAGTCCCAGTCCTTGGGTGAAGTTGTCGACGGCCACCGGGATCGACGCGACGAGCCTGCCCGCCAACCCGATCACGCTCGTGACCGGCCGCCAGCTCATGAGTCTCGGCACGCCCGGGCCGATGTGACGGTCGTAGGCATCCTCGATGAGCACGCGCAGCGGCGCGTCGATCGCCTTGAGGATCGGCCGGGGCACGAACGGCGCGAACGGCTGGAGCAACGGCACGAGGTCGGTCTCGACGAGGTAATAGTCGGTGTCGCCCTCATGACCTTGGAACCGGGCCTGCCTGAGCGGCACGTCCACGGTCTCGCCGTGCAGCAGGCCGTATCCGAGCAACGCGTTCACCGTGGCGAGCAGGTTGAGCGGACGCACCGGGAAGTCCCCACCGAGCCCGTCGTACTGGCGCACCAGGTCGACGGTCGGGAACACCGGGCCGCCGCCGGCCAGCCTGGGCCCGTCGGTCGGTGACGCGCCGGGGAACGGGATCCGCAGGACAGGGATGGTCGGCCAGCGATGCAGTCGCATCAGCACGCCGCCGTTGGGCCGCATCGGATTCGCCACCAACATGAACGACATACCGGGATCGCCCGGTTCGTAGTCCCGGATGAGGTCGCGTTTGGCCAGCGAGGCGATCACGGCGCTCTGCGAGTAGCCGAACACACTCAGCGTGTCGCCGGCCTGCGGCGCACCGGTACCGACTCCGGGCGTCACCGCCGGGTCGGCGTTGAACACGCACTCCGCACCCGCCCGTACGCAGCGGTGCAGGTTCGCCAGGCCCTCGGCGACCGACGTCTCGAACGTCAACCGCCCAATCGGGAAGAAGTCCTCCGGGGTGACGACGGCCACGGCGTTGGTCACCGGGCCCGACGACCCCGCGAACGCCGGATCAAGGTGCCGGGTCACCGCGTTGTCGAGGTAGTCGGTGACGAACCGCGGGCCGTCCCGGGGTGCGGCCAGCGGATGGAAGGTGCCACCCATGATCAGCGCGGTGGTGTTCGCGGTCAGGGTCAGCGCGACCCCGGGCAACGCCCACGACACCGGCAGCGCCGCCACGCTAGCGAGCACTAAAAAGAGCGCCGCAATCGGGCGAATGACAAGCCCCATGTCCCGACCCCTCAACCATCGCGCCGATACAGGCAACATGTACCACCACCCGAACGGCCGCGGACGATTTCGGCAAACACCGTCGGGGAGCTGCCAGCAAATTCATCAGGCTTGACCTCGAAATCCATCTCTCCAGCTCGATATGCTGCGCTGCGATCCGGCCTTCGTCGCGCACCGACCGTGTCGACCCACGGGGCCGGCGAACAGGAGACGACATGACCAACGCAATGCGGGCCGGCGTCACCGCGATCGCGGCCGTCGCACTCGGGATCGGGCTGGCCGCCTGCAGCTCGGACAACTCCGGCGAGGAGTCCGGCACCGAAGCGTCCGCGACGACGTCCGAGAGCGCCGCTCCCGACCAGGCGTCTCCATCGCCGACGCCGGCCGCGGGCCCGGGCAAGACACTGGCGCAGTACATCGAGGAGAGCGGCCTGACTGAAACGCCGGTGCTGCGCGGCGATCCGGGCGCACCGACGATCACCCTCCCGCTGCCCGCCGGCTGGGAGGCGGCAGGACCCCGGGCGCCCCAGGGCGCCTACGACGCGATCATCTACACCGCGGACCCGACGGCGACCACCCCTCCGACGATCGTCGCGTTCGTCTCCAAGCTCACCGGCGAGGCGGACCCGGCCAAGGTGATCGAGTACGCCCCCAACGAGACCCGCAACCTTCCCGGTTTCCAGGGCGCGGACAAGGGTGAGCCGAGCAATCTCGGCGGGTTCGACGCCACCCAGATCGGCGGCTTCTACACCAAGGACGGCATCAACCACATGGTGGCGCAGAAGACCGTCGTGATTCCCGGCCAGGACGGGCTGTTCGTGCTGAAGCTGACCGCGGACGGCACCGAGGATCTGGCGTATCCGTTGATGGAAGCCACCGCGGCCATCGACGAGCAGACCACGATCACCCCCTGACCCGGCTCAGGCGCGCGACAGCTCCGAGGCCTCGGCGATCTGTTCTGGGCTGGGCCGCACACCGGTGTAGCGCTCGAACTGTTCGGCGGCCTGCAGTGCGATCACCTGTGCGCCGGTGATCACCGGCACGCCGGCCGCCCGCGCGGCCCTGATCAAGGGCGTCTCCGACGGCAGGGCCACCACGTCGAACACCGTGGTGGCTTCGGCGATCGCGGCCTCACCGAACGCGATTTCGTGTTCCTCGGGCGCCCCGGCCATCCCGATCGGGGTGACATTGACCAGGATCGGCGCGGTGACGTCGGTGACGTGTGTGTAGCCGAGCCGGTCGGCCAGTACGCGCCCGCTGTCGGGGTTGCGCGCGACCACGAAGCCCGTGCCGAACCCGGCCCCGACGAAGGCCGCGCCGACTGCCTTGGCCATGCCGCCGCTGCCGCGGATCACCACCGGATCGTCGGGGTCGAGGCCGTGCTCGGCGATGAGTTGTTGCACCGCAAGGTAATCGGTGTTGGACGCGGTGAGCCGGCCACCCGGCACCGCGGTGTCGTTGACGATGGTGTTCACCGACTCGATGGCCTGTGCCGACGGCTCGACCTCGTCGACCAGCGCGAGCACGTCCTCCTTGAACGGCATGGACACCGAGCAGCCGCGGATGCCGAGCGCGCGCACCCCGCCGATCGCCGCTGCGATGTCGGTGGTGGTGAAGGCCTTGTAGAGGAAGTCGAGGCCGAGCACGTCGTAGAGGTGGTTGTGGAACCGGGTGCCGATGTTGCTGGGACGTCCCGCCAGCGAGATGCACACCGTCGTGTCCTTGCTCAGCGGCGGCCGGGTCATCCGGCGGCTCGGATCACCTGGCGCGCCATCTGGCGGATCTGAGTCACCAGTTCCCGTCCGAGGGGCAACTCCTCGACCGGCGGCACCGCGATCTCGGTGACCACGACGTTGAGATCGTCGCGGCGCCACGCCGCGCCGTAGCGGTCCAGAATCGAGCGCATCGCGTAGTTGTCGCTGAGCACGCGGGCGGTGAACCGCTGCACCCCGTCATACCGCGCCGCCACCGAGATCGCACTCATCATGAACGTCCCGATCCCTCTGCCCTGATACGCGTCGCCGACGATGAAGGCGACCTCCGCCTCGTCGGGGCGGTGCACGTCGCGGACGAACCGGACGTCGGCGACGACCGGGCCGTCGAAGCCCTCGGTCAGCACGAACACGAAGTGGTCCCGGTAGTCCACCGCGAACAGATAGGTCAGCAGCGACTTCGTCGGCGATCGCATCGACTGGAAGCGCCGGTACAGGGTCTCGGTCGAGAACTCGACCGGCCCGTTGGCGGTGCGCTCGACGTCACCCGGCAGCACGGGTCGCAGATGCAGGACGGTGCCGTCACGCATCGTGACCGGGATCGGGGTGATGAACGCGGCGATCCGCTGACGCGCGGTGCGCACCAAGCGGTCGACCATGCCCGGGATCTCGAGCATGGTGGCGAATGCCTCGCGGCCGCCGACCCAGCCGGTCAGCGGTTCGGTGGCCACCACCGTCGCCGTGCGCGGCGCGTCCCGCAGCAATGCGATCTCGCCGACGATCAGGCCGGGGTCGACCTCGACGAAGGTGTCATGGCCGTCGTCGCCGGCGTGGGTGACCTCGGCCCGACCGCTACCGATCAGCAGGAACGACACCGCCAGCTCACCCTGCTGCATCAGCACCTGACCCGCCGCCGCGGCGAGCGGGCGCAGCTGCGCGGCCAGCGGCACCAACGCCTCCACCGGGACACCGTCGAAGACGGTCAGCGCGGCCAGGTCATCGGCTCGCACGGTGGTCAGGCCGGACACAGACTCGAGGCTACGGGCGTGCGGGAATGTCCGGCAAGGAGGCGGCAAGACCGTCAGCAAACGCCCGTTTGTGAGTTGCATCGCGTTCGAGCGGTTCCGTCCCCCCGCCGGCGAACACGCTGTTGGATGGCTGTGAAGTCAACGGCAACGAAACGGTGTTGATGCAAAGGGATCAGCGGCGCGCTGGTCACTACGAGTGGTTCAGTGGCTACCTCGAGGCGCGCGGGGGGGCGCGCACGGTGCGCTTGTTGGTGGCCGGCACCGCACTGTCGATGTCGGGAGCGTTGCTCGTTCTGCTGCGCGGCGCGGGCGGACCGGACGGAACGGTCGAACGCGCGATGATGCTGCTCGCCGTCGGCGGCGGTGTGGCGGGTACGGCACTGTGGCTGTGGCGCTGGCCGACCCGGCTGCAGTCGGCCGCGTTCGTCGTGGTCACGTCGCTGTCGATCGCGCTGGCGTGTCTCGCTTATCCGGATCCGCTGGCGGGCCTACTCGGATGCATCGCGTTCAGCACGATCGGCGCGTTCGCCGCGTTCTTCCATTCGACGCGGTTGGTGCTGGGCATGGTCTTCATCGCCATCGCGGTGGCGTTCAGTCGAGCCGTCGAATTGGCCGAAGGCGGGCGGTTGGCGCTGGCCGCGGTTGATTTCGTCCTGGTGTTGCAGGCCAACATCACGATGCCCGTGGCCATCCACGCGCTGCTGCGGGCGTTGCGCGGGGACCTGGTCAACGCCGACCTCGACCCACTGACAGGGCTGTTGAACCGCCGCGCGTTCCACCGGCTCGTCCTCGGCATGTTCGACGGCCGGTCCGCTGACGCATATCTGTTGGTCGCACTGCTCGACCTCGACGACTTCAAGGGGCTGAACGACGCGCACGGGCATCTCGTCGGAGACCGAGCCCTGGTCGCCGTAGCTGACACGCTGCGGGCGACCGCGACACCGACGGCGGTGATCGCACGCAGCGGTGGGGAGGAGTTCCTGATCGCCGACGTGGTGTCATCGGCCGAGGCCGCCCAGCAATGCCAGCGGATCTGTGACGCCATCGCCGGACTGCACATCCCCGTCACCGTCACCGCCAGCCTCGGCACGGCCGTCGCCGCGCTCGACGGTGTGCGGCCCCGCGACCGCGACGGCGTCGTCGACCATCTCATCGCCGCCGCGGACATGGCGATGTACCGCGCAAAACGTAACGGCGGCAATCAATGTCATCACCACGGCGTCTGGGTGTCACCGGGTTCGGCCTGAGCGAACAAGAAAGTGAGGGAAATGTGCGTACTTTGATCACCGGAGTCGACGCCGAGGGCAGGTCGTGTGTCGTCAGCGACGGCGAGCTGACGCTGGACCGCCTGGCACCGGGCTTCGCGATGGGTGTCCCCTACGAGACGACGGCGACTCCACCGCCGGCGCGCCCCGAGGGCACCGCCCCGCTGATCGACCAGGGCATCGCGCCCGGCCTGATCCGCTGGATGGTCGTGGACCTGGGCCCCGACTCCGAGACGCCGATGCACCACACCGACACGATCGATTTGGAGACGGTGCTCTCCGGCACCGTCGAGCTGGTGCTCGACGACGGCGCGCACCGGCTTGAACAGGGCGATCTGGTGGTGCTGGCCGGCGTGGACCACGCGTGGCGGGCCGGGCCGCAGGGCTGCCGGCTCAGCGCGGTACTCATCGGAACCCCGCCGCCCGCCTGACAACCGAACGGAGACGACATGGACCGGGACACCTACGAGAAGGGCCGGCATATCCGTACCGAGGTTCTCGGCGCGGACTACGTGAACCGCGCCGCAGCCAACGCAGACGAGTTCTCGCAGCCGCTGCAGGATCTGGTCACCGAATACTGCTGGGGCGCGGTGTGGGGGCGTGACGGCTTGGCGCTCAAGACCCGAAGCATGCTCAACCTGGCGATGATCGCGGTGCTCAACCGGCCGCAGGAACTCGCCACCCACATCAGGGGCGCGCTGAGCAACGGGGTCACCCGCGATGAGATCCGCGAGATCTTCCTGCAGGTCGGTGTGTACGCCGGGATCCCCGCCGCCGTCGACAGCTTCCGCGTGGCCAAGGCCACGTTCGCCGAACTCGAAGACGAGTAGCCGGCCGTGGACCTGGGATTCATCGGGTTGGGGAACATGGGGTTCCCGATCATGAGCCGGCTGGTCGCCGCCGGGCACGAGGTGGTGGTTTTCGACACCCGCCCGGAAGTGGTGGCGCGGGCGGTTCAGCTCGGCGGTGCGCCCGGCGCGTCGGTGCGTGAGGTGGCCGACCGGGCCGCCACGGTGCTGGCGAGTCTGCCCACCCCACAGGCGTCCAACGACGTCGTCGCCGAGGTGGCCCGCGGATCGGCGGTGCGCCGGCTGGTCGATCTGTCGACCGTGGGACAGCAAGCGGCTCAACGTAACCGGGAACTGCTCGCCGTACATGGCGTCGCGGCGCTGGACGGCCCGGTCAGCGGTGGGGTACATGGCGCGCAGGCCGGCACGCTGGCGGTGATGGTGTCGGGCCCGCGGGCCGAATTCGAGGCCCTGGAACCGGTTTTCGCAGTGATCGGCCGGGCCATCTTCGTGTCCGAAGGGCCCGGCGCGGCACAGACCATGAAGCTGATCAACAACCTGATGGCGGCGACCACGCTGGCCGCGACCGCCGAGGTGGTGGTGATGGGCGTCAAGGCGGGGCTGGACCCTCAGGTGATGATCGACGTGCTCAACGCCGGCTCGGGCGGCACCCACGCCAGCCGTGACAAGTTCCCCCGCGCGGTGCTCCCCCGCACGTTCGACTACGGCTTCGCCACCGGTCTGATGACCAAGGACGTGCTGCTCTATCTGGACGAGGCGCGGGCTCTGGAATCACCGGCGGTTCTCGCGGAGTCGGTGGCGCGGCTGTGGGAGCAGACCCAGGCCGAAGAGGGCGCAGCATCGGATTTCACATCGGTGGTCAAACCGATGGAGCGGATCGCCGGTGTGACGATCGGACCGACGTGACGCAGGCGATATTGCTAGCACGCTAACAGTTAGTGGACTATGTAACTTATGGCCGCGCCCGTCACCGAGGATCTCGACCCGCTCGCTCTCGAGCGGCAGGTCTGTTTCGCGCTGGCGGTGACCAACCGCGCCGTCCTGGCCGTGTACCGGCCACTGCTGGAACCGCTCGGGCTGACCCACCCGCAGTACCTGGTGATGCTGTCGTTGTGGGATCACCAGAAGCAGTCCGCGGCACAGCAGAGCGCACTGTCGGTCAAGCAGATCGCCAAGACGCTGCAGCTGGATTCGGCCACCCTGTCGCCGATGCTCAAGCGGTTGGAGGCGATGGGGTTGGTCACCCGTGCCCGCAACGCCGCCGATGAACGGACCACCGACATCGCGCTCACCCCGGCCGGTGCCGCACTGCGCGAGCGTGCGGTGGAGATCCCGGCGGCGGTCGTGGCGCGGCTCGGGGTCGACCTGGCCGAGCTGGAGCATCTGCACGACGTCCTGACCCGCATCAACTCAGCCGCCCAGGCCGCGGACGCGGTGGCGTCGTCCTGAATCCCGTCCCCCGAAGGAGACCGACAATGGCCCATGATGAGCCGCAAGGCACCGATAAACCCAATATCTGGCAGTACCTCACCTATTGCTATGGGCGCCGGCTGCCGAAATCGATGGACCGCTGGGTCGCCGAGGATCTGGCCGGCCAGGGCGCGATCCGCAGGCACATGATCCGCTACGCCATCCCCCCGCTGTTTGTCCTGGCCCCACTGTGGCTGCTGCCCGCGTCGGTCTACATGCGCATCGAGATGACGGTGCCGATCTACATCTGGGCGCTGCTGATGGGGCTGGCGTTGAACAAGGTGTGGCGCCGGCACCGCCTGGCCACCCACGGGCTCGACCCGAACCTGGTCGACGTGATCAAGCGCAAGAAGGACGCGCAGATGCACGAGGACTACGTCCGCCGGTTCGGCCCGCGGCCTGACGACGCCCAGGCGCACTCCAACAGCAGTCCGTTCTGAGGGGTTTTCCGTCGGCGACCCCGGGTACGCGGAGCGTCGGCAGTGGGGTCATCAAGCGGTGTGGTTGCGCCCGGCTCTCTGTGAGGCGGTCGCCTGGGTAACCACCGGTGTTGAGAGCCCAGCATGAGGGCTGGGTGGCCGCCGCGAAAATCAGTCTGCGGTGCGACAATCGGGGCGTAAACCAGAAATCCCCGGCCGATGGCCGGGGATTTTCCGTATCGATGTGTGGAGCTAAGGGGAATCGAACCCCTGACCTACTCGATGCGAACGAGTCGCGCTACCAACTGCGCCATAGCCCCTGGTGCCGGTACAGGTTATCAGCCACCGGTCACCGGCAGAAATCGGTAGGTCCTCTACTGCCCCGCTGCACGCGGCAGGTCGTAGTGTCGCGAGAACGGCGCGTAATCGAGGTGTTCGAACGCCGGGTCCTCGTCATCGATCTCCAGCACCGCGGCACCGGGCCTGCGCAGCCGGGCGGGGGTCACGTCGAACTCCGGGTCGCTGGTGTTCTCGACGCCGAGCCGCGACCTGGCCAGCCGCTGGGCGCGGCGCCGGCGCAACTGCTCCTCGATGCGGGTCTGACGGCGCAGGTAGGCCAGATAGAGCGCGGTGACCACGCCGACGGCGCCACAGACCCACCACATCGACGACGACCACGTGAACGCCGCGACGGCGCTGGTCAACAGCAGCACGCCCATCACCGCGATGGTGCGGGCACGGAACCGGTACTTGCGAGCCGACACCGCCGCGGCCGTGGTCGACTCCCGGCGCCGGCGCCGCGCCTCGCTCATCGAGTCCGCCATGCGCGGCTCGGTGTCCTCCGGCGCCTCGGACTCCCCGGCCGGCCGGCTCTTTGCCGCCGCCTCGGCCTGCACCGGCTCGTCGTCCTCGTACTCGTACTCGTCGTCGATCACCGAGTACACCCCGGTGTCCTCGGACGTGTCGCGTCCGGGGTCCTGCGACGCCGCATGAACCGGCTGCCCTTCCGGCTCCGCCGTGTGGTCCGCATCGGCGGTGTACTCGTCGGCCGCGACGGGGTCGGACTGCTGGTCTTCGGCCGACGGGGCCGCGAGCAGCGCGCCGGAGTCCTCGACGACGTCCACATCGAGGTAATCGGGTTCGGCGTCGGCCGCCTCCGCCTCGGCGGCGACCATCACCACCGCGGCGCCGGGTGCGCGGTCCTCGGCGTCGTCGGCGTCGTCCTCGGACGGCCGCCAATGCGGGTCGCTGCGGTGGCCGGCCGCGGGCCCGCGCCGACGCAGCCGCGCACTGGCACCGCTGTTGAGCACGCGGGTGGCCAGCGCGACGTCGCTGGTGCGGCGCACCGCATCGCGCTTGCTGATCAGCATCGGAACAAGCACGAAGAGCCAGAGCACAACGAGCGAGATCCAAAGAAGAGATTGGGGGATGCTTGGCATGGCGCCTGCTCCTTTCCCCATCAGGCTAGGTCTGTGACCAGCGCATCCGTGGGCGGCGCGCCGACACAATTACACACCTGTAATTCGCTGGAGACAAGCACCAATAGTCACATGTGTCACATCAGTAACACGCACCGGTTCGTGCGCAGGACTCAATTTCGCGTGACGACGCAAATGGAAACGGCCAAATTGCGCCGACTCACGGAACGGGGGTCAGGCCCACGAGGCGCGACCGGCCCGCACCAGCGCCGCGGCCACGCTGCCGTTCAACTCCTCGATCGTGAGCGCCACCAGCAGGTGATCGCGCCACGCCCCGTCGACGTCAAGATATCGCTTCAAGAGGCCTTCCTCGCGGAAACCGACCTTTGCCAGAACGGCCCGGCTCGCGCCGTTCTCCGGCCGCACGGTGGCCTCGACGCGATGCAGCGTCACCGGCCCGAAACAGTGGTCCAACCCCAGCGCCAGCGCCGCGGTGGCGACCCCTCCGCCGGTGAACTCACTGGCCACCCAGTAGCCGATCCACGCCGACCGCAGCGCGCCGTGGGTGACGTTGCCGATCGTCAGCTGCCCGGCGAACTGGCCGTCGAGTTCGATCGCGTACGGCAGCATGCGGCCTTTGCGGGCCTCCGAGCGCAGCCCCGAACACACCGAAGGCCACGACGAAACAGCATGGCGCAGTTCCCAATTCAGCTCCGCAGTAGGTTCCCACGGCTCGAGGTGTGCGCGGTCGGCCAGTCGGATCCTGCTCCACTGCGCGGCGTCGCGCAGTCGGACCGGGCGCAACCGGACCACCCCCGCAGGGACCCGCAGCGGGCCGACCGCCAGCGGCCAGCCGGGATGCTGCGACCGTGAACTCAAGAGGTTCATCACCGCCGCCATCTCGCGTTCACCCGCGTTGGGCCAGGAACGCGACGTCGACGATCTCCCCGGTACGGATCTGCTCGGCCTCGCTGGGAACGACGACCAGACAGTTTGCCTCCGCCAGCGTCGCAAGGAGGTGCGACGACGCCCCGGGCCCCCCGCCCAGCGCCTGCACCAGGTACTCACCGGTGTCCTGGTCGCGCATCAGCTGTCCACGCAGGAAGCCCTTGCGACCGGCGACCGACTCGATCGGCGACAAGGCCCGCGCCTGCACGATGCGTCGCATGGCCTGCCGCTTGCCGAGCGAGAGCCGGATCAGCGGGCGCACCATGACCTCGAACACGACGAGCGCACTGACGGGGTTGGCGGGCAGCAGGAACACCGGAACTCCGTCTGCGCCGAGCTGGCCGAACCCCTGGACCGAACCGGGGTGCATCGCGATGCGGGTGACCTCCATGTCGCCGAGTTCTGCGAGCACCGCCCGCACCCCCTCGGCGGCGGCGCCGCCGACCGCGCCGGCGATGACGACGACTTCAGACCGGCTGAGCTGACCCTCGACCACTTCGCGGAGTTTCTTGGGGTCGGCGGAGACGATGCCGACACGGTTCACCTCGGCGCCGGCATCGCGACCGGCGGCTGCCAACGCATAGGAGTTCACGTCGTAGACCTGGCCGTTACCGGGGGCGCGCGAGATGTCGACGAGTTCACCACCGACCGAGAGCACCGACAGCCGCGGCCGCGGATGCACCAGCACCCGCTCGCGACCGACTGCGGCGAGCAGACCCACCTGCGCGGCGCCGATGATCGTGCCCGCGCGCACCGCCACATCTCCGGGTTGCACGTCGTCGCCCGTGCGGCGCACGTAGGCCCCCGAGCGCACGCCGCGCAGCACCCGCACCCGGGACGCACCGCCGTCGGTCCAGCGCAGCGGCAGCACGGCGTCGGCGAGCGTGGGCATCGGCGCCCCGGTCTGCACGCGTGCCGCCTGCCTGGGCTGCAGCCGGCTGGGTGTGCGGGCGCCCGCCTCGATCAGCCCCATCACCGGCAGGCTGATCTCCCGCGGGCGGCTCTCATCGCGGTCGGCGTCACCGTCGGCGCTCTCCTCGGCAGGCGCGCCTCCGACACCGAGCACGTCGACACTGCGCACCGCGTAGCCGTCGATGGCGGCCTGATCGAACCCGGGCAGCGGACGCTCGGTGACGACCTCCTCGGCGCACATGAGACCCTGGGCTTCGGCGATCGCCACCCGCACCGGCCGCGGCGCCACCGCGGCAGCTGCTACCCGGGCTTGTTGCTCCTCCACCGAACGCACGGCACGCCTTTCTCACCTCGCATGGGCTGGCGCCGACCGATCGGTCGGCGGATGCGCTCGATCGCAGCCGCTACTGCTCGGACGTCGCCGGAGCGAGGCCCAGCCGCTCGACCAACCACCGGCGCAATTCAGGCCCGTAGTCGTCCCGCTCCAACGCAAAGTCAACCGCAGCCTTCAGGTAGCCCCCGGGATTTCCCAGGTCGTGTCGAGATCCGCGGTGGACGACCACGTGGACCGGATGACCCTCCTCGATCAGCAACGCGATGGCGTCGGTGAGCTGCAACTCGCCACCGGCGCCACGCGGAATGCGCCGTAGCGCGTCGAAGACGGCGCGGTCGAGCACATAGCGCCCGGCCGCGGCGAAAAGCGAAGGTGCGTCTTCGGACTTCGGCTTCTCGACCATCCCCTTGACCCGCAGCACGTTCGGGTTGGTGGCGTCCGGCACCTCCTCGACGTCGAAGACGCCGTAGGCGCTGATGTCCTCGCGATCCACCTCGATCGCGCACAGCACGGTGCCGCCGCGCTTGGCGCGCACCTTCGACATGGTCTCCAGCACACCGGTCGGCAGCACGAGGTCGTCGGGCAGCAGCACCGCGAGCGCGTCCTCGTCATCCGACAGGCTGGCCTCCACACAGCCGACGGCGTGGCCGAGACCGAGCGGTTCGGCCTGCACGACCGATTCAACCTTGATCAGGGCCGGGGCGCGCCGGACCTTTTCCAACATCGTCTTCTTGCCCCGCGCCTCCAGCGTGCCCTCGAGCACGAGGTCCTCGACGAAGTGCGCGACGACGCCGTCCTTGCCCTCGGAGGTGATGATGATCAGACGTTCGGCGCCGGCTTCGGCCGCCTCGGCGGCGACCAGTTCGATGCCCGGCGTGTCGACAACCGGCAGCAGCTCTTTCGGCACCGTCTTGGTCGCGGGAAGAAAACGCGTCCCCAGCCCCGCTGCGGGGACGACCGCGGTGCGCGGGATAGCAACTTCAGGCCGGTTCATCGTTCACACACTAACCTCTCTGAGTCGGTTGTTCCTTCCTTACCCGTCGTTAAGAGGACTAGTCGGTGTCGTCGACCAAATCAGAATTGCGGACCGAAATCCTCAGCGCGCGTCGGTCATTGACTCAGCAAATGCGAGTCCGCGAGGCCGCACAGCTGGCCCGTCATCTGGGCGCCCTGATTCCCGCTGGAACCACGGTGTGCGCGTACCTCCCGGTCGGCTCGGAGCCGGGGTCGGCGGCCATGGTCGACGATCTGGTCCGGCGCGACTGCACGGTGCTGCTGCCGGTGGCCCGTGAGGACGGTGACGGCACTCCCCTGCCGCTGCGGTGGGGACGGCACACGCCGGGGGCTCTCGTCGCGGCGCCGTTCGGTCTTCAGGAACCGCCGCCGCCGTGGCTGCCCGCCGGGGAGATGCGCAGCGCCACCGTGGTTCTGGTCCCGGCGCTGGCCGTCGACCGCAGCGGGGCACGGCTGGGGCGCGGCGCCGGCTACTACGACCGCACCCTGACCCTCGCGGAACCCGGCGTGCTGTTGGTGGCGGTCGTACGCGACGACGAGCTCGTCGACCGCCTGCCTTCCGAGCCGCACGATGTGCGGATGACGCATGCCCTCACACCACGGCAGGGGCTGGTGGCGCTGGCCGGCGGCCGGGAATGGCACGGTCCCGCTGGCGGTTCTAGCACTTGAGCCGGTAGAGTGCTAAGAAGTTTGACCACCTCGGAGGTTTGAGTGCCCACTTATTCCTATGCGTGCACCGAATGCAGCAACAAGTTCGACGTGGTGCAGGCGTTCACCGACGATTCGCTGACCGAGTGCCCGAAGTGCGCCGGACGGCTGCGCAAGGTGTTCGGCAAGGTCGGCGTGGTCTTCAAAGGCAGCGGCTTCTACCGCACCGACAGCCGGGAATCCGGGAAGAGCTCGAGTTCGGGCAGCTCGTCGAACGGCTCGGAGTCGTCGTCCACCACCTCTTCCTCGTCCTCGTCCTCGGACAAGTCCGGTTCATCGGACAAGTCCGCGTCGTCGACCACTTCTTCGGCACCCGCGGCCGCCGCGTCCAGCTGACGCGGCGAGTTATCCACAGCTTTCGCAATCTCCGCTGAATCGCGCTGTCCGCTCTGCCTAGCGTGGACCCATGGGGCATCCGCTGGACCGGTCGACTCTCGATCGCGTGTCCCGAGCACTGCGCCCCGACTGGACGCACACCGCGGCCGCCCGGCGGACGCTCGCAGCGGCGCTGGTCATCCTGGCGGCGGTCGCCGCGTGGCGGGGTGATCCGGGCGCCGACATGTCCGATGTCGTCGTGACGACCCACGACCTGTCTCCCGGGACCGAGCTCACCGCCGCCGACCTGCACGTCGAGGCACGGCCGGCCGCCACCATTCCGGACGGCGCGCACAGTTCCGTCGACGCGGTGGTGGGCACAATGCTCGCCGGGCCCGCCCGCCGCGGCGAAGTGCTGACCGACATCCGGCTACTCGGACCCCGGCTCGCCGAGTCCGCTGCCGGGCCTGACGCGCGGATCGTGCCGATTCCGCTGGCCGATGCGGCGCTGACGGATCTCGTCCGACCCGGAGATGTCGTCGATATCGTGGCCGCCCCCGCCGACGAGGCCGCCGATGCTCGCCTGATCGCGACCGACGCGGTGGTGGTCCTGGTCTCGGCGAAAGAAAGCGGGGTCGGTGCGCGCGGTTCGGGCCGGGTGGTCCTGGTGGCCCTACCGGCCGCCGCGGCGAAATCGGTCGCGGGCGCGGCCCTCGTCGAGGCGGTGACGCTGACCTTGCATTAGCTGATGAACCGCAGAACGCAAACCGCCCCCGGGGTTCCCCAGGGGCGGTTCGCGTAGGTCAGATCACCAGTCGCCGATACCGGGACCGGTCGGGTACTCACCCTCGAACGCGGACGCGGTGGTCCCGACGACAGCCTTGACGCTGTCACGGACCTCGCCGAACGCGTTGATGATGCCGGCGTCCGCGACCCGCGACTCGGAGATGCCGCGCGCGACGCCGAAGTCGTTGATGCGGATCACCGAGAACTCCGTGGCCTGCCGGCTCGTCACGGTCGGGCCGGGGCCGACTTCCTCGACATCCGCGCTGGCCGTACCGCTACCGAGTCCGGCGAAAGCTGTGGCCACGGCGAACGAGCCCAGGCCCAGAACACCCAGCTTCTTGGAACTGCGGGTAGACGCTTTGGCATGCTTGGCCATCAGCATTCCCCTTTGATAAGCGGACACAAGTGTCCTCGTTACGATTTCAGGCTTCCATAGAGTAGCAGTCAGAAACGCCGTGTGCGCGCCGAGCGGAAGATTCGATTTCGGCGGATCTTCGCAGGTCCACCACCGTTTCCTGTGAGTTTGTTGGACGTTCATGTCGGGCCGCCGCGCACCGACGTCGGATCGCCGCCGGGGAGCGCGAAGTCAGCCTGAACTCGTTGCCCACCAACGCTTTCCGCATCAGCTCGGGCGGCAGGGCGCAACAGTGCCGGTCCTGGGCATCTCCGAGGTGGCCCGCAAACAGGGTGGACAGGCTAAATTCCGGGAAGCCGCTCGACAACAGACCGAAAGGGGTGACCTTCATGTTGAAGGGGTTCAAGGAGTTCATCGCGCGGGGAAATGTCATCGACCTCGCCGTCGCCGTCGTCATCGGCGCCGCGTTCACCGGCCTGGTGACTGCCTTCACCGAGAACGTCATCCAGCCGCTCATCGACCGGATCGGCGCGGGCCCCGAGACCGAGTACGGCATCCTGCGAATCCCGTTGGGCGGCGACCAGTTCGTCGACCTCAACGCGGTGCTGTCGGCAGCGATCAACTTCCTCATCGTCGCCGCCGTCATCTACTTCGTGATCGTGGTGCCGTTCAAGAAGATCCGGGAGCGCGACAAGAAGGTGGAGTCGGCCGAGACCGAGCTGACGTTGTTGACCGAGATCCGCGACTTGCTGCGCACCAATGGCGACGCCGGCGCCGCGGTCGGCAAGCACGCCGGCAAGGGTGTGCAGGACCATTCCGAGGAATGAGGAAGTCTCCCAAGACACGAAACGGCCCCCGGCACATCGCCGGGGGCCGTCTCTGTAGAACCTTGTGTCAGTTCATGTTCCAGGGCTCGCCGTAGGTGGTGACGCTGTCACCGGTCGACGAGATCAGGCGGGCGAACGGACGCAGCAGCACACCACCGGCAGCACCGGTCACCGTGCCGTGGGCGTTGGACACCGCCACCGAACCGGTCGGGCCGGCCACGTCCACCGAGAAGGTCGCGACCTCCTGGATACCCGGGCCGTTGCCCAGATCCGCCGAGATCGACACACCCGGGAACAGCGGCGGGGTCACGATGCTGTCAGCCAGGTTGCCGTCCAGGCCCCAGCCGTCGAACGCGATGTTCGGGGTGGTGTAGCTGAAGTTGATGCCCACACCCAGCGACCACGGGAAGCCGACCTGGTAACCCAGCTCCAGCGTGCCCTCGAAGTCATCGGCACCCTCGCCGGCCACGATGTAGGTCGCCTTGCCCGAGTGGAACCACTCACGGGTCAGGCGGTTGCGGTCCAACGGAAACACGCCGTTGAGGAACGTGTCCCACTGCTGGATCGTCAACGTCCGGCCCTGGCCGTCGACCAGGCTCAGCTCGTTGTCCAGCCCTGCGTGCGAAGTGCCAGTGCTCACGAACAACGCCGCGATGGACGCGACCATCGCGATCAGCACCCGGGTGATTGCCTTCATCTTCTTCCTTCGTTTGTGTTGGGGTCGAACATCTGCGCCTGGGAAAACCGAGAGAACGTGCTTGGTGAGATCAGCCCCCGGATGTGAGCCGGGGGCCGATCACCGGAACTACAGGTCAGTTCATGTTCCAGGGCTCGCCGTAGGTGGTGACGCTGTCACCGGTCGACGAGATCAGGCGGGCGAACGGACGCAGCAGCACACCACCGGCAGCACCGGTCACCGTGCCGTGGGCGTTGGACACCGCCACCGAACCGGTCGGGCCGGCCACGTCCACCGAGAAGGTCGCGACCTCCTGGATACCCGGGCCGTTGCCCAGATCCGCCGAGATCGACACACCCGGGAACAGCGGCGGGGTCACGATGCTGTCAGCCAGGTTGTCGTCCAGGCCCCAGCCGTCGAACGCGATGTTCGGGGTGGTGTAGCTGAAGTTGATGCCCACACCCAGCGACCACGGGAAGCCGACCTGGTAACCCAGCTCCAGCGTGCCCTCGAAGTCATCGGCACCCTCGCCGGCCACGATGTAGGTCGCCTTGCCCGAGTGGAACCACTCACGGGTCAGGCGGTTGCGGTCCAACGGAAACACGCCGTTGAGGAACGTGTCCCACTGCTGGATCGTCAACGTCCGGCCCTGGCCGTCGACCAGGCTCAGCTCGTTGTCCAGCCCTGCGTGAGAGGTGCCAGTGCTCACGAACAAAGCCGCGATGGACGCGACCATCGCGATTAGCACCCGACTGATTGCCTTCATCTTCTCCCTGCTCTGTCGCACAAAGCCCCGGCGGGGCTTCGCTCTGTCCGTGCCTGGCTACCGCTTACACCACACACCTCGCAAGACTTTCATGTGAGGAGAATTAAAAACCTCACATGTCGTTCTTACGATTCACTAATCGTTGACATGAGGAACATAACGGGGAGGCATCGGACCGGCAACGCGGAGCTCCGGGTGGTGTGGACCGGAACCGCTCGCTGCCCGTCGTTTGCTGGATAACCCCCGCCGACCCCCGTCCCCATCCGTGCGACCACGGAGTAAGGCTAGGGAAACCGTCGCGGATTGTGACCCCGCACTCAGCTATTCGCCGGCGGGTCCAGGTCCGTTACGCAAGTCACCTGCTGGTGCTATTGCGAAAACACAGGTCAGTCGTGGTGGGGCGGGACGTTGTCGCGCAGCCAGCGATCATGGTCTGCGTCATCCTCTGGCGAAACCGGTTCGCGCTCCTCAGGTGATACCTCGGGGAACGCCTCGCCGAAGACGCTGTTAACTAGGTCTTGCGGCCTCTTCCGATCTTGCATCACATACCGATCCTGAAGTGATGAAGATCACAGTTTGCTTGCGTCGCCTGTTCACCTGCTCGTAATACCGCAGGTAGGGCGCGGTTACGACGGTTAGGCGCGACGCGGGCCGGCAAGGGCTCGCGTCGCGCCGTCGCATCGCCGTTGTGAACAAACGAGAGCGCAGGCAACCCGCTTAGATCTCCAAACTGGATAGCTGAGCGATGATCTGCCCGGCCAGCGGCCCGAGGGTCGCCATGCCGTCGCGGACGGCCGCGCGGGATCCGGCCAGGTTGACCACCAGGGTGCTGCCGGAGATCCCGGCGAGCCCACGGGAGACTCCCGCGTCGATGATTCCCGCCGCCAGGCCGGAGGCACGGAGAGCCTCGGAAATACCCAACAGTTCCCGGTCGAGGAGCTCACGGGTCGACTCGGGGGTGACGTCGCGCGGCGTCACGCCGGTGCCGCCGACGGAGACGACGAGGTCCACCCCGCCGATGACGGCGGTGTTCAGGGCGTTGCGGATCTCCACCTCATCGGAGGACACCACGACGACACCGTCGACGACGAATCCCGCCTCCCCGAGCAGTTCGGTGACCAGCGGACCGCTGTGGTCCTCTTCGTCACCGTGGGCGGTGCGGTCATCGACGACGACGACCAGGGCCCGTCCGACCAACGCATGAGGCTGTTCCATGAGCTCAACCGTATATCTCGGTCCGGACACCGGCGCAGCCACTCGCAGGTCGGGGCGACCCTGCCCCGCTGACGGTCTCACTGGCTGGCCTTGCCGAGCGTCACGTCCACAGATTGAGTCCGGCCCGACGGGTCGATGAAGGTCAGGGTGACCTTGTCGCCGGGGGCTTTCGACCGCACCGCGGCGACCAGCGCGTCGGCGCTGCTGATCACCCGGTCGTCGAGCTTGGTGACGATCACTCCGCCGGGCAGCCCGGCAGCCGATGCCGCCCCGCCCGCGGTGACCTCGACGATCTTCGCGCCGTCCACCCCGGCCTCGTTGCCGACCTGCACGCCCAGCGAGGCGCGGGATGCCGATCCGGTCTTGATGATCTCGTCGGCGATCCGCTTGGCCTGGTCTACCGGGATCGCGAAACCGAGCCCGATCGAACCGCCCTGCGGTCCGCCGGCGTCGGCGCCCAGCGTGGCGATCGCAGAGTTGATGCCGACGAGCTCACCGTTCATGTTGACCAGGGCCCCGCCGGAGTTACCCGGGTTGATCGCCGCGTCGGTCTGGATCGCGTCGAGCACGGTGTTCTGGTTGCGTGCGTCGCCGCCGGCCGCGACCGGGCGGTTCAGCGCGCTGATGATCCCTGTGGTGACCGTGCCCTCCAGCCCGAGCGGGGAGCCGATGGCCACCACGTCCTGCCCCACGCGCAGATCGGCCGAGGAGCCGACCGTGATCGGCGTCAGATCGGACACGTTCCTGGCTCGCACGACCGCGATGTCGCTGCTGGGATCGGTGCCGATGACCGTGAACTCCGCGGTCTTGCCGTCGAAGAAGGTCACCTTGGTCTGTGCGGGACCGCCGGGACCGCCGGCGTTGCCCTGCGCGCTGGCCACCACGTGGTTGTTGGTCAGGATCAGCCCGTCCGAGGACAGGATCACCCCCGACCCTTCCTCTGAGGCTCTGCCCTGGTTGACCTCGAGCTTGACCACGCTGGGCACGACCTTGGCGGCGACCGCCTCCACCGATCCGGCCGGGGCGCTTGCGG
This sequence comes from Mycobacterium sp. SMC-8, assembly GCF_025263565.1. Taxonomy (NCBI): domain Bacteria; kingdom Bacillati; phylum Actinomycetota; class Actinomycetes; order Mycobacteriales; family Mycobacteriaceae; genus Mycobacterium; species Mycobacterium sp. SMC-8. Next base: position 283,816 of record NZ_CP079865.1, read on the forward strand.
CGGGCACGCTCGGCGCCGCCCCCGACGCGCTGATCCCGGTGAGATTGTGGTCGGGGTGCACCAGCATCGCGACGCCTCCGCCGATACCGCCCGAGACCATCGCCAGGGCCACTGCCCCCGCGGCGAGCGCCGCGGTACGGGACCGCTTCTTCTGTCCTCGCGCCGCCGGCGCGGGCATCCCGGGCCGCGGGTACTGGCCGGTGACGGGCGCACCCGCATACGGGTCATAGGGCGAACGGAACGCTTGGCGCTGGTGCTCGGTGGCGTACCGCCAGTCCCAACCACCATTGCCCTGTTGCTCGTAGGCACCCGTCGGCGGGCCGTGATGGCCGGGGGCCGCCTGCCCGGGATAACCGGACTGGTGCCCCTGTTGCTGAGTGGGCGAATACCTCGGGTGGTTGGTCATGTCGCTGCAGTGCTCTTCCTGGAGTCGGTGTCGTCACTAGGAACAATGAAGGTTGCTAGCTCAGCCTGCCGAAACGTGCTGAGAATCGGCTTAGAGAAGGATTGCCGTTCCGAAAACTTTCGGCTCAATCATCGTCAACGACCGATCGCGTTCACGTCGGGTGTACCCCGCGTGTCGCGTTCTATGACCGCTACTCCTCGGCCGGATCGGCGCCGGCGGGCGACGGCCGGCCCGGGAGCACCACATGCATGGAGGTGCCCGGCGGCTGGCCGCCCGGGACCGTCTCGCCGACGTTCACCGAGCCGCCGTGTTTGAGCACCACCTGTTTGACGATCGCGAGGCCGAGACCCGAGCCGGGCATCGCGCGCGCCGAGGTCGACCGGAAGAAGCGCTCGAACACCAGCGCGCGTTCCTGCGGCGCGATGCCGGGCCCGTGGTCGGACACCACCAATTCGGCGTGCGTGGAGTCGATCTGGACCAGGCGAACGCCGACATGCGCTCCCGGCGGACTCCACTTGGCCGCGTTGTCGAGCAGGTTCAGCACCGCCCGGCCCAGTCCGGCCGCGTCGCCGAAGACCTGCCACGGCATTACCGACAGGTCGAACTCGATGTCGTTGCGGCGCCGGCGCACCCGCTCCAGCGAACGGTCGATCACGTCGGTGAGCTCGACCGTCTCGTGGACCGTGAATCCGGCGTCGCCGCGGGTCAGGTCCACCAGGTCACCCACCAGGGTAGACATCTCCTCGATCTGGGCGATGACGTCGGCGCGCAGCTCGGCCATGTCCTCGTCCGGTATCCGCGGCGCTCCCGGCTTCATCGACTCCATCAACAGCTCGACATTGGTGCGCATCGAGGTCAGCGGCGTCCGCAACTCGTGGCCGGCGTCGGCGACCAGGCGCGCCTGGCGTTCCCGGGACTCGGCCAGGGCCCGCAGCATCATGTTGAACGTCTCGGTGAGGCGGGCGAGTTCGTCGTTGCCGACCACCGGTATCGGGCGCAGGTCGTCGGTGCGCGCGACACGCTCGGCAGCCTGCGTCAGCCGGGCCACCGGACGCAGCCCCGCACTGGCGACCATGCCGCCGGCGATCGCCGCCACCGCGACGCCGAGCCCGCCGACGATCAGCAGCACCGTGCCGAGCCGCTTGAGCACCTGTCCCGTCGGGGCGAGGCTCTTGGACAGCAGCAGCGAGTTGCCGCTGTCGAGGCGCAGCGCCAGCACCCGTTGATGCTCGACGGTGCGCAACGACATCCACAGCTTGCCGTCCATCACGTCCTGCTCGGGTGGACCGATGGGCAGCGTCTGCCCTTGCTGGTTGGCGGTGTATTTGCCGCGGCCGGGGATGTAGAACATCGCGTTCGTGTCGGAGTAGGCCGTGCCCTCGATCGCCTTGCCGGGGTCGGCATCCAGCGAACCGCTCTCCACCAGCATCTGCGCCCGGCTCTGCAGCTGATCGTCGATGTCTTCGTAGAGCGCGCGGGAGACCACCGCGTACACCGCCACGGCCAGCAGGACGACCGAGATGACCACCATCGACATCGCCAGCAGCATCACCCGCCATCGCAGGGACACCGAGCTGGCCGGATGGGGCGGGGCCGGCGGTAGTCCGGGCCACGGCCTGCCGTCGGCCGCCATCAGGGCGGGGTCTCGCGCAGTACGTATCCCACGCCGCGCACGGTGTGGATCAACCGCGGTTCGCCCTCTGCCTCGGTCTTGCGGCGCAGGTAGCCGACGTAGACTTCGAGGGCGTTTCCCGAGGTCGGGAAGTCGAAGCCCCAGACCTCTTCGAGGATCCGGCTGCGCGTCAGGACGCGGCGCGGGTTGGCGATCAGCATTTCCAGCAGCGCGAACTCGGTTCGGGTGAGGCTGATCTGTCGGTCCCCCCGGGTCACCTCGCGGGTGACCGGGTCCAGTGACAGGTCCGAGAACGTCATCGCCGCGGACTCGGCGGTGCCGTCGTCGGGGCTGGTGCGGCGCAGCAGCGCACGCATGCGGGCGAGCAGCTCTTCCAGCGCGAACGGCTTTGGAAGGTAATCGTCGGCGCCGGCGTCCAGGCCGGCGACCCGCTCGGACACGGAGTCCCGGGCGGTGAGTACCAGGATCGGCAGGTCGTCGCCGGTGCTGCGAAGCTGACGGCACACTTCGAGACCGTCGAGCCTCGGCATCATCACATCGAGCACCACCGCGTCGGGCCGATCGCTGGCGATCAGGTCGAGCGCTTCGCGGCCGTCTTGGGCCAGCTCTACCGAATATCCATTGAACGACAGCGAGCGGCGCAGGGATTCGCGCACCGCGCGATCGTCATCAACGACAAGAATGCGCACCGGCACAGTCTCAACCCCTCGTCTGAGAGTGAGCTGAGAGGCAAGCCGCCAATTCGGCGCCGTCCCGCAGAGTTAGCGGCGGTCGAGGTCGATCAGGCCCAGACGGGCGGCTTTGAGCAGGCGGCGGGGCACCTTGCGCTGCTGACCCGCCACGGTGACGCCGACCAGATTGGTTGCGGTGGCCTTCCACTGCGCGCGCCGGCTACGGGTGTTCGCGCGCGACATCCTGCGCTTCGGCACAGCCATGATCGAGCTCTCCATCTATCGGGGGTGATACCAGTTCACACTGCCTGCGGGCCTGGATGCGGCCGCGCACCGGCAATTGCGGTTCAGGATAGCCGGTGAGCAGGATCGGCTCCAAACTCGGCGGCCTTCCCGCAGGCGCCGGACGGCGCGGCGCCGGCGTCGGCGGAAACCCCGCAACCCGGCGGAGCAGCGTCGCAGACTGGGGAACGAAAACCCGCCCAAAGCCTTGACGCGATACCGCCGGTACCCCGTAACCTACCGGTTGGTTGGTCGCTGGCCCGACGACAGTCAGGAGTGTGTGCGTGACGAATGCGCCGCCCGCAGAGATGCGGATGCCCGTGCGTATCGGCAATTGTTCGGGATTCTACGGCGACCGCATGTCGGCCATGCGCGAGATGCTCACCGGCGGTGAGCTGGACTTTCTGACCGGCGATTACCTCGCCGAACTGACGATGCTGATCCTGGGCCGCGACCGGATGAAGAACCCGGACCGCGGCTACGCGAAGACCTTCCTGCGCCAGCTCGAGGATTGCCTGGGGCTCGCGAAGGACGCTGGGGTCCGCATCGTGGCGAATGCGGGCGGCCTCAATCCCGCGGGGCTGGCCGACGCGGTGCGTGAGCTCGCCGCCAGGCTCGGCGCCGACGTCACGGTGGCGCACGTCGAAGGCGACGATCTGCTGGCCCGCGCGGCCGAGCTCGGACTGGGGAAGCCGCTGACCGCAAACGCGTATCTCGGGGCGTGGGGCATCGTCGAGTGCCTGAACGCCGGCGCGGACGTCGTGGTCACCGGCCGGGTGACCGACGCCTCGGTGATCGTCGGCCCGGCCGCCGCGCACTTCGGTTGGGCGCCCACCGACCACGACCGCATCGCCGGCGCGGTCGCGGCTGGGCACGTGATCGAGTGCGGCGCGCAGGCCACCGGCGGCAACTATGCGTTCTTCGCGCGGGATTTTCCCGACCTGACCGCGTTGACCCATCCCGGGTTCCCGATCGCCGAGATTCACCACGACGGCTCGTCGGTGATCACCAAGCACCCCGGCACCGGTGGCGCGGTCACGGTGGACACCGTCACCGCCCAGCTGCTCTACGAGATCGGCGGCGCCCGCTACGCCAACCCCGACGCCACCCTTCGCATCGATTCCCTCCGGCTGAGCGATGACGGCGCCGACCGGGTCCGGATCGGCGACGTCCGGGGCGAGCCCCCACCGCCGACCGTGAAGGTCTCCCTGAACAGTCTGGGTGGATTCCGCAACGAGGTCACCTTCATCCTCACCGGCCTGGACATCGAGGCCAAGGCCGCGCTGGTGCGTCACCAGCTCGAGACGAGCCTGACCGTCAAACCCGCCGAGCTGGAATGGACGCTGGCACGCACCGATCATGTCGACGCCGACACCGAACAGACTGCCAGCGCGCTGCTGCGCTGTGTCGTGCGTGACCCCGATCCCGACCTGGTCGGTCGCCGGTTCTCCTCTGCGGCAGTCGAACTCGCGTTGGCCAGCTATCCCGGCTTCACCAGCACCGCGCCTCCCGGGGACGGGCAGGTGTACGGCGTGTTCACCGCTGCCCATGTCGCCGCCGGCGAGGTTTCCCACGTCGCCGTGCACGCCGACGGCACACGGGTCGACATCCCGGCGCCGACGGTGACGCGGGAACTCACCGACGTCCCCGAGCCCGGACTTCCCGCGCCTGGTGAATTCGGGGTGACGCACCGGATTCCCCTAGGTTCGGTCGCCGGCGCCCGCAGCGGGGACAAGGGTGGCAGCGCGAATGTCGGTGTCTGGGTTCGCACCGAGGAGCAATGGGTGTGGCTGGCCCACACGCTGACCGTGGACAAGCTGCGCGAGCTGCTCCCCGAGGCGGCGGGCCTCCCGATCACCCGCCATCTGCTGCCCAATCTGCGCGCCGTCAACTTCGTCATCGACGGCATCCTCGGCAAGGGCGTGGCCTACCAGGCCCGCTTCGATCCGCAGGCCAAAGGGCTCGGCGAATGGCTGCGCAGCCGGTCCGTCGACATACCTGTCGAGTTGTGCCGGGACATACCTGTCGAGTTGTGCCGGGACATACCTGTCGAGTTGTGCCCGCAGATTCCCGTCGAGTTGAGCCGAGCCAGTGCGGAGGAGCCGCTTCGATGAGCATCTGGACCACCCCGGAGCGAGAAGAACTGCGAAAGACTGTGCGGGCGTTCGCCGAACGCGAGATCCTGCCGCACGCCGACGAGTGGGAGCGGTGCGGTGAGCTGCCCCGCGACCTGCATCGCGCAGCCGGTCAGGCGGGGCTGCTCGGCGCCGGTTTCCCCGAGGCCGTCGGCGGAGAGGGCGGCGACGGCGCCGACGCGGTGGTCATCTGCGAGGAGATGCACCACGCCGGCGCACCCGGCGGGGTGTTCGCGTCGTTGTTCACCTCCGGGATCGCGGTACCGCACATGGTCGCCTCCGCTGACGGACACCTGATCGACACCTACGTGCGGCCCACCCTGCGCGGCGAGAAGATCGGGTCGCTGGCGATCACCGAACCCGGCGGCGGATCCGACGTCGGGCATCTGACCACCCGCGCCGAACTCGATCTGGCGAGCGACGGGCCGCACTACATCCTCAACGGCGCCAAGACCTACATCACCTCCGGGGTGCGCGCCGACTATGTCGTCACCGCCGTGCGCACCGGCGGGCGCGGCGCGGCGGGGGTGTCGCTGATCGTCGTCGACAAGGGCACCCCCGGTTTCGAGGTGAGCCGCAAGCTGGACAAGATGGGCTGGCGCTCCTCGGACACCGCCGAACTGTCCTACACCGACGTGCGGGTGCCGGCGGCCAACCTCGTCGGCGCGGAGAACACCGGCTTCCTGCAGATCGCGGCCGCGTTCATGTCCGAACGGGTCGGCCTTGCCGCGCAGGCGTATTCGAGTGCGCAGCGTTGCCTGGACCTGACCGTCGAGTGGTGCCGCAACCGGGAGACATTCGGCAAACCGCTGATCACCCGGCAGTCGGTGCAGAACACCCTGGCCGAGATGGCCCGCCGCATAGACGTCGCCCGCGTTTACACCCGTCACGTCGTGGAACGTCAACTCGCCGGAGAGGACAACTTGATCACCGAGGTCTGCTTCGCCAAGAACACCGCCGTCGAGGCCGGCGAGTGGGTGGCCAATCAGGCGGTCCAACTCTTCGGCGGCATGGGTTACATGGCCGAATCGGAGATCGAACGCCAATACCGCGACATGCGGATTTTGGGGATCGGTGGCGGCACCACCGAGATTCTCACCGCGCTGGCCGCCAAGACACTGGGATTTCAGTCATGAGTTTGACCTCAGCGCTCGACGTCCGCTCGACCGCCTACCGGGAGGCGGCCGAGGCGATGACCGCCAAGCTCGCCGAACTGGAGACCGAACACGCCAAAGCGCTGGCCGGCGGTGGCGAGAAATACGTCTCGCGTCACCACGCCCGCGGCAAGATGACCGCCCGCGAACGTATCGAAGCGCTCCTGGACGCGGATTCACCGTTCCTGGAACTGAGCCCGCTGGCGGCCTGGGGCACCGACTTCGCCGTCGGTGCCAGCGTGGTGATCGGCATCGGCGCGGTCAGCGGCGTCGAATGCCTGCTGGTGGCCAACGACCCGACCGTCAGGGGCGGCACCAGCAACCCGTGGACGCTGCGGAAGATCCTGCGCGCCAATCAGATCGCGCTCCAGAACCGGCTTCCGGTGATTTCCCTGGTGGAATCGGGCGGCGCGGACCTGCCGACGCAGAAGGAGATCTTCATCCCGGGCGGGCAGATGTTCCGGGATCTGACCCGACTCTCGGCAGCGGGCATCCCCACCATCTCGCTGGTCTTCGGCAACTCCACCGCCGGCGGCGCTTACATCCCCGGCATGTCCGACCACGTCGTGATGATCAAGGAACGGTCGAAGGTGTTCCTGGCCGGCCCGCCGCTGGTGAAGATGGCCACCGGCGAGGAGTCCGACGACGAATCCCTGGGCGGCGCCGAGATGCACGCGCGCACGTCGGGCCTGGCCGACTACTTCGCCGTCGACGAACTGGACGCGCTGCGGATCGGCCGGCGCATCGTCGCGCGGCTGAATTGGCGTAAGCAGGGCCCGGCGCCGCAGCCGTTCGCCGCGCCGCGTTACGACGAGAACGAGTTGATCGGCGTGGTGCCACCGGATCTGCGCATCCCGTTCGATCCGCGCGAGGTGATCGCCCGCGTCGTCGACGGTTCGGAGTTCGACGAGTTCAAACCCCTCTACGGCGGTTCGCTGGTGACGGGGTGGGCCACCCTGCACGGTTATCCGATCGGCATCCTGGCCAACGCCCGCGGCGTGCTGTTCAGCGCCGAGTCGCAGAAGGCCACCCAGTTCATCCAGCTGGCCAACCGGTCGAACACCCCGCTTCTGTTCCTGCACAACACCACCGGCTACATGGTCGGCAAGGATTACGAGGAGGGCGGGATGATCAAGCACGGCGCGATGATGATCAACGCGGTCTCGAACTCCACCGTGCCGCACATCTCGTTACTCATCGGCGCCTCCTACGGCGCCGGGCATTACGGCATGTGCGGGCGAGCCTACGATCCCCGGTTCCTGTTCGCCTGGCCCAGCGCGAAATCCGCGGTGATGGGCGGCACGCAGCTGGCAGGGGTGCTCTCGATCGTCAACCGGGCCGCGTCCGAGGCACGCGGCCAGCAGGTCGACGAAGCCGCTGATGCTGCACTGCGCGCGGCGGTGGAGGCGCAGATCGAGGCGGAGTCGCTGCCGATGTTCCTGTCCGGCCGGCTCTACGACGACGGCGTGATCGACCCCCGCGACACCCGCACCGTGCTCGGAATGTGCTTGTCCGCCATCGCCGGTGGCCCGATCCAGGGGACGTCGAACTTCGGCGTCTTCCGGATGTGAGCGCCCGCATGTCTGCGAAGGGACATCGATGATCACTCGAGTTCTGGTTGCCAATCGCGGGGAGATCGCCCGTCGGGTGTTCGCGACCTGCCGCCGGCTGGGCATCGGCACGGTCGCGGTGTACACCGATCCCGATGCCGACGCACCGCATGTGACCGAGGCCGACGCCCGGGTGCGTCTGGACGGCACCCGCGGCTACCTCGACGCGAACCAACTCATCGCGGCAGCGCACGCGGCGGGCGCCGATGCGATCCACCCCGGCTACGGCTTCCTTTCCGAAAACCCGGATTTCGCCGCTGCGGTGCAGGACGCGGGCCTGACGTGGATCGGTCCGCCGGTGGCCGCCGTCGCGGCGATGGGCTCGAAGATCGAAGCGAAGAAGATCATGGCCGCCGCGGGTGTCCCCGTGCTCGACGAGCTGGCGCCAGACGCCGTGACCACGCAGCAGCTGCCGGTGCTGATCAAGGCCTCTGCCGGGGGCGGGGGCCGCGGCATGCGCGTGGTGCGCGATCTGACCGATCTGCCCACCCAGGTGGAGGCCGCACGCCGTGAGGCGCAGTCGGCGTTCGGCGATCCGACGGTGTTCTGCGAGCGCTACCTCGACGCCGGCCATCACGTCGAGGTGCAGGTGATGGCTGACGCGTACGGCACCGTGTGGGCCGTCGGCGAACGCGAGTGCTCGATCCAGCGGCGGCACCAGAAGATCATCGAGGAAGCGCCGTCCCCGCTCGTCGAGCGCGTCGCGGGGATGCGCGACAAGCTGTTCGACGCCGCCCGGCTGGCCGCGACCGCGATCGGCTACACCGGCGCGGGCACCGTGGAGTTCATGGCCGACGATGACGGGTCCTTCTACTTCCTCGAGATGAACACCCGCCTGCAGGTCGAGCACCCGGTCACCGAGCTCACCGCCGGCGCGGACCTCGTCGAACTGCAGCTCGCCGTCGCCGACGGCACCCGGCTGGAGCCCACGCCGCCGATGTCGCGGGGCGCGTCGATCGAGGCGCGGCTCTACGCAGAAGATCCCGCCAAGGATTGGCAGCCGCAGCCCGGCACCGTGCACCACTTCGACGTTCCCACCGCCGGAATCGAATTCGGCCTGATCGACCGGGCCGGGGTGCGTCTGGACTCCGGCGTCGACGACGGTGCGGTGATCTCGGTGTTCTACGACCCGATGATCGCGAAGGTGATCTCATACGCCCCGACACGCGGGCAGGCCGCCGCGCTGCTGGCCGACGCGCTGACCCGGGCCCGTATCCACGGGGTGCGCACCAACCGGGACCTGCTCGTCAACGTGTTGCGCCATCCCGCGTTTCTCGACGGCGCCACCGACACCGGGTTCTTCGACACCCACGGGCTGACGGGACTGACCGCACCCGTGGCCGACGCCCGCACGGTCGCGTTGAGCGCCGTTGCCGCGGCCCTCGCCGACGCGGCCGCCAACCGCAGCGGTGCGGTTGCTTTCCCCGGGATCCCCAGTGGCTGGCGCAATGTGGCGTCGGGATTCCAGTGCAAGAGCTACCAGGGCGCCGACGGTTCGACACACGAGGTGCGGTACCGCTTCACCCGCGACGGGATCACGATCGCCGACCACGACGACGTGTCGTTGGCGTCGGCCGACGGGCGACGGGTGGTGCTGACGGTGTCGGGGGTGGATCGCCCCTTCGACGTCGCCCGCTACGGCGACACGGTGTGCGTCGACTCGCCCGGCGGATCGGCACACCTGCGGGCACTTCCCCGCTTTCCCGATCCGGCGGCAGCGCTGGCCCACGGTTCGCTGCTGGCCCCCATGCCGGGCACGGTGCTGCGGGTTGGCGCCGCCGCCGGTGACACCGTCACCGCGGGACAACCGCTGGTATGGCTGGAGGCCATGAAGATGGAACACACCATCACCGCCCCCGCCGACGGTGTCCTCGTCGAACTCATCGCCGAACCCGGCCGTCAGGTCGAGGTCGGCGCCGTACTCGCCCGCGTCGAAAGCCGAGAAGGAGATTCACGATGAGCTTCATCGAAACCGAGGAGCAGCAGGCACTGCGCAAAGCGGTGGCCGCGATGGCCGCCAACTACGGGCAGGACTACTACCTGGAGAAGGCCCGCGCCGGGCAGCACACCGACGAATTATGGGCCGAGGCGGGAAGACTCGGCTTCATCGGGGTGAACCTGCCCGAGGAGTACGGCGGCGGCGGTGCCGGCATGTACGAGTTGAGCCTGGTGATGGAGGAGATGGCGGCCGCGGGGTCGGCGCTGCTGATGATGGTCGTCTCCCCCGCCATCAACGGCACCATCATCTCCAGGTTCGGCACCGAGGAGCAGAAGAAACGCTGGATTCCCGGCATCGCCGACGGCACGCTGACGATGGCGTTCGCGATCACCGAACCCGACGCCGGCTCGAACTCCCACAAGATCACCACCACCGCACGGCGCGACGGCAGCGACTGGATCCTGTCCGGCCAGAAGGTGTACATCTCGGGCGTTGACCAGGCCCAAGCGGTGCTCGTCGTCGGCAGGACAGAAGACCACAAGACCGGCAACCTCAAGCCCGCGCTGTTCGTGGTGCCCACCGACACAACGGGTTTGACGTATACCAAGATCCCGATGGAAATTGTCAGCCCGGAGTTCCAGTTCCAGGTGTTCCTCGACGAGGTGCGGCTGCCCGCCGATGCGCTCGTCGGTTCCGAGGACGCCGCGATCGCCCAACTGTTCGCGGGACTGAACCCCGAACGCATCATGGGCGCGGCCAGCGCGGTCGGCATGGGCCGCTTCGCGATCAACAAGGCCGTCGATTACGTCAAGACCCGGCAGGTGTGGAAGACCCCGATCGGCGCCCATCAGGGCCTGTCACATCCCTTGGCGCAGAACCACATCGAGATCGAGCTGGCCAGGCTGATGATGCAGAAGGCCGCGACGCTGTACGACGCCGGAGACGACGCCGGCGCCGCTGAGGCCGCCAACATGGCCAAGTACGCGGCGGGCGAGGCGTCGGTTCGGGCCGTCGATCAGGCGGTGCAGTCACTCGGCGGGAACGGCCTGACCAAGGAGTACGGCATCGCCTCGGTGCTGACCGCGTCGCGGCTGGCGCGCATCGCCCCGGTCAGCCGGGAGATGATCCTCAACTTCGTCGCGCAGACCTCGCTCGGGCTGCCCCGGTCCTACTGATGACGAGCACCCTGGTCCGCTACGAGCGCGACGGCGCGGTCGCCCGGCTCACGCTGGACTCCCCGCACAACCGCAACGCACTGTCCTCGGCGCTGGTCGAGCAGTTGCACGACGGGCTGACCCGCGCCGCCGACGACCGCGCGGTGCGCGCGGTGGTCCTCGGGCACACCGGCAGGACGTTCTGCGCGGGCGCCGACCTCGGCGAGGCGGCCGGCCGTGACCCGTCCGAACTGGCCACCGCCCGCGCCCGGGAAATGACACGGCTGCTGCGCAGGATCCTCGAACTGCGCCTGCCCGTGATCGCCGCGATCGACGGGCATGTGCGTGCCGGCGGGCTGGGCCTGGTCGGCGCGTGCGATATCGCGGTGGCCGGCGCTGCGAGCACGTTCGCCCTGACCGAGGCCAGGATCGGTGTCGCGCCGTCGATCATCTCGCTGACGTTGCTGCCGAAGATGACGGCGCGGGCGGCGGGACGGTATTTCCTCACCGGGGAGAAGTTCGGCGCCGTCGACGCCGCCGAGATGGGGCTTGTCACGATAGCGACCCCCGACGTCGCGTCGACCGTCGCCGAATTGACGGCGGCGATCGCGCAGGGCTCCCCCCAGGGCCTGGCCGCTTCGAAAGCCCTGACGACTGCGGCGCTGATCGACGACTTCGAGCGGCGTGCAGAGAAATTGACGCATCAGTCGGCCGCGCTGTTCGTCTCGGAGGAGGCCCGCGAAGGCATGCTCGCGTTCCTGGAGAAGCGTCCACCGCGCTGGGCGCGCTGACACCTCACAGTTTGGTCAAGGCACTTGCGTGAATCGGCGTTCGTCGTAGGCTCGGGGGCGATGTACGCGTGCGCAGCGAGGAGCCGTCGATGAAGAGCAGCGGGTCGCGATGAGCACCCCCGCCTCGCGAAACGGATCCCTACGCGCCGGGGACACCGACCGGATTCAGGTGGCGCAACTGCTGACCGACGCGGCCGCCTCCGGCACGCTCGGCCTCTCCGAATACGAGTCCCGTCTGAGCAAGGCGTACGCCGCTCAGACCCATGACGAACTGGACCGGCTGTCGGCGGACCTGCCGGGCGCGGTGACGCGGGGCCGCGGCGGGCCGTGCCGGCCGGCGCCGTCGACGATGCTGCTGGCCATCCTCACCGGTTTCGAACGTCGCGGCCGGTGGAACGTGCCGCGCCGGCTCACCACCTTCGCGCTGTGCGGCGGCGGGGTCATCGACCTGCGCTATGCCGATTTCACCTCACCGGAGGTCGAGATCCGCTGCCACTCGATCATGGGCGGTCAGACGATCCTGGTCCCGCCGGAGGTCAACGTCGACACCCGCGGCGTCGCGGTGATGGGCAGCTTCGATCACAGCGTCGACGGTGAGGGCTCTCCCGGCGCGCCGACCGTCCGCATCCGCGGTTTCGCGCTGTGGGGCAGCGTCGCCGTCAAACGCAAGCGGCGCAAGCCGGCAGCCGAGAACTAGCCCCCCCCCCGCCCAGAACCAGCCGCGCCCCTCAAGATCAACCGCGCCGCCGCCGGGTGCCCAGATAGTCGCCGACCACCGCGGCGCCCAGACCGTCGAGGTCGGGCACCACCACCCGGCCGCCCACCCGGCGGGCCACCTGATCGATGAACCGTGCCAGCCCCGGGTCGCTGCCGAGCCGGAAGATCGTCACCTGCGCGCCCAACCGGGCCACCTCGTCGAAACCGCGCACGGTGTGCGCGATGGTCCGGGGATGCGGAGGGTAATCGAAAAAGACAGCGGAACGTCCATCCCGGTCGAAGTCCTCCAGGTGCGCCGTCGGCTCGCCGTCGGTGACCACCAGCACCACCGGCTGCGCGTTCGGATGCCGGCGCAGGTGCCGCATCGCCAGCGCCAGCGCGTGGTGCAGGTTGGTGCCCTGCTCGTAGACGCCCTCCAGCCCGGTCAGCTCGGCGGCGGTCACCGTGCGGGCATACCGGCCGAATGCGACGATCTGCAGCGCATCCGACCTGAACCGGGTGCTCACCAGATGGTTGAGGGCCAGCGCGGTCTGCTTCATCGGCACCCACCGGTTCTCCATCACCATGGAGAATGACGTGTCGACCAGCAGCGCCACCGCGGCCTGGGTACGCATCTCGGTTTCGGAGACCTCGACGTCGTCGACGGTGATCCGGATCGGGGGCGCGGACGCGCCGGCACCGGCCTCGCGCCCAACGGCGTTGGTCGCCGCAGTGCGCAGCACTGCATTCGTTACCGTGCGGGTCACGTTCCACGGTTCGGTGTCGCCGAACTGCCACGGCCGGGTGGCGCCGGTCAACTCTCCCGCGGCACCGGCACGCCGGGTGTCGCGTTCGCCGTGCCGACCCGAGAGTTGTTGCGCCACATCCCGTAACGCCGCCTGACCGAGTTGTCGCATCGCCTTGGGCGAGAGCCGCCACTGCCCGTCGGAGCCGCGGTCCAGGAAGCCCTGGTTCATCAGCGCGCGCTCCAGCTCGGCCAGGGTGCGGGCGTTGACCGCGGCTTCGTCACCCAGTTGCCGCGCCAGCATGTCGAGGTCGACGTCGTCCATGGTGGCCCCGGAATAGCTCTGCGAGAGCTGCTCGGCGAGCTGCTCGAGCTCGGCGATGTCGGCCAGTGCCTGCGCTCCCTCGCCCATGCCCAGCGGGTCGTCACCGGAGAACCGCTCCGAACCCGACCAGTCCTCACCCGGCCTGGCCGCCTGCAGGTGGGCGTCGAGACGGTTCAGCGCGTTCATCAACGACGGCGACCCGAATGCCTGCTGCGCCAACGCATCCAGTTCGGCCCGCTGCTGCTCGGACAGGCTGTTGCGGAACCGCTGGGCGGCAGCAGCCCGTTTGGCCAGCGAGTCCAGCAGTTCGTCGATGTTCTGCGGATTCTCCGGGAAGAACTGGCCGTGCTTGGCCATGAAGTCGTCGAAATCCTGCTGCGAGTCCTGCCCCTTGGCGTGCTTGTCGAGCAGGTCGTTGAGGTCGTTGAGCATGTCGTTGACTTGCTGCCGATCCTCATCGGTGGCGTTCTCCAGCGCCTCCTTCATGCCCGCGAACCGCTGATCGAGCATCTCGCGGCCGAGGAGATCCTTGATCTGCTCGTACTTCTCGCGCGCTTCCGGCGATCGCCAGTCGTACTCGCCGAGTTCCTGCACGGCCTTGGCCGGCGACGGCGACAGCGAGTCGAGCTGCAGCTCCCCGAAGCGCGCGTCATCGTCGAGGGCGCGGGCCAGCTCCTTGCGCTCGGCGAGGACCGCCTCGTCGAGCAGCTTCTTGATGTCGGCCAGAGTTCCGTCGAGGTTGTTGCGTTGCAACAGTTCTCGTCGGCGGCGGTTGGCCTCGGCGGCGAGCTTGTCGGCACCGGGCATGTTGCGGGTGCCGCGGCGCAGCAGTTCGGACAGCGCGCGCCGCGGCGACGTGCCCTCCATCACGTCCTGACCGATGGCCTCCAGCGCCTCCCGCAGATCCACAGGCGGCGCCAACGGATCCGGGCCGCCGGTATATCGCGAGTACCGCGAGAGTTTTCTCGCCATCAGCCGTATACCGTTTCGCCCTCGTCGGACACCTTGTCGATGCGCTTGGCCAGATACAACGCCTCCAACGCCAACTCGATCGCGGCGGCGCGCTGCCCCTCCGACGTCGCGCCGAGACGCCGCTGGATCTCGGCCACCGCGGGCACCTCGGGAAGCGCGTCCAGCACCTGGCGGGCCGACACCCGTTCCCCGGTGGTGACGGGAGAGCCGTTCTCCACAGCGGTGACCATGGGTCCGACGTCGATGCCGCCAAGGAGACGCTGAGCGGTCTCGGCGGTCGCGCGCCGCAGCAGGTGCTCCAGCACCGCCTGCTCGCGTCCTTCCTCCCCCGACTCGAACTCCAGTTTGCCGCGCAGCACGTCGATCACCGTCTGCAGATCGACCACCCGCGCCACCGGCTCCTGCTCGCCGAGCAGCGCGGCGCGATGCCGCGCCGACGCGGCCACCGTCTCGGCGGCCGCGATCGCGAAGCGGGCCGACACACCCGAGCGCTGGTCGATCGAGCTGGACTCGCGCAGGCTGCGGGCGAAGCGGGCCAGGATCTGCAGCAGATACTCGGGCACCTCGGCCGCCAGGTGGGCCTCCTGGACGATGACGCCGACCTCGGCGTCGAGCTGGAGCGGATAGTGGGTGCGGATCTCCGCGCCGAACCGGTCCTTGAGCGGGGTGATGATGCGGCCGCGGTTGGTGTAGTCCTCCGGGTTGGCGCTGGCGACGACCAGCACGTCCAGCGGCAGCCGCAGCGTGTAGCCGCGGACCTGGATGTCGCGTTCCTCCATGACGTTGAGCATCGCGACCTGGATCCGCTCGGCGAGGTCGGGAAGCTCGTTGACGGCGACGATGCCGCGATGGGCCCGCGGGATCAGGCCGTAGGCGATGGTCTCCGGGTCCCCGAGGCTGCGTCCCTCGGCGACCTTGATCGGATCGATGTCACCGACCAGGTCGGCCACGCTGGTGTCGGGGGTGGCCAGCTTCTCGGTGTAGCGCTCGCTGCGGTGCCGCCAAATCACCGGCAGGTCGTCGCCGGAGTCGGCCGCCCGCCGGATCGACTCCGGGGTGATCGGGCTGTACGGGTGCTCGCCGAGCTCGGACCCGGCGATCACCGGCGTCCACTCGTCGAGCAGGCCGACCAGCGACCGCAGCAACCGGGTCTTTCCCTGCCCGCGCTCGCCGAGCAGCACGAAGTCGTGCCCGGCGATCAGCGCACGTTCGACCTGCGGCAGCACCGTGTCCTCGAAGCCGAACAGGCCGGACCAGATGTCGTCGCCGGCGGCAAGGCGGGCCAGCAGGTTCTCCCGCAGCTCAGCCTTGATGCTGCGCTCCTGATGGCCGGAGGCGCGCAGCTCGCCGAGGGTGCAGGGCAGATCGTTAGGTGATGTCACGACCACCACGCTACGACTGTCCCCGACATCAGGCAGCCGCTCCCTGCTGAGAGCGAAAAAGGGCCGACCTATTCCGCGGCGGGCGCGGCGCCGATCTTCTCGTACTTGCGGACGTCGTTGACGACGTCCAGGCGCTGCTCGGAGGTCCAGTCGAGTTGGGTCTTGGGGGTCTCGGCGCCCTCGAACGCCCGCTCGTAGGACAGCAGGTCCCACCCGTACTCGTGGGGCAGGTAGTCGTTGCGGATGAACCGGGTCCGGATGTCCTCGGGGAACGTCTGGATCTCGCCGTTGAGGACGACGGTCTCGACCCTGCCGGGCTGGTACAGCACCCGGATGTCGGCCACCGGGTCGCCGTCGACGACGATGATGTCGGCCAGCTTGCCTTCGGCGAGCACGCCGAGGTCGTCGGGCAGGCCCATCGCGTTGGCGCCGTGCTTGGTGCCGGCCTGGATGGCCTCCAATGAACTCATGCCGGTGTAGAGCATCAGCATCTCCAGCTCGCGGGCGTGCCACTGGCCGTACGGCACCAACGAGAAGCCGCTGTCGGTGCCCATCGCGAACTTCACCCCGGCCGCGTACGCGCGGTGCAGGCTGTCCATCGTCGCGTCGTTCATCCGTTTGGTGGCCTCGGAGATCGACGGACGCACCCGCAGCGTTTCGGCGAACTCCACGATGTGGTGCATCAGCAGCTGGGTGGGCGCCAGCGGGATCCGGCTCTTGGC